>NZ_JAOARI010000002.1 GCF_025210605.1 Halodesulfovibrio sp. | reverse complement strand
AGAGCATCGGCCTTACAAGCCGAGGGTCACAAGTTCGAGCCTTGTACCGCCCACCATCCTGCGGAGCCGTAGTTAAGTCGGTTATAACGCCGGCCTGTCACGCCGGAGGCCGCGAGTTCGAGTCTCGTCGGCTCCGCCACGTAAATTTAGTCCTCATACGAAAGTATGAGGACTTTTTTTTTTCAAAATTTCTATGCAGTGAATTCTTATCGCAAAATTATGTACAAAGTACGTTGCAATAATGATAGTTACTACAGTATATACGTCTTATTTTCTTTTGAGCATTTTTTTTCATACCATCAGGACAATATTGAGCGTTGTTGTTTGTAATTATATAGAAATATTGTTTTGAAGAGCCTAAATATTATGCAGAAAAATAGTAAAATAAATATCATTAGTACAGCTTTGCTTTGCTTAAGTATGACTTTAATAACAATAGGTTTAGTCGAAGTTATTATTAGAAGTGATGCTGAACATGAAAAAGCATTAATACGTGATACATTACTCAATACTGGTGCGCTCATTGGTCAGGAAGTGCAACGCAATATCTCATATGGAATTGTACTTACAGAATCTTTGGACGTACTTATCAAATCCAATAATTATAATATAGATGACTTTGAAAAGTGGGCTGAACAACTTTTTACAATGAATTCTAGAGTTGATTCGATTCAGCTTGCTCCAAGTGGTGTTGTTTCTAAAATTCATCCTTTACGAGGTAATGAAGGTGCGATTGGACATGATTTATTGCACGATGCAAAGCGTGCTAATGGAGCCTTAAAGACAGTTCATAGTCGTAAAGTCACATTTATTGGACCTGTAAAACTGATTCAAAATGACAAATATGCTGTCATTGCCAGAAAACCAATATTCAAAATTGTAGATGGTAATGAACAATTTTGGGGCTTTACCATAGCAGTACTGTCCGTTGATAGAATTTTACCGCCGAGGGTTCGCAAGCTTGAGGGGCAAGGCTTATACATAAAATTAGAAGGTGCGAATCCTGATGCGAAGATAGCGCCTGTATTGTTTTCATCAGCAAAATGGCGTGCTGAAAATGCTGTGGAAATGGAGATAGGGGTTCCAAATGGCACATGGAAACTCTTGCTTGGACATGATCCTATTAAAAATAAATATTATGACATGGCGCGTATTTTCACTATATTTTTGGCATTCTCGTTCTCGTGCGTGGTGTTTGTCCAGCAGTGCCGCATGAATACGAAACAGGGTAAAATTACGTTTCTTAATAAGAAGCTAACTGAACTTTCATTGAAAGATGAGTTAACGAGTATTGGAAACCGCCGAGCTGCAATGAAGGCTTTGGACTATCACATTTCGCAAGCCAAAGAGGTTGAGGAAGAGTTTTCAACTCTCATGCTTGATTTGGACTTTTTTAAACAGGTCAATGACCAGTATGGACATCCGGCTGGTGACCATCTGCTTCAGCATGTTGCTAACTGTGTGCAGTCAACTGTGCGCCGAAATGACTCTGTATTTAGAATAGGTGGTGACGAGTTTCTTGTTCTGTTCCCACAGACTGATATAAGTGGCGGTGTTGCCGCAGCCCGAAAGCTTCATGCAGTCATTGAAAAAACTCCATGTGTGTATGAGGATGTAACCTTGCCCGTAAGTGTTTCCATAGGGCTTGTTGAATATAGCGATGATTCTATCAAGTCGTTATTGCATCGAGTGGATGTAAAGCTATACGAAGCCAAAAAAGCTGGTCGAAATGCCATACGGTACTAACTAGTCACTATAACTAGGTGTTGTTAGTGTTGGCTGTTTATTTTTTACTATTTCTATCAGGTATGGAAATGGATTTGCTGTAAGCGCTTTTTGAATTGACAGTGCTACGATTATAAGTTGTATCTAAATTAGATTCAGCCCGACAATGAGACAAAAAAATTTTGAGCATAGGTTCAAAATAAATCAACCAGTTATGATTTGTTTTGAGCCTATGCTCATTTTTTGTGTTGACTTTGCAAAGCGAGGGCATACAGTGTGAACACTTACTAACCGAACAGGAGAATCTGTGGGCAGACGAAAAATAACCCGCGTTGTCAGAAAGATGCCTCATGTGGTCTTTTATAAACCACAGGGAATTCCGATGATGGATTTAAGAACAGTAGAATTGTCTGTTGACGAATTTGAAGCGTTACAGTTGATTGATGCTGAGGGATTTTTACAGGAAGAAGCTGCAACACAGATGGGTGTTTCCCGTCCTACTCTTGGTCGCATTTTAGCTGGTGCTCGAAAAACTGTGGCAACAGCGCTTGCAAAAGGATGCGCGATTCGAGTTGAAGGTGGGGATTATAAATTTGAAGCAGACTTACAAGCTAAGAATGAAGCAGGACAGCCTTGTTTTTCAGGTGGTAAGCAGACAGAGAGGTAAGTCCGGCGTGAATATATGTAACGCTGAGGCGCTTGAGCCAGCATTTTCTGATGCAATGACATCACAAGGAGTATTTTTATGGAATCAGTTAAATTAGCAATCAGTACCAATGGTCCCACACTTGACGATACTGTTAACCCTCGTTTCGGACGAGCACCTGGCTTTTTGATTGTCGATTCTCAGAGTCTTGAATTTTCTTACTTGGATAATGGTCTTTCTCAGACCATGTCTCAAGGTGCAGGCATTCAAGCTGCACAGAACGTAGCAGGAAGCGGTGCACAGGTTGTACTCACCGGCTATGTAGGTCCTAAAGCGTTTACTGCATTGGAAGCGGCACATGTTCAAGTTGGTCAGGATGTTGAAAACATGACCGTGCGCAAGGCAGTGGAAGAATTTAACAACGGCAATATCACTCTTGCAGCTTCACCTAATGCTGAAGGGAAAAGCGGTATGGGCGGCGGTGCTGCTCAGGCTCCTCAGCAGACCCCAAATGCAGGGAACTGTAATGGTGCCGGACGTGGTCAAGGTGGCGGCGGACGCGGTCAAGGCCGTGGTATGGGTCGCGGACAAGGTGGCGGTCAGGGCGGTGGACGCTGTGGCGGTCAAAGAGGCGGAGGTCGCTTCTAGTGATTATTGCAGTAGCCAGCGGTAAAGGTGGCACTGGAAAAACTACGGTTACCGCAGCATTGGCAGCTAACTGGAAAGCCCCTGTTGCTGCGGTTGACCTTGATATTGAAGAGCCGAATCTTCATCTATTTTTACATCCTGCAATCACCGGAACGGAAAAAGGCTATATAGAAGTTCCTGAAGCAGACGAGAGGATGTGCACCTCTTGTGGAGCCTGCGCTGAGTTGTGCCAGTTTAAGGCAATTGCATTAATAGGGGATACTTTATTAACTTTTCCAGATATGTGTCATGGTTGTGGCGGTTGTATTGCTGTGTGTCCAACCGGCGCATTAACAGAGAGTTCTCGCGAGCTGGGCGAGCTGTGCCATGGCACTTCCGGTGATATTGCGTTCCATATGGGTAGACTACGCATCGGTGAGGCGATGTGTCCTCCACTAATGAAGTTGGTTAAAAACGAGGTCTTTTCAACGTATGAACATGATTCTCGTGATGTTATTCTCGACTCTCCTCCCGGTGCGAGTTGCCCTGCTGTTTGTGCTGTCGCAGATGCAGATTGTCTGGTGCTGGTAACAGAGCCTACCCCGTTTGGATTTTATGATTTTAAGATTGCGTATGAAGCCTTTTCTGTCTTTAACAAGCCCACAGGCGTTGTGATAAATAAGGCAGGAATTGGTGACAGACAGGTGTACGACTTCTGTAAAGAAAAAAATATTCCGATTTGGGCGGAGATTCCGTTTGAAAGAGGTATTGCAGAAGCGTATTCAACAGGGTCAGTAATTACTGATGCAGTTCCAAGTTTGAAGCCTGTGTTTGAAGAATTGACCCGTTCTATTCAGGAGTCTGTCCATGCATGAGATTCTCGTAATCAGCGGCAAGGGCGGAGCTGGTAAAACAACTGTTACTGGCGCGTTTGCTCATCTTTCCGAAAATGCGATTCTATGCGATTTGGATGTAGATGCACCAGATTTTCATCTTATCAGCCAGCCGGAAAAGTATCAGGATCATGAATTTTGGTCTGGATATGAAGCAAGCATACGTCAGGACGACTGTGTACAGTGTGGTGAATGTTTAACCCGCTGTCGCTTTGACGCTATCAAGCTGGACAATGGTCGTTATGTTGTTGACCCGCTGAAGTGCGAAGGCTGCAAGGTTTGCGTAGCGCTGTGTCCTGCTGAAGCAATTGATTTCGAATTAAAAAAATGTGGCGAATGGTACAGGTCTGAGACCCGTTTCGGTAATCTTGTACATGCGCAACTGTATCCGGGCGAAGAAAACTCCGGCAGACTTGTGGCGTTGTTAAAAGATGAAGCGCGCAAAACAGCAAAAGAACATGGTCATGAGATTTTGCTTGCGGATGGTGCGCCGGGGATCGGTTGTCCTGTTATCAGCTCTCTTTCGGGGACAGATCTTGCCGTGTTTGTCACTGAGCCTACCCCGTCAGGGCTGCATGATTTAGAACGCGTTGCCGCATTGTGTGACCACTTCCGTGTAAAAGGATGTGTGGTCATTAATAAATATGATTTAAATACCGACATGACAGATAAAATTGAATCGTTTTGCACTCAGCACGGATATCCGGTAGTCGGTCGTGTTCCCCACTCAGATGCTGTTACAGCAGCTATGGTGGAGCGCAAGACTGTTACCGAATTTGATTCAGTTATGTACACTGCCTTTGCCGGTATCTGGAATAATGTACTCTTACAGCTGTAATTTTATTTTGCAGCACTAGAAATTTGACATGTTACAAGGAGAAAATATGTCTTCAACTCTCGTAGCAGTTCCATCAGCAGTACCAGGTGGACTCGAAGCTGGCGTGGATGCACACTTTGGCCATTGCCAGATGTACACACTTGTTTCTGTAGAAAACGGCAACATTTCCAATGTTGAAGTTATCCCTAATATTCCGCATGAACATGGCGGTTGCATGGCTCCTGTAAATTACCTTGCAGAGCACAAAGTGCAGGCTATTATTTCCGGCGGTATGGGCATGCGTCCATTGATGGGCTTCCGTCAGGTTGGCATTGATGTTCTGCACGGTAACGGTGCAGCAAACGTGCAGGATGCAATCAGCGCATTTATTGCTGGCTCTCTTCCTCGCTTCTCACAGGAATTTACTTGTGGCGGCGGTAGCGGTCACACTTGCGGCAACCACTAAGAACATTGCATCGGCAATGGAAGCGTAGGAGTACGCAGAATAGAAAAGGCATTCAGGTCATGCATCCCTGGTCGTATGTTTTCTTATTATGCCTCTAAATCGCAGTCCTTATGCCGTGTTGCAATATAAGCGATGGTAACATCGCTGGATTTCCGGATACTACGCTCGATACATTGATTTTCTCTTTAGGTGTTTGCCGTCATGTTCTATGCAGGGTAAGCTGCCGCTACTATAGGGATTTTTTATAAATTATAGTCATTCTATCCGGTAGATCTGCAAAAAAAAACGAGGTGTTTATCACCTCGTTTTTTTTTGTTCGCAGACTGGCAGGCACATGTTTTTTGCTTGTGCTGTCTGTAGATCATCATTCCCTTGCTGTTCTTGCATTCAGTGCCTATATACCTTGCGGTGCAGAACATGGAACTCTGCTATTTACGCCTAAGGAGAGAAGAGTGTTTATTCCTGTGGAGACATGTACAGATGAATTTTCTGAAGAAGCAGCGGCATTCGGCTATTGCGCTGCATGCGGGAGTGTACACTCTGTACCATACGGGCAGGCTCGCTTTTATGCAAAAGCGTTGATGCAAGAACTGGAAGACAAGGGGGATATGCTCCTTCCTGTTCCAGAAGGTGTTGCAGACCGTCACATCATTCAAAGTAAACTGGATGCGCTTGAAGGTGATCCGCATTACAGCTTGGATTACCTTTGGGGTAAAGCTCTGGGGCAGATGCTCGGCATTATGGTCTGCAAAAAGCAGGATGGCACTGTAGGTATTGTCCGCGCTTTTTCCGGTCAGTATGACAGAATGTACGAAATCCCCGGATGGGTTCCGCCTGTTATGGATTTGGGTCGGTATAACGAAGTCTACTCTGTTGGGAACAAGGTTGTTAACGAGTATTCGGAACGTATTGCCGCACTTGATCCCGCAGAGACCACGTTGCTACGCCAGTTGAAGCAGGAGCGTAAAGCGTGCTCTCGCGCGTTGATGGATGAATTGTACGGAGTATATGTTCTTGGGAATTTTAAGGGAGAACAGAAGCAGTTGAAGGACGTATTTTTCAGCAAGCAGGGAATGCGTACCGGAACGGCAGATTGCTGCGCTCCTAAGTTGATTCACTATGCACAGCAGAATCAACTGACACCACTTGGTATTGCAGAATTTTTTTTCGGGGCGGAGAATAAGTCACAAACACGGCAGCACGGCAATTTTTATGAAGCGTGCGAAGAAAAATGCCAGCCGATTCTCGGTTTTATGCTTTGTGGGCTTACATAACGTTTGGAATGATACATGTTTGATAAATATGATGCATCGCATCTTTCAATAGATGTTTTATACGAAGATGAACACTGTGTTGTAGTGTATAAGCCTTCCGGCTTATTGTCTGTTCCCGGCAAGGGGCCGGAAAAGGCTGATTGTGTGGTAAGCCGTGTACGCGAAATGTATCCGGAATGTATTGAGCATCCAGAAGCGCATCGCCTTGATATGTCCACTTCTGGGATTCTTATTTTAGGACTGACAATGGAAGCAAAGCGGAATCTTTCAACAGAATTCCGCGAGCGTCGTGTTGGTAAAAAATATGAAGCAATTCTTGATGGGGAAGTGCGAGGAGAGAGCGGTACTATTGATCTGCCGTTGCGTCTGGACTGGTTCAACAGCCCTATCCGCATATATGACCCTCTTCAAGGCAAGCGTTGTATTACCCTGTGGGAAAAACTTGATTATCAGAATGGAAAGACGCGCATTGCGTTTGACTTGATTACTGGACGTACGCATCAACTGCGTGTGCATTCATCGCACAAATTCGGGCTAGGTTGTCCGATTGTGGGAGATAATCTGTATGGAACCCGTAACCCCGGTGAACGCTTGATGTTGCATTCAAGATACTTGAAGATAGCGCATCCTGTTTCCGGTGAAATGCTCGAATTTGATAGAGCACCGGATTTTTAATGAGTCACCAAGACTCGTCGTGTTCTAGGTGCTAATTTTGGTATGGCTAACCCGTCAGGAGGAATATAATGCTGACTTTTAAGTGTGCATCCTGCCGCAGGAAGCTTTGGAAATACTATAAAATAGGCAAGGGTGAGGTCGTCCGGTGTCATAAGGATCGAATAAAAAAGATATTCGAAATCGATGAGCGGGACGGCAAGGTTTTCTGTTTGTGCGGGCGTCCTATCGGGGTTGATAAAGAAGGGCACTACAGAATGATTCGCAACGCCTGTACCTATTCAGGAACAAAAGAGCCAAAAAAATAGTGACATTAAACTGTGCTTGCCTGATGTCTCGTATAGCCACAGGCTTTTTATACTGAAAGAATGTAGTTCTCAGGCAACATGCTATTATCGTCGCTGAGAACGTTTAGTCCTTGTTTTAGGTTGGTTCTTTATAATAAGTCTTAGGGTTATGCACTTTTTCTAGGACAGGATATGTGACGTAAAAAAAGGAAAGGATGCCCTTTCCTTTTTTAGTAAGAACTAAATTTGTTCTTCCCGTGTTCTCTTCATGATTTCAATTACGCTGCCGCGTTCCTGAGCTAACCGCTGCCACTTTTTCTTTTCTTTCTTTGTTGCTTCCACAGTGTGAAGCAGATCACGAATTGTTTGTGCGGGGTAGCCGTAGCTTGGCTGCTCTTTGCGTAGCTCTTCATCATTGCGTTGGCGCAACGCCTTCAGTTGATTGGCATTCAAAATCATAAGCACATCCTCTCAGCTTGATAACACGCCTGTACAGATGAACTCGTAACAGCATAGATAGTGTGCAATCATTGTTACGGCGTTTTGTACCGGCTTGTTTTAATCAGCTCAAAAACCGACTCTGTCTGTAAACGGGGTCATTTCATCTGCGATAAAAGCAGCATGGCAATAATGGTCTATAAAAAATTATTACCGTACCTGCATACTGCCCGTACTTTTGATACTTATCAACCTTAGAAAAGATTATAGTAAACCAAAAATTCTTCCGCTTGTTTAAAAGCCAGTATGACCGTGCCTGATATTTACGTATTTTGTACTTCAGCTGCCTGTTTACTTCATATTCTAAAAGACATACCCGTCTGAAATATAACGAGTCCTAGTGATTTTTTCATGATGTTATGTGCTGGATGAACGTTCATTAAGGGCTTCGCCTTCTGTACTTTCTGTTGAATACTCATCAACCTTTCCTTGCGGGACTGTATCTTTTGTCTTCGGCATAATTAACCGTACTCCGCGTTCAAAGAAAAGGTACTCAAATGCCCAGTTGATAAAGACAATAACGCGGTTTCTGAATCCGATGAGATAGAGAAGGTGTATTATCAACCACGTAATCCATGCAAAGAAACCGGTAATTTTGAGTTTTCCTAAGTGAACAACTGCGCTAGAACGACCAATGGTGGCTAGCGAGCCTTTATCAAAGTATGAAAATGGCTTGAGTTCTTCCCCTTCGAAGTATTTCATTAGATTCTTTGCAGAGTGCGCTCCCTGTTGAATTGCGTTTGGAGCAACTGTAGGACCTATGAGAGGGGTATCACCATCCATTGGTAGTGCTAAGTCGCCAGCAACAAGGACTTCTGGATGATTTTCCAGTTGCAGTGTTGGTGTCGTAATAATTCGGTTGGAATGACCAAGTGGTACGCCCATATGTTCTGCAACCTTGTTGCCACGGATTCCGGCAGTCCACAGTACTGTGCGTGTTGGAATTGTAATCCCTTTTTTTAATGTTACCTTGTCTGCCTCTACTTTAGTGACGTGTTGATGATACCATCCGTGCACACCAAGTTTTTCCAACCGTCTTTTGGCATAGTTGCGAAGAGAATCAGGATATCCGTTGAGTGGACCGTTTTCTCCCTCTATGAGCATTATCTTCACATCCTCTTTGTTTAAGCCTCGAAAGTCTCGGTGCAGGGATGTGTTCACAAGCTCGGAAAGAGCACCGGCATATTCAACACCTGTAGGGCCTCCGCCGACAATTGTGAAGGTCAGTAGTTCTTTGCGAATTTCCGGGTCTGTTTCGTGCTGTGCATATTCAAAGCAGGAAAGAATATGGTTGCGGATGTCGATAGCTTCTTCAGCGCTTTTGAGCGAGAATGCATACTCTTCTGCGCCTTCGATACCGAAGAAATTGGTTACACTGCCCAGTGCTATAATCAGTCCATCGTAAGGAATGGCTCCAACATCGCTGTGGAGGACTTTTTTATCTAGATCTACACCGGTGATTTCTGCCATGCGGAATTCAATATTCAGCATTTTGCGAAAAGTGCCACGGAGTGGATACGAAATTTGTTCCGGCTCTAACCCTGCGGATGCTACTTGATATAAAAGGGGCTGGAAGAGGTGATAGTTGTTCCGGTCAACAACTGTGACGTTGTATCCTTCCTTTTTACCGAATTCTTTTGCTGCCCAAAGTCCGGCGAATCCACCACCTAGAATAACGATTTCTTTAGCTTTACTGTTGTATTCTGACATTGCTGCACCACGCTCAGTGTTAGTTACTGTATTAGTAGATGTTGAATTGTAGCATACAAGTTACAAGGTGTTACTGTTATATCTATGTATGATTTTACAAATAGTGTATAGAGTTTTTTAGCGCAAAGAGGGCTATGAATTATATCATATTTTGGATAGATTAGTTAAGTTGCATTGTGATTATTAATAGCAGGAGTTGTTTGTGGGAAAATTAAGTATTGACCTGCTTCAATCCGGTATGGTGCTTCAAAGTGAAGTTCGGGGGCTGAAGGGAAAACGTCTTTTTCCGGCCGGTGTTGAATTAGATGAACAAAAGATAATGATTCTTAAAGCATGGGGGGTTGTTGAGGCTGATATCATGGGAGGAACGCGTGTAACATCCCGTCAGGCTCAGTTGGAAAGAGAGTCCGTCGAGGATGAAGCACATTTGCTTGCCAAGCGCTATGTGACACAGGCTTTTCGGGGGCAGGAGTCTGGATCACCTTTTTTGCGCCAATTTAAGACGCATTGTATAAAGCGCACTACGCGGGCTATCCGAAGTCACAGATTTTCTATTATGGACACTGCGTCAATGCGTGATCTTTATGATTACGCAAGCAAAAGTACTCTCCGTCCGGGTATGGTTACTCTTGAAGATGTGGTGGAAAAGCAACTCGAGCTTACATCGTTTCCTGATATTTATTATGAAATAGTGCGTGAGTTGAATTTTCCATTCACAACCTCACGCAGGCTTGCGGGCATTGTTGCCAAGGATACCGGTCTTGCTGCGCGTATTTTAAAATTGGTTAACAGTCCTTTTTACGGATTTCCTGCGCGCATTGAAAGCATTGAACGTGCGTTGACAATCCTTGGCTCAAACGAATTGACGACGCTAACGCTTGGGTTAAGTGTTGTACATCACTTCCCTGGTGTTCCGGATACTGTATTTAATGTTCAGGATTTTTGGGAATACGCGATATCTTGCGGTATCCTCTCACGTCTTCTGGGATCGCAGTGCGATGGACTTATGGAAGAGCGCCTGTTTGTTGGTGGGTTGCTTCAGCCTGTCGGTATGCTGCTTATGATTAGTTATGATCCGGCTTCCATGTGCAAAGCGGTGTTGCTCAGTCGAAAAAAAGGCATACCGTTGCCCGTGGCTGAACGTGCTGTTTTTGGATTCAATCATGCCGAAGTGGGGGCATTGTTGTTAGAGTCATGGAATATTCCTGAACCTCTTATTAACATTGTGCGGTATTGTTACAGTCCATCATCTTCACCGGCACCGCTTGATACAAGCGTTGTGCATCTGGCAACTATTATGGCTACTGGCTTGCGTCGAAAAGATTTCTGCACGTTTCATTTGCCTGACTTTTTTCCAGACACTCTGGAGCAGACAACTATTTCGCCTTCTGCGCTTGTTCCTATTCTGTCACAGTATGACAGGCAACTTGCAGATACGCATGAAATATTGACTGATGGTATGTAGGGTGCCGAGAGTTGCAGCCTTGTTGCTGCTGGTGTAATTCAAGTAGGGAAAGGCAGCGGACAGCGTTTACGCCGTTTTCGAGCTGTCGTGGAAAGTGAGCCGTAGAGGATAACGCTCTCGGCTGGTTAGGTCGTACTTATAAGCAAAGTTGGGTGAGATGGTAGAGCATGAATCTTTTGGTTCTCCAGAGAAGACAAACACGCCGGAAAATAGACAGGCATTGTTAAAAATTCTGGAGGCTGCAACAGGTATGGGGCATTTTGGGTATCGGCTTAGCGAAGCTGCCGATGTTTCAACGATGCTTTCAGAAATTGCAGCCAACGTAGAGGCCATCCATCCCTTTAAAACGATGGCGTTCTTGCTGGTAGATGAAGTGTCGCATGACTTTGTGTTGTCGTGGTGTTCTTCAAGCCCTGAAGCAGAACGTATTACTGAAGCTTGCCACCAGCTGATGGAAGACCACATGTTCTCATGGGCATTGCGTCGCAACCATCCTACTACGGTTACTCTCGAAGAACTTGGAGACGTGCTGTTACACCCTTTGCAAACATCCTCTGGACCGGTGGGAATGTTTGTCGGAGTTCTTCAGGGCGATAAGCCTGCGGAAGATGTTTCATATTATCTGCTTTCTATGACGCTTGTCGCAGCAAGCATCGCTATTGAAAATTTCTTTCTCTACAAACAACTTTCTGAAAGTAACAGCGCGTTGGAAGAGAAGGTTGCCAGCCGGACAGAAGAACTGAGTGCATCCAATATGCAGCTCAGGCGAACCCTTCAGGAAAAAGATCGCTATAAGCAGCATCTCGAGCTTCTCTTTTCTTCTATGCAGGACGTGATGATTTCAGTTGATCCTGAGCTTATCGTGCAGAGTATCAACCGTGCAGGAGAAGACCTTTTCGGGGTTAAGCAGGACGATGTTGTTGGAAAAATGTTGCCGCAGGTTATGCCTGATCTGGCATTGCGCTGTGATGAATTTTTCCATGATGTGCTTTCGTACGGGGAGCGTATCGTTGAGGAGCGCGTTGAGCTGTTACTGGACTCTGATGCACGGCATATCTTTATGATTAACTGTTCGCCGTTTGCATCAGGAGTTAACGGTCAGCGTGGTGCTATGCTCATGCTGCGTGACATTACCCGCCTTGTTTCTCTTGAAGAGCAGTTGCAGGAGCGGCGCTCATTCAAAAACATCATCGGGACAAGCAAGAGTATGCTTAATGTGTACTCAATGCTGGAGAACCTTGTTGATCTGGACACAACCGTGCTTGTGACTGGTGAGTCTGGTACAGGTAAGGAGCTGGTGGCAGAAGCATTGCATCACAACGGTGCACGCGCAAATGGACCACTGGTTCGTGTTAACTGCTCTGCCTTGTCAGAGAACTTGCTGGAAAGCGAACTGTTCGGTCATGTTCGTGGAGCATTTACCGGTGCAACCAAAGATAAGGTTGGTCGGTTTGAAGCTGCGGAAGGCGGCACAATTTTTCTTGATGAGATCGGCGATATTTCATTGCGGATTCAGGTGTTGTTACTCAGATTTTTAGAATCCCATGAATTTGAGCGGGTAGGTGATACTGTTACCCGCAAAGCTAATGTGCGCATTGTTGCTGCTACCAACGCAGATTTACAGCAGCGCGTGGCACAAGGTGTATTCCGTTCTGATCTATTTTATCGTCTGAACGTAATGAACGTGCATTTGCCGCCATTGCGGGAGCGCCTTGATGATATGGCACTGCTGGTTCAGTTCTTTATCGATATGTTTAATGACACGCTTGGAGTTTCGATTTCTGGTGTATCAGAACAAGTAATGCAAGTTTTTATGAATCACCCATGGCCGGGCAATATCCGTGAATTAAAGCATACCATTGA
Source organism: Halodesulfovibrio sp. (assembly GCF_025210605.1). Lineage (NCBI taxonomy): Bacteria > Pseudomonadati > Thermodesulfobacteriota > Desulfovibrionia > Desulfovibrionales > Desulfovibrionaceae > Halodesulfovibrio > Halodesulfovibrio sp. The sequence goes on along the minus strand of NZ_JAOARI010000002.1, from coordinate 284,817 downwards.
GCATGCATCCATTCTTGCCCGCTCTGGTCGTATTTCGTTGGATCATTTGCCAGTACAAATCCTTGGCGCAGACCCTCTTTCTACTTCTGATGTTGTTCGTCACCCTCCATATGGTGGTGGGTACGGTGCCGCTTACGGCGGCGGCTATGCGCCTCAGCCTCTCATTAGCCCAAATGCCTACATGCCTGCATCTATGCAGCAAGTACGTGTTCCTTGTCATACAGTTACCGCAGAGGAAGTGCAGGCTGCAATTGCCTCTGCAAACGGGAATAAAACCGCAGCTGCAAAACTGCTTGGTATGGGCAGAGCTACGTTGTACCGAAAGTTAAAAGAGCTTGGGTTGGCTTAAATGTTTTTCTAATAAGATAACTGTCTCGAACCGTCTCAAAGTGTCTCATGAAACGTCTCATGAGACACTTTTTTTGTGCACCTCCATTCTCGATAGGTTTATAACTATTCGAAATATATTTATTTATATAAAAAGTGTGGTTTGGCATTGTCCTTGCTTTGTAAAGAGTACATGCGAAGAATACCTGCACATCACAATGCACATTGATGGCAGATAAAAAATTTTGGTCACAACATCCTATACAGATGTTGTACTACGCCTAAAGATGTAAGATCTCCCGGTAATCTTGGGGAAAAGATTGCTAAGCCACGCTGGGGAATAGTACGGCTTCAGGGTGATCTTACAGGATTGTCTGAATCTTTGAGGTTCAGATCGGGGGGAAGCCGGGTGAAGCTCGTCTTCATCGGGGCACGGGGGGGTATAGTACTCTGAAGACTATACCGAACGTATTGTAAGTTATGTTTTGTTTGGTTTCGCAAAATAATCGATTGAGTTTATCGTTGCGGGGGAAAACTGACAGATTGCATGCTTACCGCAGTGAGGCATCTTGCTAAGAATGTTATTGGCTGAATAGCCGCTAGTGAGTGCTATAGAAAAAAGGCTGAGTATCTGTCTCGATACTCAGCTTTTTTTCTATAAAGTTCTTTGATTGGTATAGCGTAGTTTGACCGTAAAATTACTCATGCATCGCTGGTGAGTTTGAACACAGCCCCGCGTTACGCCCGCGCTGGCAGTGTTCATGGTTGACAGCAGCCGCGTACGGGAGCGTCTCCTCCTATATCGTGGCTGCTGTCAAAAGAAATGCACTGAACAATGAATGCTTGTTCAGTGCATGTCAATTATATCTGGGGGAAAGAGCATTTAGTTATTTATCTTGCATCCCTAGAGCCTAAGGGGCAATCAGGTGCGGCTGCTCTCCAACTGTTAAGTAGGTTGCATAAACGTACAACTGATTGTCCCCTGAAGCTCATGGAAGACCGGCAGAATGAAAAAGTTAGCTTCCTGTCAGTTCAGTGCGCCCCTCAACGAGTTCTGAGATGACACTAGGGTCGGCCAAAGTGGAAGTGTCACCAAAGTCTCCTGTACTTCCAGAAGCAATCTTTCGCAAAATCCTTCGCATAATTTTACCGCTTCGGGTTTTTGGCAGTTCTTCCGCAAACTGCAAAACTTCCGGTGTAGCGATTGGACCGATTTCTTTTCGAACCCATGTGCGAAGTTGTGCGCGCAATTCTTCTGTTTCTTCTTCATCTGCCTTTAAGGTAACGTAGGCATAGATACTTTCGCCTTTGATGGCATGTGGCATTCCAACCACTGCTGCTTCTGCAACCGTTGGATGAGCAACAAGGGCTGATTCAATTTCAGCTGTTCCCATACGGTGTCCAGATACGTTGATAACGTCATCAAGGCGTCCCATAATCCAAAAGTAGCCGTCGTTGTCTACTCTCGCTCCGTCTCCTGATTCATACATTCCCGGAAAACGTTCAAAATACGTGCTTTTATAGCGTTCAGGGTCGTTAAATACCCCGCGCAGCATGCCCGGCCATGGTTTGCGGATAACAAGGTGTCCGCCTTCATTCGGCTCAGCATCGCTTCCGTCAGGTCGAACAATACGTGCATCAATACCCGGTAACGGAAGTGTTGCAGAGCCCGGCTTAAGCGGGGTTGCAAACGGCAGAGCCGCAATCATGATTCCGCCGGTTTCTGTCTGCCACCATGTATCAACAATAGGTGTGGTACCTTTGCCAATTTGCTCGTGATACCACATCCATGCTTCCGGGTTGATAGGTTCACCCACCGTGCCAAGAACGCGCAAGGAGGAAAGATCATGGCGCTGCGTCCAGTCAATTCCTTCACGCATAAGAGCGCGGATAACAGTTGGCGCAGTATAGAAAATAGTTACGCCGAATTTTTCTACGATGCTCCAGAAGCGGTCTGGACTTGGGTAACTTGGAACGCCTTCGAACATAACAGTCGTAGCTCCAAGCGCCATTGGGCCGTAAACGATGTATGAGTGACCGGTAATCCATCCAATATCAGCGGTGCACCAGTACACGTCTGATTCCTGAATATCAAAAACCCACTGTGCGGTATGTGCTGCGTAGGTGAGATACCCACCTGTGGTATGCACTACGCCTTTTGGTTTTCCGGTAGACCCGCTGGTATAGAGGATGAATAACGGGTCCTCTGATTCCATAGGCTCACATTCGCAGAAAGATGTAATGTCCGATTGTTGAATTGCTTGGTGCCACCAAATGTCGCGATCTTCCTGCCATTCCATCTTGCCCTGTTTCGTAAGTCCTGCACGGTCAACAACAATTACGTGTTTAATGCTCGGGCAGGACACCAGTGCTTCGTCAGCATTTGCTTTAAGGGGAATCACGCGACCGGAGCGTAATACAGCATCTGCGGTGACAAGCACTTTAGCTTGGCAATCTACTACACGGCTTTGCAGACTGAGGGCTGAAAAGCCTGCGAAAACAATGGAGTGAACTGCGCCAATACGAACGCAGGCAAGCATGGCAATGGTCAGTTCCGGAATCATAGGCATGTACAAGGCTACACGGTCACCTTTGCCGATTCCGTACTTTTTCAAAACATTAGCAAATCGACATACTTCTTCATGCAGTTGCTTGTATGTGTATGTCACAACATCTTCCTCCGGCTCCCCTTGCCAGATGAGTGCTGGTTTGTCCTCGCGCCCAAGCTCCAGATGCCTGTCGAGGCAGTTATGGGCAACATTCAGTGTGCCGCCGTTGAACCAACGGATTTCCGGAGTGTCCATATCTGCTTCAAGCACGCTGGTAAACGGGGAGAACCAGTCGAGTAACTCATTTGTACGCTCTGCCCAAAATCCTTCGTAATCTTCGGCTGCACGCTTGTACTGCGCTTCATATTCTTTCAGGGACTGGATATGAGTGCCTGCGTTTTGGGAAGCAGAAGGGGTGAACATGCGCTGCTCTTCTTGCATTGAAATGATGTTATGTTGACTCATGATGCTCTCCTCGAAATAAGTATCGGTAACAAACGGTGCGGTTGTATTTATTTTACCAAACCGCATGATAAACCGGAAAATGCATGTTCCGGTTGTGGCGTCATCTCGTGCTGCAAGGAAGAGTGAGCACCACAACCGTAAACAAACCATAAGGGAAAGGTGGAAATGTTTTTTATGACCTCTGCGAGATCAAGCTCGGTTTGTTAATGAACAACTGCACTATGCAACTATCCGAGTGAAAAAGAGTATTCATTTTCGGTGAACGGTATGAATTCCAAGGTGAGCAGCAACGGTGTCGGTAAACGGTAGAATCTGGTACGGTGAGCGGCAGGCGGAAAAGCGATGGGACTATGGCTGACAGCTGGAAAGCAACACTACTGTTTGAACTTAATTTACGTTTCAACTACAGTATGTAATACGTGTTGCTGTATACGCCTAACTGGAACCAATCGTAGGAGTCTGTGTGAGCTATTCGATGCTGGAACAGATGTTTCGACCGACCTCTGTGGTGATAATTGGTGCTTCTGAAGAGGCTGGAACTGCCGCCTGTGAATGTATGCAAAATTTGCTTGGCGGAACATTTCTGGGACCTGTGTTGCCTGTAGTGACAGAGCCGGATTCACCGGATACAATTTTCGGTCAGCCTGTGTATACGGCAATTGATACACTACCAATCACGCCGGATTTAGCCATTGTTTGCGTGGCTGCGGATAAGGTTCCGTACTATATCGAAGAGCTTGGGAAACGCGGTACGCAGAATGCTATTTTGTTTTCTACGGGGTTTTCACGATTCAACACCAAGGAAGCAGCCCGCAAAAAAGAAAAGCTTTTCGCGCTCGCTCATAAATACTCTGTCCGCCTTCTTGGTCCAAACGGACTTGGCTTTATAAATCCCTCCCTCGGCATTAATGCCAGCCTTGCATCTTCTTCTTTCTCTACAGGCAAAGTTGCTTTTATTACGCAGTCTGACTCCCTTTTTACCTCTGTGCTCGATTGGGCAGCATCCAAATCCATTGGCTTTTCTCATGTTATTTCCCTTGGAGACATGCTTGATGTCGGATTCAGTGAAGTACTGGATTATCTGCACCGCGATATGAATACACGGGCTGTATTATTGTATGTTGAGTCGATTACAAATGCTCGTGAGTTTATGTCTGCCGCCCGTGCGCTTTCGCGTTCTAAGCCTGTACTCGTTGTTAAAGCGGGTAAGTCGCATGCCGCAGAGCAGGCAGTTGCAGCACATACGGGTATGATTCTCGGTGCGGATGATGTGTACGAGGCTGCCTTCAAGCGTGCAGGTATGCTTCGCATGGATTCTATTGATTCTGTTTTCGATACTATTCAGGCGCTTGCATGGTCAAAGCCCCTTAAAGGTAAACGGCTTGCTATAGTTTCAAACGGTGGTGCTCCTGCTTTTATTGCAACTGACTTGTTGTTGCAGGGAGGTGGAGAACTGGCAGAATTGACAGATGAAGCCTGTTTGCATCTTGATGAAGCTTTGGGAAGCGGCTGGTCTTACTGGAATCCGCTGGTAATGGAAGCCAAGGCAGACGCGGATATGTATGCAAGTGCCATTAAGCCGTTGCTACGAGATAGTTCTGTGGATGGGATTCTTATCCTGCATGTACCGACAGCGGGTGTTGATAGTGCCAGCATTGCGGAGAAGGTTGCGAAAACCTGCAAGCGCAGTAAAAAAGTTATTCTTACAAGCTGGCTTGGTGCAACTGATGCAGAGAATGCCCGCAGCATATTTTCTAAAGCTAAAATTCCATCGTATTTTACGCCTGACAGCGCTGTGCGTACCTTTTTGAATCTTGTGCAGTACCGTAGTAACCAGATCAAGTTGGCAGAAGCTCCTGAGTCTCGTCCTGATAGCAAAACAGATGTGCTGAAAAGCAGAGCGATTGTTTTACAGGCTCTTGAAGAAAACAGGCAGATGCTTACAGCGCAGGAAGCAGAGGCTTTGCTGGGAGCGTATGGGATAAACTGTATTACAACACGTAGTGCAGAGTCTGTTGCCGATGTAGCAGCATTGGCAGACGAAGTTGGGTATCCACTCGCCATCAAAGTTGTATCACCGGATATTTTCCGTAAATCACAGGCTGGCGGGGTTGTGTTGGATGTGCAAAATGGCGGTGAAGCTACCGCAGCAGCGGAAGCTATTTTGCGAAATGTGGCGCAGTATCAGCCAGCAGCCCGTATTTATGGTTTTGATGTTCAGAAGATGACACGACGGCTGCGTGGTGTTGAGTTAGCTGTCGAAGTTGAAACTGACCCGCAATTTGGACCTGTTATCCGTTTTGGAGCCGGTGGCTCGCTTGCTCCGCTTTTACACGACAAGCAGACTGAGCTTTTGCCGCTAAATATGAGTCTTGCCAAAGAGCTTGTTGCAACAACACATGTTAGTAAACAGCTTGCAGGCAGTGAAACCGTTGCTGGTGTAGATACGCAGGCGGTATACGAACTGCTTGTTGCGATATCACAACTCCTTATTGATATACCGGAAATTTTTGAGCTTGAAATTAATCCGATTCAGGCAGATTCAAGCGGCGCTTTTGCTCTGGATGCTGCCATTCGTGTGGCGTGGACAGACGTAGGCGGTGCAGACCAGCTTGCAATTTGTCCATACCCTGCGGAGCTGGAAGAACTTGTACAGGTTGGTGATAACCTGACATTACGATTACGCCCGATACGTCCTGAAGATGAAAAAGCGCATTGGGATTTTATCGAACATTTGAGCCCACAGGATAGACGGTTCCGCTTCTTTGGTAATGTTGGTGAACTGCCGCGTTCAGAAATGGTTAAGCTGACACAGATTGATTACGACAGGGAAATGGCATTTATCGCTCAGACTATTCCAGAAGAGGGTGAAGAACCGCTGACTGTCGGGTCTGCCAGAGCTATGATTTCACCGGATAATGCGACTTCTGAATTTGCCGTTGTGGTACGTAGCGACTGGAAACGCAAAGGATTGGGGCGCATGTTGATGAGTCATCTTGTGGAATATCTTCGTTCCCGAAATACAATGCAGATTACAGGCGAAGCCCTTGGGGATAACAAAAATATGGTTGAACTGGCGCGTTCGCTGGGGTTTGTGGTTTCAAAGGATTTCGATGACGATACCTATCATTTCACACTTGATCTGCGCGAAGAAGAGAGTGCTGGCAGTGATAGCGAATAGGATTTTGAGCACTACCAGCGTGTAGTGTTCTTTATTTTCAATAGACAATAAAAAAAGAGTGGGGCTTATGCTCCACTCTTTTTGGTTTCTTTGCATCGTATAGTTGCGAATTCCACAGGAAGGCTACCGCTAATACGAATGTGAGATTGTGTCCGGCGATATTGCTGGTAACCGCACCTTCGTGCATATACTGCACGGCGCAATCAAACCGGAGCGTGTGTCTCAATTTGCAAAGTTCAGTAGGAAAAGAAGCTCTATTTATTCACCAGTTCTTTGAGTTCTTTTCCTGCACGGAATACTGGTAATTTTTTAGGAGAAACTTTTACACTTTCGCCTGTTTTAGGGTTGCGCCCTTTATAACCTTTGTATTCTTTAACTTTAAAAGAACCAAATCCACGGATTTCAACTCTACCATCTTCGACAAGAGCTTCGCGGATACTGTCAAAAAAGACGTTTACAAGCATGACTGCCTCATCTTTAGACAGATTATGATCCTCAGCCATTACTTTAACAAGTTCGCTTTTATTCACAAGAACCCCCTATGGAATCTCAATTCGTAATTTAGTCCACGATATTAGAGTAGTACCTATTCACCGTTCCGGTGACAAGGGGGTGATGGTTATTTCTTGTTTTATTCAAAGACCTTTTGTTTATAAAACTATAAAGCAAGCTACCAATAAAGTGTAATGTTTGTACATTTCAACAGTGAAAAAATAGTTCAATTTATAGTGTTGTTTGTAATATATAATCAAAAGTACGATTAGAAGTGAACAAAAAAGCAATTTTTAAACTGTATGATAGAGTATAATAATTCGTTGCATCAGTGTTTAAACATGGTTTCGCAATTTAAGCTCAACCGGATGTGGATTGAGATACCATTGTGAGCGTAAGTATTTTTCATCATACTTTCGTATATAGTGATTACACAATGTTATCGGAACAATAAGCGGAACAAGGTTCGCATGGTATTGTGATATTACTTCTTGAAGCTCCTGCTTTTCATCAGGAGAAAGTTGTTTTTTAAAGTACCCTGCAATGTGCTGTAATACATTAGTATGTTTTTTTACAGTGGCTTTTATCTTCAATGCAGTAAGTAACTCAGTCTGGTATTGCTCCATGAGTGTTTCTGGATCAACTTTTTTTCCGTGTGCTACAAGATTTCCCATTGAGCGATAGTGTTCCACACTGTGCGACATAATAAGTAATTTATGCTGTGCATGAAATTCTAGCAGGTTATGCAGTGAAAATGGCTGCTCGCGTAATTCCCGCCAGCGCTGCATGACGAATATTTGTTCAATGAAATTCTCCCGAAGACGAGCATCGCCGAGCCTGCCTTCTTCTTCAACTGGCAGAAGCGGAAAATGTTCCATGAATTTTTTGGCAAAAATACCGACGCCTTTCAGGCTTGGTGCTCCTGCATTTTTAGCTTCTTTCGGGTCTACATCTTTATATACTTTTACGCGTTCCATTCCGCTGGAAGGGGAAGAGCGTTTAAAAACAAATCCACAGAGATTTTCTTTTTCAAGCTCAACTACTCGTTTGGCAGCATATTCCTTCATTTTTGGAGTGATTTCCTGATACGTTTTTACTGTGACCAAGCGCGGGTCTTCAGGATCACCGACAAGTCGCATTGCTTCTCTGGGTATGGGAAGTCCGACTTCAACTTCCGGACAAACAGGTACGTATTCAACATATTCACCAAGAACATTTACAAGCCACTGGTCTTTTTTATGACCGCCGTCAAAGCGTACAGGGTTGCCCAGAAGACATGAGGAGATACCGATTCGAATTTTTTTTTCGTTTTGCATGTTGCGCTTTCCTTACTGGGATATACTATTATGGATAACTCGTTTTATTCAGAGTGACTTACTTGATCGATGGATGCAAATATAAAATTACAGGGTGTATTGGGTTGCTGATGCATCTGTATTGTGTTCTTTTGTGAAGTGATAGTGCATACATATGGTTGACTCATTGTATGGGATTATTTTTTGTACTCTGAATGAAATGTGTTCGGAATTTTTAGAAGCACCTTGCGTGCATTTGGAGTTGCTTTATGACTACGGAACAGGCTCAACCGATAGAGGTAGTGTTTTTTGACTTCAGCGGTGTACTTGCTGACGAAGGGTTTGTTAATGGATTGCGTAAAATAGCTGTGCGCAATGGATTTGACCCTGATGAGTTTCAGCATATTGCAACAGAAATATGTTACGAAGGCGGATACGCGACCGGCACAGCGACTGAAGTTGAATTTTGGGAAGAAGTGCGCAAGAAAACAGGGCTGGTTGAACAGACGGAACTGCTGCATTTAGAAATTATGACAGGTTTTGATGTTCGATTGTGGATGCTTGAAGTCGTTGACGTTATCCGTGCAAGCGGCGTCAAAACAGCTATTCTGAGCGACCATACGAACTGGTTGGAATCCCTTGACTTTGAGCATTCCATTTATTCTCACTTCGACAGAGTGTTCAACTCCTTCCGTGAAGGTATTTCCAAGCGCTCGCATGACTATTTTCATCATGCTCTCCGCGCTATGGATGTTGTACCTGAGCGTGCCTTGTTTGTGGATGACAACCCTTCTAACCTGCTGCGCGCAACCGATATTGGAATGCAGACTCTGCTTTATGATGAGCATGACAAGGTGCTGAAGCAATTGCAGGAATTGTTTCCTGATCTTATTTTTCCTGCAATATAAATACGCTACGTACAGTGTGCGCTAGCTGGTGATTTTTTGGGGAACAATCAGTTAGATATGCACAATTTTTTAGTGAGTAATTTGTCAGTAGTAGTCTGCTTGGTAGACTACTTCTGATGTTGCTGTTCGGGGAAAAGGCGGTGAGAGTGGTGCTTGCTGCAAATGTTGCGTTATAGAAGAAAATTGCATAACGTACCCGCTGATTTTTAACTAACAAGCAAGTCCGGAGCCATAATTCCGGCATATACCATATGAGAAAAGCTTCAAGCGGTCTTACTCCCGAAGGCATTCCTTCTTTAGTCTTAACAGGTCTCGGCACTCTTGCATTTGCAATTATGGGCTGCTGGGTACTTTCGACTGTATTTTTTATCCTTTTCTGGTTCAGTCTGCATTTCTTCCGTGATCCGGAACGTGTGACTCCAACTGGAGAAGGGCTTGCTGTAAGCCCTGCGGATGGTAAGGTCATCAAAATTACACCAATGGAAGACCCGTTCACTGGCGAGCGCCGTATGTGTGTATGTATTTTTATGAACGTATTCAGCGTACATGTAAACCGCTCCCCGATTCAGGGTGTTGTGCGCGGTATTAAATACTATTCAGGTAAGTACTTGAACGCCGCATGGGACAAGGCTTCTACCGATAACGAACGTTGTGCATATGACCTTGAGCATGTAGACGGCAGCCGCTGGACTATGGTGCAAATTGCCGGACTTATTGCTCGCAGAATTGTATGTCGTGTGGATGAAGGTGATGCGTTAAACCGTGGAGAACGTTACGGAATGATCAAGTTTGGCTCTCGGGTTGACCTTTACTTACCAGAGGACTATGCTCCTGCTGTTGCTGTAGGCGAACAGGTATTTGCAGGTGAAACTGTAATTGCCAGCCGAACAGAAAAATAAGATTCTGAGTAGAACTGTTACCATCGGTTTTCGTTTCGATTTTAATAAGGAAGCATAAGAGCATGGACCATTCAAAAGCCCGTAAGGGAATCTATATTTTACCTAACCTTTTCACTACCGCTAGCCTTTTTGCAGGCTTTATGGGGTTGGTGTGGGCATCTGCGGGTAAATTTGAATTGTGTGCTACCGCTATCTTATTTTCGGCTCTCATGGACGGATTAGATGGTAAGGTTGCGCGCCTTACTGGTACTGCCAGTGAATTTGGTGTGCAGTACGACTCTTTGTGTGACCTTGTGGCGTTTGGTCTTGTACCATCTTTTATGATGTACTCAATGTACCTCCACCAGTTCAACCGTCTTGGCATTGCCGTTGCCTTCTTGTTTGCAGCCTGTGCTGCTCTCAGACTGGCACGTTTCAATGTCTCCACCGCTGTGGTTCCTAAAAAGTTCTTTATCGGACTTCCTTCACCTGCGGGCGGTTGCGCTCTTGCCGCTTTCGTCTTCTTTACTCAGTACATTCCTGCTGAATTCAGCGGTATTGTCCCTGCGTTTGCGTTGGGTCTTACCTTTGTTGCAGCATTTTCAATGGTCAGCCGCGTGCGTTACTTCTCCTTTAAAGAGTACGGTTTCGTAAAAGCTCGTCCATTTAGCACTCTCGTATCTGCTATCCTTATCTTTACTCTAATTATTAGCGAGCCGAAGCTACTAGGCTTCATTATTATTGGCGGCTACATGATTAGCGGACCTGTGTATACTTTCCTATTTCTATCACGCAGGTCTACAAAGTTACTGGGTGACCTTTCCGAGAGCTAACAACACGGAGGGAAGGCACGGCGAGTAACACACCGCCCCAAAGCCTTACTCCAATAAAGTATAAGCAAACCAAAGCTCCGGTTTCTTCTACAAAGAAGGAACCGGAGCTTTTTTTATATCCAGTATAAAAGTTAACAATTATGTCATAAAAAGGAGATATAATTATGGACTCAGTTGATGTCTCGACGAAGATGACCCGAAGGAAAACCGAATATCGCCCATATGGTCCACTACTATGCACCCTACTAGCGAACTAAGTGAGGTTTTTGTGAAATTAGTTTATGAAATAGAATAAAAAAGTAACTCCACAGGAGAAAACAATGTCCGATCGCTTATACATTTTCGATACCACTTTGAGAGATGGAGAACAGTCTCCAGGCGCAACAATGAACCAGAACGAAAAGATTCGCCTCGCACGGGAACTTGAGAATTTGGGTGTCGATATTATGGAAGCAGGGTTTCCTGCTGCAAGCCAAGGGGATTTTGAGGCAGTGCGCAAAATCGCACAGACCATTAAGCATTCACAGGTTGCAGGTTTGTGCCGCGCAATGGCGGCGGATATTGATAGGTGCTGGGATGCAATTAAAGACGCAAAGCATCCACGGATTCATACGTTTCTGGCAACGAGTCCGGTACATATGGAATACAAGCTCCGTAAGACACCGGAGCAGGTTTTAGAAATGACTGAAGCGGCAGTAAAACACGCTGCCAAGTATACCTCTAACATTGAGTTTTCTGCGGAAGATGCATCCCGATCTGACTGGGATTTTCTTGCAAAAGTAGCAGAAACAGCCATCAATGCTGGTGCAACCACAATCAATATTCCTGATACCGTAGGGTATGCACAACCTCAGGAATTCGGCGCTATGGTTCGCCATGTGATTGAAAACACCAGCAACAGCCATAAGGCTGTATTCAGCGTCCATTGTCATAACGATCTCGGTCTTGGCGTTGCAAACACACTTGCCGCGATCAAAGCAGGTGCACGACAGGCAGAGGTGACAATTTCTGGTATCGGCGAACGTGCAGGCAATGCAGCGCTTGAAGAGTTGATTATGGCATTGCGCACCCGCGCTGATTACTACGATATTGAAACAAATGTGAAATCGGAGCAATTGTTCCCGACATGTCGCCTGCTTTCTAGAATCATTGGGCAGCCGATTCCAGCAAACAAAGCTATTGTCGGTGCAAACGCATTCGCGCATGAATCCGGTATTCATCAGGATGGCATGCTGAAGAACCGCGAAACCTATGAGATTATGACACCGGAATCCGTAGGACGCGAAAAAACAGATATCATTCTCGGCAAGCATTCTGGTCGCAATGCCATCAAAGGCAAAACGACAGAGCTTGGATATCCGTTGAATGATGACGAATTACAGATTGTTTTCGAGGCTGTTAAGCGCCTCGCAGACAAAAAAGAGAAGGTTTACGACGCAGACATCGAGGCAATTATCCTTGAAGAGGTCTACCGTATCCCTGATAAATACAGACTGGTGCATCTCTCCGTTCAGTCAAGTGATGTGGGAGTGCCACCGAGTGCCGCTGTTGTTATGGAGATCAACGGCATTCGCAGAGAGCACACTACATTCGGCACAGGCCCTATTGATGCAGTATTTAAAACCATTTCCCAGATCGTTGGACGCTCACCACAGCTGAAACGATATCATGTCAACGCCATCACCAGTGGCGGGGATGCACAGGGCGAGGTAACCGTGCGCCTCGAAGAAAATGGATGCAACACTGTAGGGCGTGGTTCCGATCCTGACATCATTGCCGCTAGCGCAAGAGCATTCCTCAACGCTTTAAACAGACTCGATAAAATGAATTCGGAGGGTTAACAGTCATGGCGCACACACTCGCACAAAAAATCTTACAGAAACACACAGACCAGAAAATTGAAGGAACCGGGCAGATCGTACAATGTGATGTGTCTCTGGTTCTGGCAAACGACATCACAGCACCACTTGCTATTAAATCATTCAAGGCAATGGGGGCAAAGTCTGTGTTTGATAAGGATAAAGTGGCACTGGTGATGGATCACTTTACTCCGCAAAAAGATATTGCTTCAGCAATTCAGGTGAAGAACACCCGTGAATTTGCTCAGGAGCAGAAGATTACACATTACTACGAAGGCGGCGACTGCGGCGTAGAGCATGCTCTTTTGCCGGAACTCGGACTTGTAGGTCCAGGCGATATCGTAATCGGTGCAGACTCCCATACGTGCACCTACGGTGGACTTGGTGCCTTTGCGACCGGTCTGGGATCAACGGATGTTGCAGGCGGTATGGCGCTTGGCTCAACTTGGTTTAAAGTGCCGCCGACAATTCGTGCATTATTTAATGGCGAACTTCCAGAGTTCGTCGGCGCAAAAGATCTCATTTTGCGTCTTATCGGTGAAATCGGCGTATCCGGCGCATTGTACAAAGCGTTGGAGTTCGGTGGCTCCACAGTTGATTCTCTCGATGTTGAAGGTCGAATGACTATTGCAAATATGGCAATTGAAGCTGGCGGTAAATGCGGTCTTTTCCCTGCGGATGCAAAGACACTCGAATACACAGCCGCACGCGGTCGCACCGATGAAGCTCTCACACCGGATGAAGGTGCAGAATACGAGCAGGTGATTACGTTTGATGTATCAAAAATGTCACCAATGGTTGCCTGTCCGCATTTGCCGGACAACGTGCATCCGGTAGAGGACGTTGAACCTAAAAAAGTAGATCAGGTGGTTATCGGTTCTTGTACGAATGGTCGCATAAGCGATCTGCGCGAAGCAGCAGCGGTACTCAAAGGACGTAGCGTAGCATCTCACACACGTACCATTGTGCTTCCGGCAACTCCGAATATTTGGAAGCAGGCATTGCGCGAAGGCTTGATTGAAACCTTTATGGAAGCAGGCTGTATTGTAGGGCCTGCAACCTGTGGTCCTTGTCTTGGTGGACACATGGGCATCCTTGCAGACGGTGAGGTGGCAGTAGCTACCACTAACCGTAACTTTAAAGGACGTATGGGTAGCCTCGAATCAGAAGTATACCTCTCAAGCCCTGCCGTTGCTGCGGCAAGTGCGTTGGCAGGTGAAATCGCTGATCCGCGTAAGGTGTAGTGAGACTTTTTTTGCCTCCGGCGGCTGGGGCAAACCTTTTTGTAAAAAGGTTCTTCCCCAGACCCCTTTCCAAAAACTTTTATAAGCGAGTTCATCTGGATAGTGATGGAAATCCTCGGCTTCGTAGAGTTGCGGAAAAAAGGTAACTATATTTTTTGGGAGAAATGACCATGACTTTGCAAGGTAAAGCTCACAAAGTGGGCGATCATATAGATACAGATGCCATTATTCCGGCGCGTTTTCTTGTAACCACAGATGAAAAAGAGCTTGGTGAAAGCTGCATGGAAGGTCTTGAAGAAGGCTGGGTAAAACGTGTGCAGGAAGGCGACATTATGGTTGCCGGTGAAAACTTTGGCTGCGGCTCATCACGTGAGCACGCACCAATTTCTATCCTCGGTGCAGGCATGAAGGTTGTCGTAGCGCACTCTTTTGCCCGTATATTTTATCGGAACAGCTTTAACATGGGCTTGTTACTTATCGAAATCGGCGAAGAAATTGTACACTTTGAGGACGGACATATTGTTGCTGTCGATATCGAAGCAGGTACGGTTGTTAACGTAACAACTGGGAAGGTGGTAGAATTTCCTCCTTTGCCGCAGTTTATGCGTGACTTTGTCGATAACGGCGGACTTATTCCATTCGTAAGTGAAAAATTGGAAGATAAGTAAGCGTTGTGTTGGTCGGCTCCCGAGTGCTGCAAGGCAGTGGAGTTTATCCGTTATGCATCACAAAAGCGTGTAGTTTGCAGGATAGGATATAAACATTGGCGTATTGCTGATGGAATCAGTCGAAGGTTCGATATCTTGTGGACGTGCGATATACATTTCATCGAGGGAAAGAAACATGGATATGAATATAGTTTTGTTGCCGGGTGACGGCATTGGGCCGGAAATCACCGAGCAGGCAGTGGCTGTTTTGCAAAAAGTGGCTGATAAATTCGGTCATAAGGTAACATTGACTGAAGAACTCATTGGCGGTTGCGCCATTGATGCCACAGGCAAACCTCTGCCAAAGGAGACTGTGGAGGCATGTAAAAATGCAGACGCAGTATTCCTTGGTGCTGTAGGTGGTCCTAAGTGGGATAATCTTGATGGAGCAACTCGTCCAGAAGCCGGATTACTTGGTATCCGCAAAGAACTTGGGTTATTTGCGAACCTGCGCCCTGCTAAATTGTTCCCAGAGCTTTCCAGTGCATGTTTTTTGCGTCCGGATATTGTTGAAGACGGCATTGACGTAATGGTTGTGCGCGAGCTTACAGGTGGTATTTACTTTGGTCAGCCGCAGGGGCAGGAAGAGCGTGATGGCGTACGATACGGCTACAACACCATGGTCTACAATGAAGATGAAGTGCGCCGCATTGCTCATACTGCTTTTAAAGCAGCTATGAAGCGCGATAAGCGTGTGTGCTCTGTGGATAAAGCCAATGTGCTGGAAGTATCCCGCTTGTGGCGTGCAGTAGTCGAAGAGGTTGCTGCTGAATATCCTGAAGTAGAGCTTTCACACATGTATGTTGATAATGCTGCAATGCAGCTTGTTCGTGACCCGAATCAGTTCGATGTTATTGTGACCGGAAATTTGTTTGGTGATATCCTTTCGGACGAAGCAGCTGTAATTACTGGTTCAATCGGTATGCTTCCTTCTGCCTCATTGAATAAATCCGGTTCCGGTCTTTTTGAGCCGATTCATGGTTCAGCACCGGACATTACAGGACAGAACAAAGCGAACCCGCTTGCCTCAATCCTTTCTATGGCAATGATGCTGCGTCATTCTTTCAACCTTATGAAAGAAGCAGACGCTATCGAAACAGCAGTCCAGAAGGTGTTGCGTGAAGGCTACAGAACCGGCGATATTATGTCGAACGGTGGTACACTTGTTGGCTGCAACACTATGGGGAATCTTGTTGTAGAGCGTTTGTAGCAGAAAGAATTCTTCATCCGAAAGTGTTATTGCGGATGAGATAGCAAAAATAAAAGCGAAGCTGCTGAGAGGCAGCTTCGCTTATTGTTTGTGTAAATATTGTATGAGTGAAATATTTTCGAATAAAAAGTACGGTACTGCTATTTATTAGACGTTGTCCCCTCTTCCTGTTGCAAGGTAGCGCACCCAGTCGAAACGCTCCTGTCGGATTGCTGCCGCAACAGCATCTTCTACTGCATAGGGAATATTCATTTGTTGTACTTTCCACCCTTCGGAGAGTTGTTCCAGCATTGTGTATGACGCATGGGAAGAATACGTTTGCATGGAATGCACAACGGGATGATTATCCGTATATGCAGGCAGACCGACGCTTCCGGCATTAACGATAAGCTGCCCTGAGGAGAGTTCCACAACACGCGGAACATGGGTATGCCCGCATAGAATTACTTCCGAATCTTCCCCGTCGAGCATTCGCAATATTTCGTCATCTGAGCGTACTTGGTTTTTTCCGTTGGAAATATCTTCAAGCAGATACGTCAGGTCGTTTGTCGGCGAACCGTGACAGGCATAGATTTCCCTTGTTATCTGGCAATCAAACCCAAGAGTATCAAGCCATTCGACGGGAGCCTCTCCAAGGTCGTTTAACACAAACTGAAGTGTTGGATTCTTAGCAATTTCTTCTGGTGTGGCTTCATAGAGAAGTCTGTCCTGATTACCGCAAATAGACGTAACATTGCATGCTGTTATCAGCTCATAGGTAGCCCTTGGAGCTAACGGTCCATACAGGGTGTCGCCGAGGTTGACTATGTGGTCGGCACCGTGAGCAAGAATGTCGTTGAGAACTGCCTCTAAGGCAAACACATTACTGTGAATGTCAGAAATAATAGCAAACTTCATATTGTCACCACCAAAAGTAAAAGGGTTCGGCTTAAAAGTAGTAACGACATTCCACAATGTTATTTATTTGATCGTTGAATGATACCCAGCATAGAATATGTAAGTTGTGCAGCAGCAAAGTCTGATGCGTGGTCGCCCTCCTGCGGGGCAAGTTCAACTACATCACATCCAATAACATTCCGGTTCTCCACAGCCTTTTCAAGTAACGTAAGAGCTTGCCACCAATGGATGCCACCGGGGACAGGAGTGCCTGTTGCGCGGATAACAGAAGGATCAAGCCCGTCTACGTCAAAGGTGATATAGATATTTTCTGGAAAATCTTCCGGTAATAGTCGTTCAGGCAGTGGTTCGCGCGCTAATTCTTTGGCATCAATATGTGGAATATTGTGTTTGGCACGAACAGCAACTTCCTCTGTGCAGAAAGCCCGCACGCCAAGCTGAAATATTGGTATATCGAGTTCAAGAGCACGATGCATAACAGATGCATGGCTGTAGGGATCACCTTCATATGCCTTGCGCAAGTCTGCATGGGCGTCGAACTGGACGATGCCGAATGAACCGTGCTTCTTTTTTAAGGCGCGCAGTGCGCCGAGTGTTACTGAGTGCTCTCCACCAAGCATAACGGGGAGTCCATGTTCAGAAGCTGCTGTTACGGCTGCTTCAATCCGGGCAAGCACTTGTTCTGTCGGACCTGTGCAATCTACTGGTGTATGGGTGAATATCCCTTCATCTGCGGGAATGGATTCACCATCCCATAGTTCGAGTTGATCGGACGCTTCAAGTATTGCACGGGGACCATTGGAAGTGCCGCCGCCATAGGATACTGTTGCTTCAAAAGGAACAGGAACAATTTGAAAGCGGCACTGTTCCGGTGTTGTTTCTTTAAGTTCGGATGCTAAAAATCTATTCATTATTTGAGTATATGTTCTGTCGAATATGTTGGCAATATCGGTGGAACGAGGGGATTTATGTTGCTGGGCAGGGATAGAGCGTACGCTGTCGGGCACGTCTTATCTTTGATTGCTAGCCCATAAATTTAATCCAGAGTTTCCGGTTTCTTGCTCCATCAAATTCACAGAAATAGATAGATTGCCATGTGCCGAGCTGTATTCGCCCGTCTTCAACAATAAGCATTTGTTCACAGCCGAACATACTTGATTTGATGTGAGCATCGCTGTTGCCTTCCATGTGCAGATAGTCCCCAGTATGCGGCACAAGCTTTCGCATGTTTACTGTGATATCCCGTGCCACATCGGGGTCGGCTCCCTCATTAACGGTGACAGCACCAGTTGTGTGCGGGCAATAGAGCAGAAGAATACCGTCTTCCCAGTTGTTTTCAGTAACAAGGGTCTGTACCCTTGATGTTATATCAATAAGTTCTTCGCGGGTGGTTGTGCGTATTTCAAGTAATTCCATAGAGTCTCTCTCTGTGATGCGTTGAATGTGTTGCTCTAGACATAGCATGATGGTGCGAAATTTACCATTAGCGGCGAATAGTTGAGGAGTTGGATTTTTTTCAATACAACATACAATCCTTTTGGCAGCACGCGCCGCTGCTGGAAGCAATACAACAAAAGTTTGCGCTGCTGAGAGTAGATTGAATTTCTGCTATCAGCATCAATCAGGAATTATCCCAAGGAGTATCTATGCCTGTTGTAATGGGCACTGCCGGACATATTGACCATGGTAAAACGACGCTTGTTAAAACTCTTACCGGAATTGATTGTGACAGACTGGAAGAAGAAAAGAAGCGCGGGATAACCATTGAATTAGGTTTTGCATTCTTCGATTTGCCTGATGGGGGCAAAATGGGGATTGTGGATGTTCCGGGGCACGAAAAATTTGTTAAGAACATGGTTGCAGGTGCATCAGGTATCGATTTTGTGATGCTTGTTATCGCTGCTGATGAAGGTGTAATGCCGCAGACGCGTGAGCATTTGGAAATTTGTTCTCTCCTTGGTATACCGACAGGTTTTGTTGCGCTCACAAAAACCGATATGGTGGATGAAGAGTGGCTAGAGCTGGTTCAAGAAGATGTAAAGGCGTTCTTAGAAGGTTCATTCCTTGAAGACGCGCCTATTTTCCCTGTTTCATCACAAACAGGTGACGGCTTGGACACAGTACGCGCCCACATTGCTCAGATGGAGCAGGAGTTAAAACCACAGCGCCGCTCCGACCTCTTCCGTATGCCTGTAGATAGAACCTTTACCATGCGTGGTCATGGAACTGTTGTGACGGGCACGATGGTTTCCGGTTCTCTCAAAATTGGCGAAGAGGTGCGTTTTTACCCTCACGAGCGCACAGGTAAAGTGCGCGGTTTGCAGAGTCACGGCAGCGCTGTAGAAGTTGCTCCGGCTGGTAAACGAACCGCGATAAATATTGCTGGTGTTGAAGTTGCAGATGTTCATAGAGGTGATGTCTTAGCCTTACCTGAAACGCTGTTCCCTTCCGATACATGGCACATTGAGCTGACGTGCCTTTCTTCTTCTCCATCGCCGCTAAAAAATCGTACAGAAATTCACTTCCATCATGGTGCGCGGGATGTTCTGGCGCGTTTGTATTTCCCTGATCGTGATAAGCTTATGTCGGGTGAAACAGCTATCTGTGAAGTGCGATTCCCTGAACCAATGGTCGGTGTTGCGAATGACCGTTGTGTTGTGCGGTCATTTTCGCCGTTACGTACCGTTGCAGGTGGCAAATTGTTGCATCCGGAAGCAGAACGTTTGCGTAAGAAAAATCCACATTACGATGTGATCTGGAACAGCTTGCAAGAATTACCGAAGGCAGAGCCGGAAGACAGGGTGCGTCTGCACCTTGCAATGGCAGCAGAAAAAGGACTGTCCTTCACACGCCTTTGTATTTTTACTGATATTGAAACGAAGAAGCTTGAAAAGATTCTCAATCTATTTGGCGGTAAGCAGGAAGCTCTTTGTTTTGATAAAGAGGAACGCCAATATATTGCAGGTTCGGTGCTGACCGAACTTTCAGAAAGTTGCATCGAGTTTATGGCGACATTCCATAAAAATGAACCAATGAAGGCGGGGCTTTCCCGCGGTATGCTTGCATCCGGCTGGGGTAAACATCTTTCGCCTAAGTTGGTACATTTCCTTGTAGAACGTCTTATTAAAGGTAAACAGATTGCCGTTGATGGTGATGTTCTTCGTTTGCCGACACACAAAGTTTCTATGGCAGCAGATCAGGAAGGCTTACGGAAAGCTATTCTTGAAGCGTATGAGAAAGGTGGAATTACTCCGCCAAATCTCAAAGAGGTTCTTGAGCCGCTTGAAGTAGAGGTTAAAGAAGCACTTCCTGTACTTCGGCTTATGGAAGAAAAAGGCGAGATGGTTAAGGTGAAAGACACGCTGTACTACCATGCTCCGGCGTTAGAAAAAGTAAAAGCAATGGTGTGTGAATATCTTTCTAGCCATGATGATATGGGACCAGCGCAATTACGTGACCTTACGGGGCTTTCTCGTAAGTATGCCATTCCATTGCTTGAATATTTCGACCGTGTGCGCGTGACAATGCGCATTGGTGACAAACGTCAGTTGCGTGGTACTGGTGGTGCATAAGCAACTATGTTGGTGATGCGCAGCTGCTATCCATAGTATTTCCATAGGTAAAAAAAGACTCTCCTCATTTGAGGAGAGTCTTTTTTTTGCAGGTAGCATTGAGTAAGCCACGCTTGGCATTTCTTCAGTTTGAAGAGGGCACAGTGGAGTGGCTGGTGATACTCAAGGGTTATAAGCCGTCTGCATCCTGACTATGCAGTTTTGAATCAAGGTACTTGAATTTGGCATCAAGTCTTTTGTTATGCTCCTCATCTGTGCTGGAATAGCGCCATAGCGGAGACATTTCACCTAACACTTCTTTAAGTCTCCAGCTGTGCACAAAGACTTGTCCAGAAAGCTCTTTGAGTACGGTTAATTCAGCTTCTGTGAGTTTTTTTGTATCAAGTCTGCCGATAATTTTTGGTGAAAGCCGCAAGGAGTCACGTCGTGAATAGAACATAATTTTGCGGATAGCTTCTGGCTGTTCGCCGAGTCTGGCTACTAAAGCTTTGCGGAAGGCAGCAGCATTCGGGAACCGTTCTAGCCAGAGGTCGTCAATCTGAGTGAGTGTTTCCTGTGTTATGCCATCTTCTTCTGTAATTTTGTCCCACGCGCTTGATGTAAGCTCATATGACACAGGCTTGAACGTTGTCTGCTGGAAAACGTTTTGCAGGAAGAACAGGCAAACAAAGCAGATTGTTGCAGCCATCAGTGGGGTAAGAATCCATCCAAAAGCGATGTTTGAAAGTGATCGCCAGCGGATGCTTCTGCCGCCCTTTAGAAGACCGATTCCGACAATTGCACCGATGGTAGCCTGTGAACTGGAAACCGGAACAAGCGGAATTGCTGGTAACCCAAGTGACACAGAGAAATCTGAGAGTCCTTGCGATGACAGCATGAACAGAACAAGGGAGTTCGCCATAACCACAACAAATGATGCAACAGGAGAGAGCTTCACAATGCCGTCGCCGACAAGCATCATTGTTCTGTGAGAATACGTAAAAATACCAACGGAAACAGCGAGTCCACCAAGGAAGAACAGCTGTTGAGTAGCGGAAAGCACCACGCCGGGGAAAAGTTGTATTGGCTGCAAGTTTGCTACGGGAATAAATACCCCCATAACGTTCGCCATGTTGTTTGCACCAAGGGCGTAGGAGCCGAATGCACCAGCAAGAATGAGTCCCCATCGGGTCATTCCGTCCAGCGTAAAAATGTGTAGTTGAGCGGCTTTAATTATTCCGGCGATACACTTATAGAGCAGGATTGAAAAGACAGCAGCAAGGGCAGGGCACGCAACCCATGTGAGCATGATTTTACTAAGCACTGTCGGGTCGGTGGCAGAGCCGCTGAAGAAGTTCCAGCCCACGACAGCACCAACAATTGCTTGCGATGTTGAAACAAGGCAGCCAGCTTTTACAAGCATGTACACGGTAATTGCTGCGGAGAAAGCAACCATAAACGCACCGGCGAGAGCATTTACTGCGCCGAGCTTACCAAGTGTATGGGCAGTACCGGCACCACTATAGACAGCGCCGACGATAACACAGAGAGAGCTGATGATTGCAGCGGTTCTGAACCGCACCATACGCGAGCCTACAGCAGCCCCGAAGACGTTTGCAGCATCGTTTGCGCCCAGCGACCAGCCAAGAAAAAGCCCGCTGGATAAGAATACAGGCAACATAGGCAACCGTCCTTAGAGCATGCGCTTGATAACGTAAATGGTGAGTCTGTCTGCCACGTCTTCTGCTTTATCAGCAATTTGAGCAACCTGACGGACTAGATCTTTCAGCTGGGCTTTATGGCACAGACTCAAATCGTCACGGCGGTATATGTTCATAAGCATGCGGGTTGTGACTTTGTCCGACTCACTTTCCCAGTAAGATACTTTATGGAGATGGTCGGAAACGTCTGAGCTGCGGAAAAAAGAGCGTGCAGAACGTACGATTGCTTCTACTGATTCTACAGAATACAAAACGAGTTCTTGCATGTCATCGTGTGATTTGTACGGAATTTCCGGCAGCTCAATTTGAAATTGCCATAGAACTTCTTTACAACAATCTAACAGCGTATCCATCTGTTCTAAAAGTTGTAAAACATCACCACGGGACTCTGGAATAAGTGTTTTGAGATACAGTTGACGTTCAATAGCACGTCGCATCTCGTCTCCGTGGTGTTCAACAGTAGAAATCTGTTCAAGCTTTTCTTCGAACTGGTCATGTTTTTCGTCAATGTAGAACCCCACCCCTTGTTTGAACAACAAAGATGCTTCACTGACTTGGTCTAAAAATTCATCAATACGCTTTTTTAATCCAATTTGCTTTCGCAGTACGCTGTGTGCCATATTTTCTCCAGTATAAGAATTGCGTGTAACAATTTCTTTTCAGTGTCTAGTATTCCATGTAATATGCGCGAAATAGCTTTCGCACGATTGTTCTGTACATATGTATGTTGTTGCAGCGATGGTTGCTCTATTCATTGCTACGTAGCGAGAGAGACAGAGGGGTGAAACGCATGCAAGGGGAAACATTGCATCTACTAATCATAGATGATGATACAATATTACGCCGCAATATTTCGGTTTATTTCGAAGACAGCGGCTTTTTAGTGACGCAGGCCTGCAACGGTACCGAAGGGATAAAACTTTTTTCACAACAGCAGCCGGACATAGTTATTGCTGATTTAATTATGCCGGAAACCGGGGGGCTTGAGGTTGTTGAGTATGTGAAAAAAGTTGCGCCGTATGTGCCTGTAATAGTTATTTCCGGTGTAAATTTAGTTGATGAAGCCGTGCGGGCGTTGAAAAACGGTGCGTGGGAATTCATCACCAAGCCGATAATAGATCATGGTGTTTTAGACCATGCCGTTAAAAAATGCCTTGAACGGGCTAACTTTCTACTCGAACGCAGCCAGTACCATGCGTTGCTGGAATCTCGTTTAGAAACACATTCTTCTCAATTAAAGTCGACAAATGACCAGCTTAATCGCTACCAACAATTATTGCGGTCAAATAGCAGTTTTGTAAACAACCTTGTTGAAGCAATTCCAAGTCCTTTATATATTAGTGATAAAAACTTTGTATGCATTGATTGCAATAAAGCTTTTTGCGAGATGCTCCAGCGTGAGAAACATCAGGTTATAAACAGCCGTATTCCTGACTTACTTTCCGCAAACCAACCTTGTGTGGATGCCTTATGCAGCAATGTTATAGAGAACAATAATACAGGTGATTGTGAGATTACCTATATAAATGAAGATAATACGATATCTTATTATATGCTGTATCGTAGCTCTGTGATTAGTGAAACTGAAGGCGAATTGAGCACCTTAGGTATATTATACAATATTACAGAGCTTAAAATTCAAAAAGAACTTGTCGCTCACCAAGCCTATCATGATGAGCTTACAACGTTGCCTAACCGCTTATACATGATGAATTATCTGCACGAAGTGCTAGAGAAGGATTCTGGTAATACCAAATTTTGTATCCTCTTCATCGATGTAGATAACTTTAAGCGTATTAATGATAGCCTTGGACACGACCTTGGGGATGAGCTGTTAAAGCTTGTTGCTGTGCGTTTGAAAACAGTTTTTCTTGAAAAAGGGAAAGTTGCTCGTGTTGGTGGCGATGAGTTTATTGCTTTACTTCCTGAAGTTACGGAAGAAAGAATTATTGAAAAGCATGCTGAACATCTTAATGCCATATTTAAAGAACCATTTTTTGTGGCGTCTCATGAGTTGTACCTGTCTGTAACTGTGGGGATTACTTGCTATCCTGATGATGGACATGATGCGAATACACTGCTGACTCGAAGCGATATTGCTATGTATCGCGCCAAGGAAGATAAGCGTTCCAGTTGGATGCGCTTTGATCGTTGCATGCTGGAGCAGGTGACAGAGCGCCTGAAATTAGAGCGGTTAATTCGTGAAGGGCTGGAGCAACGCGAATTTACTCCATACTATCAACCGCGTTTTGATGTGAATACTGGCGAAATAGTAGGTGCAGAGGCTCTTGTTCGCTGGGTTCGGTTGGATGGCAGTATTGGCAATCCAGCTGATTTTATTCCGGTGGCGGAAGAAACAGGGCTTATTCGTGAGCTTGGAGAGCAGGTATTACTTGATTCGTGCAAACAAATGCATGCATGGCATACTGAAGGATACGCAAACTTAGTATTGTCTGTGAATATTTCTGCTGTACAGTTCACTGAAGATTTATACGATACTGTCAGCAATGCTATCAAGGTATCTCAAATTGATCCGCTCAAACTGGAGCTTGAGATTACCGAAACAATTATGATGAAGAATGTTGAAAAGACAGCGCAGATTTTACGTGAACTAGCCGAGCTAGGTGTTAAGATTGTTATTGATGACTTTGGCACCGGTTATTCTTCATTGTATTATCTTAAAATGTTCCCGATCGACATTTTGAAAATTGATCGCATGTTTATTGATGGTATCCCTGAAAATGAAAATGATGGAAACATTGTGTCTGCGATTCTCTCCATGGCAAAGCAGATGAAATTATCTGTGGTGGCAGAAGGTGTTGAGACAGAAGAGCAGCTTATGTTTTTACAGCAGCATAATTGCGAAGAAGCACAGGGGTATCTGTTGTCCAAACCGAAAGCAGCTATGGATTTTGCTGAGTTGCTAGGTTGTGAGAAAACGGGTTAATTTCTTGCAGAGGGTAGCCTGCTCCTAATCACCTTTTTTATAGTGGTGTGGAGTCAGAACGGATGGATACAAGTTGAAAAGCCAATAAAAAGGGTGGAGTTAGTAACTCCACCCTTTTTATTATGGTCGATATGGTATCCGGTATTCTTTTGGTGCGCCCCACGTTTCGTAGAGCCGTTTGAGTATCAGCTTCCAAAGGAGATAACTGACGCATAACCCGAAACACCAACCTGTAATCACGTCTAACGGGTAATGCTTTGCTAGATAAATGCGCGAGTACCCGATGAGCAAAGGCAGTATCCACAAAAAAGATCTCAGCTTAGGCCAGATGAGCATTGCCATTACAACTGCTGCGGTTGAGTTGGACGCATGTCCGGAAAAAAATGATGAGCCGTGTGTGTCTGTTTGGATAAAGTTTGCGGGGCGTTGCAGCCATTCACTTTTCTTGTAGTCATAATGGTATGACTGTGCCACTGCGTCTTTAGGACGCACACGTCCGGCAATGTCTTTGACAATGTTGGTGCCAATATCATTTATACCAACCGCGATACCGATAAATGCGAATCCGAGTAACAGTTGGCGCCATTTTTTACTTTTTTTCCCGATCATTAAAAAAAGCGGGGTTGCGATAAGCCAAATAAGTTTTCGGTCTGAAACAATAGGCATAAGCACATCGAGCACGCCGTTGCGCCATTGCATATTAATCAGTTTAAAAAGGGCTAAATCCCATTCAGGAGTTGGAAACGCCATGTATCCCTCTGGACAGCGGTATCGTTTTGAATGCGATAACAGACTGTGATTTTTATATTTGTATGGAAATAATATGATTTGGAAGTTTGTAGCTTGTTTTTACGCATTGAAAACATCTATTGCAAGTTAAAAACCGCAATACGTACTGTGCTCTGTGTCGCCTTTTAACCATCAGATTTAGCAAAAGTATCATACGACTATTTCAGTTGGTTTGTGAGAAGGCGTGCAGGTACGTTCAAAGCACGATGCTAGGAAGGAAGCTGGATTCAACATATTCTATTCTTTATGAAAAAATATCGAACCTATAGAAGTAAGTGCTAATTTTTGCTATGCTTAGACTAATTTCTATTCACAGCACCGGAGGAGAACTATGCCACAGCAGAATGTGTGCGACTCCCGTCCTTGGTTTGGTGTTTCATCTAGAATCAATGCGCATACCCCAATGCTAGTCTTGGCTCTTGGGGTTGGTGTACTGGCTGGATATGGTTCAGTATTATTTCGCTACGCCATTGATGGTGTTCAGATTCTTTTTTATCATAATGGTTCAGATTTTTTAGCGTTTTATCATACGCTCCCTTGGTATGGGATTGTGCTGCCGCCAGCAATTGGCGGTGCTATAGTAGGGCTGTTGACCTCCAAAGGAGCGCCGGAAGCAAAAGGGCATGGCGTACCGGAAGTTATGGAGGCTGTTGCGTTACGTGACGGCGTAATTCGAAAGCGGGTAGCGGCTGTAAAAATAGCAGCTTCTGCAATATGTATCGGCTCCGGTGGCTCTGTTGGGCGCGAAGGTCCCATTGTGCAGATTGGTTCCAGCATCGGTTCTACCTTAGGACAATTACTTAAAGTAAATAGAAGTAATCAGAGAACGCTGGTGGGGTGCGGCGCAGCAGCTGGCATTGCGGCAACGTTTAATGCTCCGATTGCAGGAATTATGTTTGCTTTGGAAATTTTGCTCGGAGATTTCGGATTCGCATCATTTTCGCCTGTCGTTCTCTCCAGTGTCACGGCTACTGCAATTTCTCGATATTACTTTGGAGATTTTCCAGCGTTTATTTCCCCCGTGTACGAGCTTGGCTCTATATGGGAGCTTGGACTTTTTCCTATTCTCGGGATTGCTTCTGCACTAATTGCTGTATTGTTTGTTGCTACACTGTATAAAATGGAAGATCTTTCTGATCTTATACATATTCCACCAGTGCTTAAAGCTGCTCTTGGTGGTTTGTGCATCGGTGGGATTTTGCTCCTTTTTCCAGAACTAATGGGGGTAGGGTACGGGGCAATTACGTTGTCGCTGATGGATAAAATGGCATGGGGAACAATGCTTATTTTGATCTTCCTCAAAATTTTTGCAACATCACTTACCATCAGTAGTGGAGGAAGCGGAGGCATTTTTGCTCCATCATTGTTTATAGGAGCAATGACAGGCGGAGTGTTCGGTGTTGCTGTGCATTATCTATTTCCGGCTGTTGTTCCTTCTCCGGGGATATTTGCTCTTATTGGGATGGGCGGTCTGGTGGCAGGGACAACATATGCTCCCATCACTGCTATCCTGATTATTTTTGAACTGACAAGTAACTATCATATTATTCTGCCTCTTATGCTCACATGCATTATCAGTACGCTGATTGCCTCATCCATAAGCCCCGGTTCAATTTATACGGTAAAACTTATGCGGCGAGGCGTTGATCTGCGGGATGGCATGGAGCAAAATATTCTTAAAAAATATCGTGTGCGTGATTTAATGCAGATAATGCCGGATACTTTGTATGAGGGCGCGACATTGCAGCAGGTGTTTGAAACATTTCGCAGAAAAAACGCACCGTATCTTCATCTTGTAGATAAAAAAGGTGAATTGAGTGGAATAATCTCGTTTCGCGATTTGCGGAGTGTGCTTGCAGAAGAGTATTTGGAGAATTTGTTGATAGCAAAGGATATTGCCACGACGTGTATTGAAACCGTTGCGAGTGATGATGCGGTGCTTGATGCATTGCATAGAATGGCAGAATTCAGCATATCCCAGCTGCCAGTGGTTAATGTCGAAGGCAAACTAATCGGGACGTTACGAGAGCAGGATGTGCTGGCTGCATATGACCAGTCAGTTGTGGGAATGCAGCTTAAGGATGCAGCATAAGAAAGTAGAATTCGTAAATTCAGGATGCAAGAGCAGTTACCTTGCATCCTTTGTTTCGTGATAAATGATAGTTGTACTAAAGGGATATGTGTTGAGCACGTATAGCTTGCGCACAATTTCTGATTGTAGAAAGAAACTATGCTGGCAAATGCTTATCTCACGTTGTGAATGAAATATGCAATACCAACGTAAGTCAAAATTTGGCTACAATTATCCCAACCCCGGAAGCAGCAGTTTGCGGGGTTGATTTACACGCTTTTTAACTCGTGTCCACGTTTTGGGAGTGCATCCAAAGCGAAACGACCACAGGTCGCAATCAGTTCTTGCGCTGCAAGATCGTACTTCGGAGCGGCTATTGTCAGAGCACATAAGGCAGTATTGACGGATTTGTTGGACAGTACTGCGCTCAGGTGTTTCCGGTTCGGTTCCAAGGCGATAATTGAAAAAGAAACATTCGTTATCTTCGCATTCCTCCACTCGTTTGGAGGAGCCACCCTGACATGTGAGACAGAACCGTCGGATTGCTTTATTTGGTGATACCTTTGCCATATATTGCCTTATCTAACGTTGTTTGCATGTTTACGATACAAACAGTATGTAAATTCTGAAATGTAAAAGTTATATGTAATACGGCAAGTTGGAGTATCTTGCCGTCAATATGAAATTTGTCCTGACAGTGCACAAACTATGATAGCATAATAGTTTAGCAATGTTGCAGTAAACTACATGGATATAATACCGAACAGGGGGCATTGTGCCGATAAAAGATTCAATTGCAACAGGTGTTACACACTTTTTTCAAGCAACAGGTTTTACTATCGAAGGGCTGAAAAGCACGTATCGTTCTGAAATAGCATTTAAACAGGAGGTGTTACTCCTTCCTGTTATACTGCTGGTTGCTTGGCTTCTCTTCGGTTTTCCATCCGCGTTATTGCTGACTAGCATGTGGCTTATAGTCTGTGCTTTTGAGTTATGCAATTCCGCGATTGAAAATATTGCAGATTTAGTGATGCCTGAGAAGAACGAATTTATAAAACGTGCAAAAGATGCAGGTTCTGCCGCCGTCGGGGTTGCTATTGCCGCAAATATTTGTACATGGCTTTATGTGATATTTGTGTAGCAAGGCATGCCAAGTTTTATAGGCTCTTTTTGTTGATGAACGAAGCATGCAGGTGTCATTGAAACAATGATGAGTTAGCGTGGGCAATGTTTGTTTGCGCTCCACCTATAGTTTGTCACACTGATTAATTAAATTTTACGTCGATTTGCCGAAAGAAAAGCCCTGTTTCAAGTGAAGCAGGGCTTTTTCTTTGTGGTGACAAAAAAATTGGTGCGTTGTTACGTGGATGGTTCATACGGCAAATATGGGGTTTCAACATTTAGTTCCATGAATATTTGTGAAAGTTGGAATTCATGCATAACAATGTGGGCAAGGTTTAAGCTCATAGCCTGCTCAATATTCATTGGTCCCGCTATCCTGTGATTGAAGTAATTTTCTGCAAGGCAATCCCGCGGGGCTTGAGTAATGAACGAGCGGAGCCATGTATGGTTTTCTGACCACATGGTAGAAAGCTCATCAATGTCGTATTCACCTTTGGGTATCAATGCTAATTCAGGGACTGGAAGCAACAAGTGTAAATTGAATGCGTATGAGGCAATGGCGTATGAAATTTTATTACCGAAGGTTCTAGAAACTGCTTCCATGTCTTCTGGGTCAGGCAGATTCCCTAATAAAGAGCGCTCGGTCAGGATGATGTGTTCAAGCACCATGATAGGCGACCACCGTTCCTCCCCCGGTGGCTTGCGCCGTAAAATACCCGTGTACTGGTTACTTAGCGAAGACAGTGCTTTTAATAGCTCTGTCTTGTGGTCGTGGGTCGAGTGCATCATGTAGTATAGATTCTGTTCCATTTTGTTATGGTACACAGCCAGTTTTTATAACTTCCATGATTACTCTGAGGGTATTCAGTAGGAGTTTATTTTATGGTGCTGGCAACATCCCGAGAATACTCTCTATCGAATCCAAAATGCCTTTTTGTAAATGGCATTATTAACCACGCAGCCAAGAGTAAGGTTGTGCAAGGGAACAGCAGATAAAAAAAGTGCTCCCCGATACGTGTGATCGGGGAGCGAAGAGGCCTTGCTAAAGGAGGAAATGATGTGGGTTTGTATGAGTGAGTGTGTTTTTATAGTCTCTATATATAAATACAGTAAGTACTGTTAATTGCTCAGTAAGCGGGGGTTGAAAAAATTCACCCCCCGTTGGGACCTGATTAGAAATGGTGAGGAGGTATATCCATTTCTCTTTTTAACCCTGTGCTGTATCAGTGTGGGGGATACAGCTATTTTGCCTTTGCTGGAGGCTATTCAGTCACCCCGGGGTGTAAAGGGGAGCTGAATGAAATAACATAATCATAACGAGGAGTGTTGTACTACGTTGTTTTTCGCATCTGCCACAATGCGGAAAGGAGCAAACTATGTAGTTGAAATGTTATCTACTTTCTCTATGCTGTTACTTTTCTTTAAAGCATACACCGTGCCAAACTTTAAAAGGCATTAAAATTAGTATGTTATGGTTTCTATTGAGTGTCGGTGACTTTTTTATGTGCAAAATGTGCACGTAATCTGGAAAGGATGTGCAATGCAATATGTGCAAAAAATGCACAAGTGCAATTTGATTTTAAGATGTGCACAACGCACGCCAGTGCAGAGGTGCTTTTTGCTAGTCTGTACTTGTTACTTCCAACCCCATTGAAAGCATTTTTTCTGCAAAAAGCCCGTTTCCTTCAATCTTCACTCCTGAAAAAGATCCGTCATAAATTATTCCGGCGCCGCAAGATGGTGACCGTGATTTTAAGATGGCTTTGGTACAGCCTGCCAGTGCTACAAGCTTGCTAGCCTCGTGGACGCCGTTCATCATCTTCTCTGTAATATCAACGCCATCTTTGGTTATTGCCTGTCCATTTTTTAGCTCAAATGGTGTGCGGGGAGTTTCGAAGCCTCCTAGCTGCTCTGGACATAGAGGAAGAGCACGCCCCTCTTTGATGAGCTGCTGTACTTCTTCGTTTGCGGTATGTTCGCCGTCGTACCTGCATTTACAGCCAGCAAGGCAGGCGCTTACTACGTATTCAATCATGATGTCTCCGTGTATTTGTAGTATGTTTGCTAGTTGACACAGCATGTAAGAGTGCTGCGTCACGGTAGTGTACGTATATTTTTTAGATCAGAGATTTTATAGCAAAAAAACAGCCGGTATCTGTTAAGACACCGGCTGCTCTTTTATGTAGGTACTAGGTTATAGAATTGGCAAGTACTTGCGAAGTTCAAACTCAGAGATGTGAGTTCGATATTCATCCCATTCTATGCGCTTGTTGTTCACAAAGTTGGAATGCATGTGTTCGCCGAGAATATTTTTCATCAATTCTGAATTTTTCAGCAACTCGACTGCTTCGAAGAGTGAGCCAGGGAGAGAATCAATGCCTTTTGCTGTGAGGTCTTCTGTTTCCATAGAGAAAATATTTTCTTCAACAGCAGCAGGTAGCTCGTATCCTTTCTCAATACCTTCAAGACCTGCACCCAATGTTGCTGCAAAGCAAAGGTAAGGGTTGGCTGCTGGGTCAGGACTGCGGAGTTCAATACGTGTAGCCTGTTCTTTACCCGGTTTATACATTGGAACACGGATGAGGGAGGAGCGGTTGCATTGCGCCCATGCAATGTACACAGGTGCTTCGTATCCCGGAAGCAGGCGTTTGTAGGAGTTTACCCACTGGTTGGTGATGCAGGTGTATTCCTTTGCATGTTTCAAAAGCCCTGCAATATAGCTGCGTGCTTCAGAAGAAAGGTTATGCGGGTCGTTTGCATCGAAGAAAGCATTCTTGCCGTTTTTAAACAAGGACTGGTGCACATGCATGCCGGAGCCGTTTTCACCGAAAAGCGGCTTAGGCATAAAGGTCGCGTAGTAGCCGTGCTTGCGAGCAATTTCCTTCACTACAACTTTGTAGGTCATAGCAATATCAGCCATGCGGAGTGCTTCGGAATATCTCAGGTCGATTTCGTGCTGTGATGGCGCTACTTCGTGGTGGGAGTATTCAACATCAACGCCCATTTTTTCCAAAGAGAAAATGATTTCGCGGCGTACATCGTTACCCATGTCGAGCGGAGGTGCGTCAAAGTATCCTCCGGAATCAACAGGTTGCGGGTTTTTAGAATCGGTGAAGAGGAAAAATTCAAGCTCCGGCCCAACGTAGTAGGTGTATCCTTTTTGCGCTGCTTTTTCGATGAGCTTACGCAGAATGTAGCGCGGGTCGCCTTCGTACGGAGTTCCGTCCGGATTTTTAATGTCGCAGAACATGCGCGCTACAGGGCGGTCGGATGGACGCCATGAACAAATCTGAAATGTTGTTGCATCTGGATATGCAACCATGTCTGACTCTTCAATACGGGTAAATCCGAGAATGGAAGATCCGTCAAAACCCATACCTTCCTCAAAAGCAGCCTCAAGTTCTTTAGGGGTTACCTGAAAACTTTTGAGCGTACCTAAGATATCTACAAACCAAAATTGAACGAAGCTGATGTTGTGCTCTTTGACTGCACGGATAACATCATCGCCGTTTTTGCAGTTGAACACTGTATATTCTTCCATCACAAAATACCTCCCGATAAGGCTAACCTGCTAATGGTGGACGACAGGAGTGATTGCCATTTTCTGAAAATTTTATCGTAAAGGGGATACATTGAGCTATCTTAAAAAAAGTACGTCTTTTTAAGGCTCTTCCCTGATATTCACGGGCGCATCTTTAAACAGCATCCAAATGAATAGCAAGAAGTTAAAAGCATCCTTGTTTACAAAATTGTCACATAATAGAATTTTTTTCTATAATTTATTCCTGAATATACAAAAAAACTCCCCTGCCTCGTGGAAGACAGGGGAGTAAGATTGCCAATAGGAGGCAAACTATGTGGGATGATTATTTAATGAACAGCATTTCCTGATAGGTAGGCAGAGGCCAGAGGTCATCAGCAACGATTTCTTCAAGCTTGTCTGCGTACTCACGAAGCTCGGACATTACCGGCAATACATCGTTGCACAGGAAGTGTGCATGTTCCTGCTCGCCGCTGTGTGACTGGGTGAGCATTGATTCGAGTTCGTTTGCAGCGGATTCTAATCCATTAAGATTTTCAGTAAGCTTGGTCAGTGGACCGTTAACGCATCCAAGACCGAGTTCTTTCA
The DNA here is from genome assembly GCF_025210605.1 of Halodesulfovibrio sp. Lineage (NCBI taxonomy): Bacteria > Pseudomonadati > Thermodesulfobacteriota > Desulfovibrionia > Desulfovibrionales > Desulfovibrionaceae > Halodesulfovibrio > Halodesulfovibrio sp. Next base: position 251,642 of record NZ_JAOARI010000002.1, on the reverse strand, counting down.
TGTTCAGGCAGTTACGCGCAAGTTCTGTCTGGTAGCGAACAGCAGCAGGGAGAATAGAAGTGCGCGCAAGTTTGATAGCCAGTTCAACTTCTGTCTGAATAGTATTGATGTACTGTTCAAAGAAGATGGAAACGCGGCTGTCGAGTTCGCGACTTGAAAGAACGCCGAAGCTTTCAAATAATGTTACGCTGGATGGGCTGTTCAGTGCTGGCAGTGCTTCCGGTGTGGTTCTCAGGTTTGCAAGACCACGAGTTTTAGCTTCTTCTGCCCATTCTTCAGAGTAGCCGTCACCATTAAATACAACAGCGTCGTGTTCCTGAAGAATTTCCTGAATAACTTTAGTTACTGCGTCGTTGAGTTCCCAGTTTTCGCTGTACATGAGATTTTCAAGACGGTTAGCAATGTAATCCAGTGAATCAGAAAGAATGGTGTTCAATACCAGCTGTGCACCTGCGATAGACTGACTGGAGCCAACTGCACGGAATTCAAAACGGTTGCCAGTAAATGCAAACGGGCTTGTGCGGTTACGGTCACCAGCATCCATAGGCAGTGGTGGGAGTGTATCAACACCAACACGCAGAATACCTTTGGCTTTAGAAGTAACTTCATCACCTTTTTTGATGTGCTCAAAAATGTCAGCAAGCTGGTCGCCGAGGAAGATAGACATAATCGCAGGCGGTGCTTCGTTAGCTCCGAGACGATGGTCGTTACTTGCGCATGCTACGCTGGAGCGGAGCAGGGAACCGTGTTTGTGTACAGCACGGATCATTGCAGAGCAGAACAACAGGAACTGAGCATTTTCATGCGGGGTTTCACCCGGCTCAAAAAGGCTGCCGAATTTGCCGTTACCGATGGAGTAGTTCAGGTGTTTACCGGAACCGTTAATACCTGCAAACGGTTTTTCGTGCATGAGGCACGCCATACCGTAGCGTTTTGCAACGCTTTTCATCACGCTCATAATCATCTGGTTATGGTCGTTTGCAAGGTTGGAATCTTCAAACATCGGTGCAATTTCGTACTGCCCCGGTGCTACTTCGTTGTGACGAGTTTTAACAGGTACACCAAGTTTGTAGAGTTCGCGCTCTGCTTCAATCATAAATGCGAGTACGCGCTTAGGAATAGTACCGAAGTAGTGGTCATCCTGTTCCTGACCTTTGGCAGGCTTTGCACCAAAGAGTGTGCGTCCGGCAAGGTACAGGTCTGGACGTGAGAAGTAGAAGTTGCGGTCTACAAGGAAGTATTCCTGTTCAACACCGGCGTAGTTCTGAATGCGACCGAAATCGTCGTGACCGAGCAGTTTCAGCAGACGGCTTGCCTGTGTATGTACTGCCTGGTTTGAACGAAGAAGTGGAGTCTTTTTATCCAGTGCTTCGCCTGTCCATGAAACAAACGCAGTAGGGATACACAGGAAAACGCCATTGTCATTTTCCAGAAGGTACGCAGGGTTCGTTAAATCCCATGCTGTGTAACCGCGTGCTTCAAATGTTGTGCGCAGTCCACCGTTAGGGAAGCTGGATGCGTCAGGTTCACCCTGAATAAGAGTAGAGCCGGAGAACTGAGCGATTGCGCCACCGCGTCCGTCTGGCTCAAGGAAGCTGTCATGCTTCTCAGCAGTAAGACCGGTCAGCGGGTAAAATACGTGTGTGTAGTGTGTGGCTCCGCGTGAGAGTGCCCACTCTTTCATTGCAGAAGCTACCGCATCCGCAATGGATGGGTCCATCTGTTCACCATTTTCAATTGTGCGTTTGAGAGATTTGAAAACAGCCTTTGGAAGGTGTTCCTGCATGACTTTGTCATTGAACACGTTACAACCAAAAAGGTTGGTTGGCTTTTCTTCCATGAAGTTTAAAGGTTTGCTTGTTGATGTTGTGTTGTTTACTGCCGAAATGGCATTAAGTCTTGCTAACGATCCACTCATGAAAATCTCTCCTTTGGACTGATTCGCGCAATATAATGGTACACGCTGCTTGTAAGCGTGTGCGTTTTGCTTTGCGAAAATATAAAGCATGGATAGTGCCAATCCTGTAAAATCAAGTTGTTACAGAAAATGCCCTTTCCTGTTAAAAGGTTTTTATGACAATTTTGTAATAAAGTAAACTCTGAAATCAGCTGTTTTGACAATATTGTCAAATGTAGTGTCTATAGGTCGTGCTTGTGTGTTTGTTAAATTACAAATTTGTTATTTATACAAATAACAGGCTGGTACTTTATAAAAAATATGGGGCAAAGTGCATTTGAGCGTAACAAAGAAAATGCATGGGCTAATTTTTTTCAAACTTGTAATGCTTTGTAATAAAAGATTTTTTATCGATTAAAATACTAAAAACCGCTACACAAATGGAACAGCGGTGTAATAATTTTACTCTATTATCCTGAAATATAGTATATGATGGAAGCACATCTAGTAACCGCAGTGTCGTTAGTGAATTTAGCCTTGAGAGGTTGGCTATGATGAGACGGAGCATTGAGCACGGAAATATTGACCTTAATTTTATCCCGCCTAGGGTTAAAAAAGTTTTGGCGCCGATCAAAAAGCCGTTGATGCATGTTACTCGTGTTGATGGTTTGGTTAATGTTTATGATAGCATATCAAGAAGGGAAAATCCCCTTGATTTTTGTCAGAATGGACTTGAATTACTCAATATTCAAGTTGAGGCCATTGGCAAAGGCTTGAGTGATATACCGTTAAACAAGCCTTTGGTGATTGTTTCTAACCATCCGTTTGGCGGTATCGACGGGCTTGCGCTTATGGCGGAGCTGCTGCCGCTACGTCCAGACTGTAAGTTTCTTGCTAATTTTATGCTTGGTGTCATGCCTGAACTGCGCCCTTGTATGATAGAAGTCAATCCTTTTGAGACAAAGGAAGCGCGACGATCCAATATTCGGGGGCTTCGCAGTGCTATTTCACATGTTGCGGAAGGCGGAAGCCTTGCTGTTTTTCCTGCCGGAGAGGTCTCCCATCTTCAGCCAAAGATGGGCGGTATTGTTGATCCTGTCTGGAATAGAAGTGTAGCGCGTATCATCCGTAAAACGAATGCAGATGTTTTGCCGCTCTATTTCCACGGGCGAAATAGTCTGTTCTTTAATATGATGGGGATGGTGCATCCCTTTGCACGAACAGCTCTGCTGCCAGCTCAGCTGTACAATAAGCGTAATAAAAAAATTACCTACAGCGTCGGCAATATTATTCCGTCTAACATGCTAAAAACATTTGCCACTGAAGATGATGTGATAAATTACTTGCGCGTTCGCAGCTATTCTCTTGCCAAACAACCGGCTGCAAAAAAGTTCTTCATTCCGTTTAAAAAAGAAAAAGATCAGATGGAGATTGCTGAAGCGCGTCCACATGATTTGTTGTTGCGAGAGATTGCAAATCTTCCTGAAGAGCAAATTCTCGTCAAAGAGAATGGATTTACTGTTTTTGAAGCGCAGGCGTTCCAAATTCCGAATATGCTGCATGATCTCGGCAGACTTCGTGAATTTACCTTCCGCCCTGTAGGGGAAGGGACGGGGCTTGATTTAGACCTCGATACCTATGACTATGAATACGATCATTTAATTCTTTGGGATGATGTAAAAGAATGTATTGCTGGTGCATATCGTCTTGGCTGTACGGATAAGATAGTGCCACGCAGTGGTGTGAAAGGTATGTATTGCAGCACGTTGTTCAAGTTTAAGCCAGAATTCTTCAAGCGCTTTGAGCATGCTGTGGAGCTAGGACGCGCTATTGTGCATCCTGAGTATCAGCGTGACTACAGTCCTCTTATGCTGCTTTGGAAAGGCATTGGGCAATATATTTTACGTCGCCCGGGTTCCCGCTATCTATTTGGTCCTTGCAGTCTGCCACTTGAGTTCAATCCATTTACGCTTGTAACAGCCGTGAATTATTTGAAAGAGCATCATATCGATGGTGAGCTATCATCACTCGTGGCAGGAAAAAAATCTCCGAAATTGAAATTGCCGAAGGGTATCCCGTCAGCGTTAAATATTTCAGACCTTAGTTTTACCGGACTTAACGGGCTGGTCAGGGATATGGAAGACGGAAGAACCATGCCGATTCTCTTTAAACACTACTTGCGTCTAGCAGGGAAAATAGGTGCGTTCCACGTTGACAGCGCGTTTGGCAGTCTGGATGCGTTTCTTATGATTGATCTTTCGGAAACACCGTTACGGACGCTTAAACGATACCTTGGTGCTGACGAAGCTGTGCAGCTTGTTGAATCGTTCAGGTAAGTTTGTTGGTGCTGTGAATCAGTGCCGTGGTGGTTCGCTACGTGCTCGCAATGTGCGAAGATGCTATCTTTTGCGAGGTAGAGAGCGCGTTATGCAAAGACCTTGTCTTCGAAAAACTTGATTGTTTCTGCAAAGTGCTTGCTGTCGGTAGAGCCTGTGAATCGATCTCGATTAAGCGCTAGCCATCTATCAGTGTAGCTTGGGTCTTTAAGGAATTTTTCCAGCTCGTTTGCAAATATTTGTGCATCCGGTTTTTCAGGGATGATAAAATCAGTGTTAGAGGTGTCGGCAAGCTCCATAGCGCCGACGCCTTTGCTGGCGAGTACTGGTGTTCCGCTGACAATCGCTTCAAGGATGATGAGTCCGAACTCTTCTATAGGTCCTGCGTGAACCATAAGGTCAAGCCCGTGGTAGAGCTTGTGTACTTCCGGTGTAGCAGGAAGAATATGTGTCTGCTCTGCTAGTCCTAGTTTTTCTGCCTCAACCGCATACTGTTTTTTGTTTTTTTCTTTCCCGACAATGACAATGGCAATGGTGTCACGAAGTTTTTGTGGCACAAGTGATATTGCGGTGAGAAGTGTGGTTATTCCGCGCTTTTTGAAATCACCGGATGTGATAAGTCCGATGACTTTTTTATCGTCCGAAATGCCGAGTTGTTCTCGAAGTGTTTTTTGGTTTTCTGCTCTGTTTTCAAGTGAAAATTGATCTGGCGAATATCCGGGATAGATGACGGTAATTTTGCTGGAATCTATACCAAAGCGTTGGCACAGATCTCTTTTCATAAGTTGTGAATTAGCGATGATGTATTTGAAATTATGTGCAGAAAGGAAGTTTTTATGAAGCCGATGTACGCTGCCTTCCTTGGCGTTTTTGCCGTTCAGGAGCTCTGATGCTAGGTGAACGCAGTTGTGCATGCTGATGATATCAGAATTGAGATTTTCTCCCTGCCCCCAGACTATGTCTGGTTTCAGGATAGTAGCGGCAATGTCTACGAATTTTGAAAAGATAACGCGACGTGAATATTTGCTGAATTTGATTTTGGGAACAGTAATGGCTTTACCGCCAGCTTGAGCGACACGTTTTTTGTCGCACTTTTCGCTAATCGTCCATACTGTATGTCCAGCGTCGGTGAGATGCTTGATGTTCGCCAGAATGATTCTTGAAGAGCCGGTGTTGCCGAGGATGTTTTGCGATGCAATCAAGAGAGTACGTTTCATGCGGGAAAATGTACTCGGAAAAAAAGAAAAAAAAAGATTAGATGCGTTATAAATAATAAAAGGAAGTAATGTGTACATTACTTCCTTTTTGATGTTTATTGGCTAGTTTAAGATAAACTTTTTAGGGTTCAGAGCCACGCCGTTCAGCTTAACTTCGTAGTGAAGGTGTGGACCCGTCGAGCGCCCTGTGTTGCCCATGTAGCCTAGCAGCTCGCCGCGTTTTACTTTCTGTCCTTTCTTTACCACGTATCGGTTCATGTGGGCATAGCGGGTCACAACGCCAGAGCCGTGGTTCACCATCAGGTTGATGCCGTATCCACCACTCGTTCCTGTAAAGGAGACGCGCCCGTTTGCTGTTGAGTAAATAGGTGTGCCGATTCTGTTAGCGATATCGATACCTTTGTGGAAGTCCTTACGTCCTGTAAAAGGAGAACGGCGAGGACCAAAAGGGGAGGCAACCCAGCCTTCTGTAGGCCAGATGGATGGGGTTGCAGCAAGAAGTCGCTGGTTTTTGCGGAATGTCTGAATCAGCTCTTGTTGATTCATTTCTTCCAGCTGTACGTCGGTATTAAGATCTTTCAGGAAGCTATGAATTTTGCGGGCGAGGAGTTCCTGCCTATGGATTGGGAGATAATTGTCTGCAAAATCCTTTGCTTTTGCTCCGCCTACTGCGGATGCAGTGTCACCCTGATCTTTGTCCAGATTAATCATGATGCGCAGTTTGGTGTCAAACTGCTGCACGCGCTGTAAATCTTTCTGCACGATGCGTAATTTGTCGACCATGCTTAAGATTTGGCTGTTCTGTTCAAAGATTGTTTTCTCAGAGTCTGCAAGGTCTTGTGCAAGAGTCTGGGACTGATGATAGTACTTCCACAGGTATATGTTACCTGCGGATAGTGCGAGGATAAGAATCAGTACACTGGCAAAAAACCAGCCGCGCAGGCTTATTTTATTGCAGTGTCCCTGATTGTCCTTGAAGACAACAACGTGGTAGCGATTAAACAGCATAGTGTCTGTCAGTTACTCTGTAGTTGAGGGTGAAAAAATAATTTGCGAGGTTACTTCTCTTTCGAGTCCAGTGTCAAGGCAAGTTGCCATCTGGTAAGTCCATTGAACACGTTTTGTTTTACATTTTTATACTTCTTCGTCAGTGCTTGAAAATCGTCCATTACATCCTTTCTGCGGGAGTCAAATGCAGATGGGCAAGGGTTGTCCCACAGTGGTAAATTCCATTGACGGACGCATTTGCGGATAACATCTTTTTGCACCATGAGCAGCGGACGAATGACGGTAAGGTCGCCGTCAAAGAACTCTTCCTTCATGGACATTCCACGCACATTGCCTGCTTCGTATAAATTCAAAAGAAACGTTCCCACGAGGTCGTCTGCGTTATGTCCGAACGCAAGGTGTGTTAACTCGTATTGCTTGCATAGTTCAAACAGGCGTGTGCGACGCTTCATTGCACAGTAGAAGCACGGTGAGTTGTTGCGATTCACATCGGAGTGCGCATCTGGGCCGTCTGTGGTTGTTTCAATGTGGTACGGAATGCCGTGTTCAATAAGCCAAGGAGCGAGCGGTGCATGGCAAGTATCGTCAAAACCGGGGTTGATGTGCAGCGCCATCATTTCGAATGTGAACGGGACTATCTTTTGACGATGCAGCAAGGTTTTCATGAGTACCCAGCTGTCCATACCACCAGACATTGCTACGCCGATACGTGCGCCCGGGTGGATCATTTCGGTTTGCTGCATCAGCTTGCCTGCGCTGCCGATACACTGTTTCTGGGCGTAGCTTAATTTTTCTTTTGCCATGTATGCTCCTGACCTGTCAGAGCGTAACGGTGCGCAGTGCAGGTCTGTCTGTTGTTTTACGCCCTGTGGTGTTCCGATGTGGCAGCGGAGTGTTCAGGGGTGTTCAGGCATTAACAGGGCTGTGCAGTGTCGCGCAAGTGCGATTTACATATTTTAAATTGCGAGGCTGCGGTGTTTGTCGAAAAAATGGTGGTACTGAAGGTACGTAGAGATGTGTTTCAAAAACTAGTTGCAGTTCTTGACAGACATTGTGGCGCGAAGTATACTGCAAAGCTTGCCAGATAGTCTGCGTTTTTTTTATTGCTGAGTTCAGCAGGATTTCCTGCAAGCGTGGACGGGCTAATTTTTTGTGATGATGGCGATGGTGTCAGACGTTATCATTAATTATACCGTCGAACGGTTGTTTATGAAAAGAACAGTACTAGTTGCAATTGCTCTGCTCCTCCTTTCTGCCGGAGTTGTAGCAGGAGTTCAAGAATATCAGCGTACAAGTACGTTACGCACGAGCAATGCTTCTTGGTTTACGCAATCGTCCGAGGTTGTAGAGAAGATTGATCTAACGAATAACAGCGGCCATTTTTCTTTTATACGGGAAAAAGGACGCTGGTTTGTTTTGTTTAATGGAAAAAAATGTCTTGCACGACAGGATGTTTTAGACAGTCTTCTTGATAAATTTCGGGAAGTTCCACCGCAGAATTGCGCTGAGGTTGAGCCTGCAAAGATGCTTGACTATGGGCTGGACAACCCCGGAATCCGAATTACTTTGTTTGGAACAGAAATTTGGCACCTTGGTATAGGGCAGACTGCGCCGGGAGGCGACGTTATTTATGCCAAGAAGGGTGATGGGCAGGTGTGCATGGTTCCGCCGGAATATATATCCATGCTCGATCAGCCCGTAGCAAATTTTATTGATTCCAGACTTGTTGCTGTTCCTGCTGAGCGAATAACAAAGATTCGGATGCAGGGTGATAAAACAGGAACGTGGGAAATAGAGCGCACTGACGACGGCTTTATTTTTACGTATCCGGAAACGCTTGTTAAGCACGTTGTTGACCAGAATTCCGCAGAATTATTTATTCATACGCTAGTGAATGGCGGTGCTTCGTGTGAATCCACGGATATGCTGGTGGGTGCGGTTGCAGATTTTTCTGTTACTATATGGCAGGAAGGAACTTCTGAGCCGACAACGCTGGTTGTGTTTAAGCGTGAGAAAGATGACGGGGCATACAAGGCGAAAGACACACGCCAGCCTAATCCTATAGAAATTTCTCCTCAGCTGGTGAAACAGCTGAGATTGACTGCTTTTGCTTTGCAGGAAAAGCCGATTTTTACCATCAATTTTGGCGAAGCAGTACGTCAGAAGCTTACACGCATTGACGGTAAGCAAGTACAGAATATTACCATCACGAAGACGGCGGATGGTTGGGTTGATGACCTGACTAACCAAGAGCTTACGGGGATGGATTTATTTATTTGGCGACTTGGAGAGTTGCAGTATCAGAAATTGCCGGTTCGCAATAGACCGGAAAGTGCACTGCTGTCTTTGAGTTGGAATATTTATGCGGCGGAAGATGTTCCGCTTGTTGAATTGTATTTTTACACCGATCCCAAGCTTCCTGAAGGAGTTTGCTGGGTCAGATTGCAAAGGGAAAGCGTGTGGTATCCCGTGTCGAGCAAGCTATTGTACGACCTGCGTGCACGTCTTCCTTTTAATCAGTAACATTTTTGTTGAAAAAACGGCTTAGCCGCATTCATACATAAGGAGTCCTCAATGGCCCGCATTACAGTAGAAGACTGTCAGGAACGCGTAGACAACCGTTTCCTTTTGGTACAGATGGCAATTAAACGTGTTCATCAGTTCCGTGAAGGCTACGAGCCTCTCGTTGAAAGCAAAAACAAAGAAGTTGTAACTGCTCTTCGTGAAATCGCTGCCGGTAAAGTGCTTGCAGATGGTGTAGATATGAAGATTGGTTACGAACAGGACGACGCTGAATAATTCCTATGAGCCAGAGAGATTATTACGAGGTTCTCGGGGTTTCCCGATCAGCCTCAGCAGACGAAATCAAACGTGCGTATCGTAAGAAAGCTATGGAGTTCCATCCGGACAGAAATCCGGATAATCCAGAAGCTGAGCAAAACTTCAAAGAAGCTTCTCAAGCGTATGAAGTGTTGCATGATGACGAAAAGCGCAGCCGTTATGACCAGTTTGGTCATGCCGGTGTTGACGGTAACGGTTTTGGTGGGTTCAATCACGCAGAAGATATCTTCGGCTCTTTCGGGGATATTTTCGGTGACTTCTTCGGCTTTAACATGGGCGGCGGTTCTCGTGGTCCTCGTGCTCAAGCCGGTGCTGATTTGCGCTACAATCTGACGATTTCTTTCCGTCAGGCTGCGCACGGCGATGAAGTTACATTGAAAATACCTAAAAACGTTGTTTGTGATGAATGTGACGGCTCCGGTGCTGCGCCGGGTTCTTCTGCCGAAACATGTTCCCACTGTCATGGAGCTGGTCAGGTTAGACAAAGTCAGGGACCGTTCTCTATTTCCCGACCTTGTCCTGTCTGTGGTGGTTCTGGGCAGATTATTCCTAATCCTTGTCCAAAATGTCGCGGTGTCGGCATTGTTAAGGAAACAAAAGAGCTTCAGGTGAAAGTACCTGCCGGTGTTGATACTGGTAACAGACTGCGCCTGCGCGAGGAAGGGGAGCCGGGAATTCATGGTGGCCCTCCGGGTGATTTGTATGTCGTTATTAGCGTTGAAGAGGATAAAACCTTTGAGCGCCAAGGACATCACCTGGTTTTAAGTAGAGAAATTTCTTTTGTTCAGGCTGCACTGGGCGATAAGATAGAAGTACCTACTTTGGATGAGCCTATCACCATGGATATTCCGAAAGGAACCCAGAGTGGTGAAGTGTTCCGCATGAAAGGGTACGGTTTGCCGAACCTGAGCTACGGTGCACAGAAGGGTGATTTGATGGTTGAAGTCATCGTAAAAACCCCGACCAAGCTTTCTAAACGTCAGGAAGAATTGCTTGAAGAGTTTGCTGCTCTCGAAGAAGATAAGCCTTTTTCCAAAGTAAAAAAGATGTTTAAAAAAGCTGGAAAAGCAATGGGAGTTGATTAATGGACGAGAAGAGTTTTTCCCACATGGACACAGACGGTTCCATCACAATGGTGGATGTTGGCGATAAAGATGATACGCGCCGGACCGCAATTGTCCGGACTGTGGTTGAAGTCTCTTCGAATACCCTTGATCTGCTTCTTCGTCAGGCGTTGCCCAAAGGGGATGTGCTGACTACAGCCAAGGTGGCTGGTATTCAGGCTGCTAAGCGCACATGGGAACTTATCCCCTTGTGTCATCCACTCTTTTTGAGTTACGTTGACGTACGTTTTTCAGTAGATGAAGCACAAAATTGCATTAATATCGAGGCGGAAGCCCGCACCACCTCTCAAACAGGTGTTGAGATGGAAGCCCTTATGGCTGCTCAGACAGCAGCCATGACAATTTACGATATGTGCAAGGCTGTGCAAAAAGATATTATCATTCGCGATTGCCGCCTTGTGTATAAGGCAGGCGGTAAGAGTGGCGTGTTTCAGGCCGAATAGTTGTACTGGACACAGGACAAAGAGTTAAAGCCCTTACAGAAATGTGAGGGCTTTTTCTTTATATATTGAATGGGTTGATAAGATTTTAAAGATTGTTGACATAGAATAAATAAGCCGATAGTAAAAACTATTACTAATAACAGGGGGTGCACATATGGCTGTACAGACACGTATGACCAAGCAACGCAAGGTTATCCTTGAAGAGCTTTGCAAGGTTACTACACATCCAACAGCAGATGAAGTGTACGACATGGTTAGACAGCGGTTGCCGCGCATTAGTCTGGGCACAGTGTACCGTAACTTAGATGTACTTGCAGAAAGTGGAGATATTCTCAAACTTGAACATGCAGGGTCACAGAAAAGATTTGACGGTAATACTAATCCTCATGCTCATGTACGTTGCAGTGTATGCGGTAAAGTAGGTGATGTAATGAACGCAGAGTACATTGTATCAGCACAGGGGGCGGTAGCGCCCGGCTTTACAATACATGCTGCATATGTTGAGTTTGAAGGTGTATGTGACGCTTGTCAGACACATAATTAATGCACATTTCCGCAGGGTAGGTGAGAGATCATCTACCCTTTTTTATTGCCGAAAAATGACAGAATGTATTGCAAAAAAGCTGTGCAGGTGAATTTGTAGAGGGAAGAGTTGTGGAAAAGAAAAATAAAGAAAGAAGAGATACCGTCGAAGAGAAGGATTAGAGGCTATGGGCGACAAGCGTAAGAGAAAGGGCAATTTTGTTCATAAGCTTGTTCGGCAGGGTAGGGATCTGCGAATCTGGGTCACTGATGAACAAAATCGCGCAGCTTGAAGCCCAAAGCCTCTGTAACAAGGTGGCGATTTTTACCTTGCATTTTGCAGGCAGCATGACGCCTAAAGATCTATAGACATGCTTGCCCTTAAAAAAGATGTTGTAATCAGTAGACTTCTTCGGGACTGTAAATAGCATTTTGCTCCATCTGAGCTTGCGCCTGTTTTTCCCGTTTGCGTTCTGCGTGCCGTGCTGCGCGGCGCAGAGTTGCTTCTTGCAGTCTACGTTCTTGTGTTTTTGATTCAATAATAAGTGGCGGGATTGCGGTTGCTTTTTTTTCGGCATCCATTGCGACAAAGGTCAAATACGCTGAAGCAACATGCCGGATGTTTCCCGTCAGCAAGTCTTCAGACTCCACCCGCACGCCAACTTCCATTGACTTAGAGCCTACAAAATTGACGCTTGCTTTGAGCACCATAAGCTCCCCGACATGCACGGGTGCTTTAAATTCCATACGGTCTATAGAGGCAGTAACAACGGAGCAACCGCGTGCATGACGCATGGCGCATACTGCTCCGGCAAGGTCAATATGTTTCAGGATCACGCCACCGTGAATATTGCCCGCTGCATTTGTGTCACCCGGTAAAGCTCGGTGAGTCATAAGTGTTTCACTACTGGCTACGCTCCGACCTTCCATATAGTCTCCATGACTGATGTTTTTTGTGGGTCTATATCCGTTGGTATATAAAATTAATCTAGATGCTTGTATTTCGCTAAGTTCTAATTAAAGTCATAATGTTGAATAGCGAAATATGCAAGTAAATCTATGGTGGTTGTTATATACTTATTCTCTGATTTTATCGGGTTTTGCTCGTCTGTGAACGATATTTTGTGCGAAACTGGACTTTTTAGAAGTGAATTTTGAGCAATGGTCGCAGCTGTAGTATGTTGAGAGTAAAAAATACCAGTGCGGCTCACAGCGGGAGGAGCGGAAATAGACAAGTATATGTCGCTTAGCCAATGGCAACGCTTAGTGTAATTTGTAGTTGCCTGTGCCGTTGTGATTCGCGTATTATTTTGCCTACGACAGGAACGTAATAATCCCATAAAATGAGATTAGTTTGTGCCGTGTCTGCACTGTTACATTCTGATTAGGGATATATTGGTGCATTCTGAACTGTTTATTTTTCCGAGAGTTGCTTTTTAAATCTGGTGGTAAAGGCTTTTCAGTACGTTTAATCAATACTTAGTATAGCCTGTTGCACAAAGGTGTTTTGAAATGACTAATTGGACAAGCAAGGAAACTGTGGACAAATATACACAGTGGAATGAGTCGCCCGCAGGTATTTTTGCATTGCGGGCGAAAATGAAACTTATTGCCGATTTGATTTCAGGATGGCCAAGGCGCGGGCGGCGTTTTTTGGAAGTTGGGTGCGCTGCCGGACGTATGACAGAAATGTTTTATCATGCAGGGTTCGATGTGACAGGTCTGGATTGCTCTCCTTCTATGCTTGAAGCAGCAAGAGAATTGCTTGGTCAACGAGCTGAGTTCTTTTTAGGAAAAGCAGAGCACCTACCGTTTGAAGATAGGCAGTTTGACTATGTAGGTGTCGGTTCTGTTCTCGAATTTGTGGATGACCCAGAAGCTGTTCTTGAAGAAGCGTTGCGGGTTGCTTCGCGAGGCGTGATTGTTACAGTCTATTCTAAATGGTCACTGTATTACTTGTCCCGCAATTGTTCCGGTGCTGATTTTGCTGATGACAGAACATGGTTAAGCCCGTTTGCTGTAGACCGCATGTTGCGTAATCAAGTTGAAACAGGGTTATTCACACGCCGGTCTATTCTGCTAGGACCAGTTTGCACGTGGAGAGATGCGCCTGTGTGCAACTGGTTGAATTCAAGCATCTTGCCGTATGGTTTCGGAGCGCTCTCTGGAGTTTGTATCGACAAGAATGATACAAAAATGACGATTCCTCTTATGGTCAAAAAATGCAGTGCAAAACCATCTATTTTGAATGCTTGCCGCACTAATTTGGCTGCCAGAAATTCTGCATCAACTTTTGACAAATAGCCAACTTTAGACTACGCAAAGCTGTTTCGGCACAATTTTGCCGACACAGCTTTTTTTGCGTGCGATGCGTACCGTTATTTTATGATGGTACATAACGTAGCGCATGGAAAAAATTACAATTTTTTAGGAACGGGCATGAGTAAAGTAAAAAGAATCAAAGGTTTTGCCGATATGTTCTCTCCGGAGAGCGACACCTTTACCTTTATGGAAACTGCTGCACGGGAAGTTTTTGGCAGCTTTGGCTATAAAGAATTGCGTACGCCTATTATTGAGCGCACAGAGCTGTTTAAACGCTCTATCGGCGATGAAACAGATGTTGTACAGAAAGAAATGTACACTTTTGATGACCGTAAGGGTCGTTCTCTTACTATGCGTCCGGAAGCAACCGCAGGTGTTATGCGTGCTTACATTGAAGGCAATGTGAATGCATCAGAGCAGATTTCCAAGCTCTTTACCTTCGGTCCTATGTTCCGGTACGAACGTCCGCAAAAAGGACGTATGCGCCAGTTCCACCAAATTAACTGTGAATGTCTGGGACCAGTAGAGCCGCATGCGGATGCAGAAGTTATCCTTATGCTGATGACGTTCCTTACTAGAATCGGACTTAAAGAGCTGGTTCTTGAAGTTAACTCTCTTGGCTGCCGCGACTGTCGTCCTCAGTATAATGAAGCATTGCGTACCTTCCTTGCAAATCTCAATAAAGAAGAGCTTTGTGAAGACTGTCGTCGCCGTATGGAAACAAATCCATTGCGAGTACTCGATTGTAAGGTTCCTGCATGTAAAGCATTAACTGAGAATGCTCCGACAATTATCGAACACACATGTGAGACCTGTCGTACTCACCATGATAAAGTGCTTTCTACATTGCGTGCCGCAGACGTACCATTTACACAAAATGATCGCCTTGTGCGCGGTCTTGATTACTACAATCGTACTACATTCGAAGTAGTGTCCAATGCTATCGGTTCACAGAGTTCTGTTGCCGGTGGTGGTCGTTATGACGGACTCATCAAACAGCTTGGCGGTGCAGATGTACCGGGTATCGGCTTTGCGTGCGGCATGGAGCGTCTTGCTCTTACGCTGGGCGAACGTGAAGTAGAACAGCCGGACTTCTATATTGCAATTCTTGATGAGGCAGGTCTTGAAGCAGGTCTTATGCTTGCTCAGTCGTTGCGTCTGGCAGGCAAAAAAGGCGATGTAAGTTTTGCTTCCAAGTCCATGAAAGCGCAGATGCGACAGGCTGGTAAAAAAGGTGCTCGCAAGGCTCTTATTCTGGGCGGAGATGAGCTTGCAGCAAAGACTGTTGTAGTAAAAGATATGGAAACAGGCGAACAGGTAACTGTTTCGCAATCTGAACTTATTGAACATATATAATAATCAGTAGTATATAACGGGACGGTGCATGATGCGCCGTCCTGATTTTCTACCATCTGATAACACCATTCGTGTAGAACCCCTAACCTTTGGACAGCGCTGCTGTCTTGAATGTATTTTTTAAAGGAAACGAGAATGAGCGATCAAAATCTGGATATTCAGCAGGACCATCAGCAGTACATCGAGCCTCTTAACGGGTGGGTTCGCACCCATAATTGCTGCGAGCTGAATGCCGATAATATCGGCTCTGAAGTATGCCTGATGGGTTGGGTGCAGTTCCGTCGCGATCATGGTGGCCTGATTTTTATCGACCTTCGTGACCGCAGAGGCCTTACTCAGGTAGTTTTCAGCCCAGACGTGAACAAAGAAGCACACAAGCTTGCTCACATTTTGCGTACTGAATATGTTGTTGCGATTAAAGGTGAAGTTCGCCATCGTCCAGAAGGTATGACAAATACCAGCATGGTGACCGGTGAAGTAGAAATTTATGTAACTGAGTGGAAGTTGTTGAACACAGCAAAAACTACTCCGTTCCAGATTGAAGACCGCGTAGAAGCATCCGAGAACCTTCGTCTCGAATATCGCTACCTAGACCTTCGTCGTCCTAAGCTTGCAAACAACTTTATCATCCGCAACCGTGCTGCACAGTCCATCCGTCGCTACCTTGATGAGTTGGATTTCCTTGAAGTGGAAACTCCATTCCTCACCAAATCCACTCCTGAAGGCGCACGTGACTTCCTCGTGCCAAGCCGTGTGAACCAAGGTGAATTTTACGCACTTCCACAGTCTCCGCAGATCTTTAAACAGCTGCTGATGGCTGCTGGTATGGATCGCTACTATCAGATTGTTCGTTGCTTCCGTGATGAAGACCTGCGTGCTGATCGTCAGCCTGAATTTACACAGGTTGATATCGAAATGAGCTTTGCTGATGAAGAACAGGTTCAGACTATGGCAGAAGGTCTTGTTGGTCGCGTGTTTAAGGATTGCCTCGATGTAGACATTCCTGCAACATTCCCGCGTATGACATACGATCAGGCAATTGAAGAATACGGTCTTGATAAGCCGGATACTCGCTTTGATCTTCGTCTTAAAAACGTAAGCCACGTTGTAAAAGATTCTGGCTTCCGTCTGTTCTCAAGCGCGGAGCTTGTAAAAGCAATGCGCGTGCCGGGTGGTGCTGTGCTTTCCCGTAAGGAAATTGACCAGTACACCGACTTTGTAAAAATTTACGGCGCACAAGGTCTTGCATGGATCAAAATTAAGGAAGGCGAATGGCAGTCTCCAATTGCTAAATTCCTTTCTGATGAAGAACGTAAAGGTCTTACCGAAGAGCTTGGTCTTGAAGTTGGCGACATCGTATTCTTCCAGGCTGGTCCTGCCGAAATGGTTAACAACGCTCTTGGTTACTTGCGTATCGAAGTTGCAAAACGTTTTGATCTCATTCCAGAGAACACTTACAACTTCCTGTGGGTAACTGATTTCCCTCTCTTTGAGTACGATGCAGACGAAAAACGCTACGTAGCTTGTCACCATCCGTTTACCTCCGCTCAGGACGGCGAAGAGAATGTGATGGTAACTGATCCTGCTAACGCAAAAGCTCGTGCGTACGACCTCGTACTGAA
Source organism: Halodesulfovibrio sp. (assembly GCF_025210605.1). Lineage (NCBI taxonomy): Bacteria > Pseudomonadati > Thermodesulfobacteriota > Desulfovibrionia > Desulfovibrionales > Desulfovibrionaceae > Halodesulfovibrio > Halodesulfovibrio sp. Next base: position 234,954 of record NZ_JAOARI010000002.1, on the reverse strand, counting down.
CGGTAGCGAAGTGGGTGGTGGTTCTATCCGTATGCACAACCGTGAGCGTCAGGAAGAAATGTTCTCCGCACTTGGTTTCTCTAAAGAAGAAGCAGAAGAACAGTTTGGCTTCCTCATGGAAGCATTCGAGTACGGTGCACCTCCTCACGGCGGTATTGCATTTGGTCTTGATCGTCTTGTTATGATCCTGACCGGTTCTGCTTCCATCCGTGACGTTATTGCTTTCCCTAAAACTCAGAAAGCAACTTGCATGCTTACCAATGCTCCATCTGCTGTTTCTAACAATCAGCTGCGTGATTTAAGCCTGCGTTTGCGTGAAATTAAGAAAGAATCTGCTGAATAGCAGGTTACTGTAGAATAAATGCTAAAAGGCAGAAACGTAGTGATGCAGCTACGTTTCTGCCTTTTTTGTTTACTGCATCGTGGTATGGCACAGTAAACTAGGGAGTTGGCTGCTCACTTGGGGGAGTTTGAGCAGTTTCGACGGAAAGTAGGAGAGAATTACAAATTTTCGCGTAATCACCATTGGTGAATAAATGTGTAATCATCAAAAGCCATGCTTACGTGACATTCAACACAGCTTTTAATTCTACCTTCCTCAATGACCGTTCCGTCCGGCTCATACGTTGCCCAGAACCAATTTCCAGCGGAAGGGGCGTAGCCTGAGCGTTTTTGCATGAGGTTTATGGTAAGGAGTGTTGTTCCATTTTTGTCGTAGTTTTCCATGACGATGATGGAATTTTCTTTTGCTGTGTACACAGACTCGTTAGCCAGCCTGTTTGGATAAATCTTTATTTTAGGACCATGCGGCGGTGCTCCCTTTAGCAGCCCTTCAGTATCTCCGAATGGCTCCCACTCTGTGTATAAATCTTCTGTCGTAATATACTGCCACAAAGCAGCAGCGGTCGTCATTGGAGGCTGGCTTTGATTCGCAGGTCTAAAAATTGAGCACGCGGTGATGAGAGATAGAATGGTAACAATGCAAACAACCGTAGCGAATTGCCTCATATACTCCTCCGGTATCGTCGTGTGATCTAGATGTTGTATATACGATAGCGTCTGCAATGTGTCTTATTACTTGTTTATTTTCGTATTATATTTACTCTTATACTATGTATTTTTATTATAATTCAGCATGATATCGTGCAATTGAAAGATGGATTTAGAATCAAACAATAGTAAATGATACGTACAAGTTGATACGTTATATAAGAAAAATGATTTTATGTTGCGCTCATGCATGTGTAAGTATGTATAGTTGTATGTATTTTGCCTTTAACACTATGAAGGTAGAACAGTTTGAAATACGATTTTTTTATAGTAGCTTGATCTGCCATGCACATTGTTGCTGACTGTTTTTATAGTAAAAAGTGTAGCATAAAAGGGTGACGTGCTTCTTATTTTTGTACTGATTACATATGGTTAGTATCTATTCGGTAAAGAAGACTGTAAGGTAGGTATGCTTAATAGACTTGCTGTGCAGTGTTTTTGTACTACTCTTGAGTGCGACTGTACTGCATGAACTTATTGTGTATTGTACTTGCATTAATTCTTGTAACAGTTTTATCGCATAAAAAAAGCCGGAGCGCGATGCGCTCCGGCTTTACTGTTGTGATCTTCGATGTGGTGATTAGTCACCAAGACCGAAGTGAGCTGCCATGAAAGGACCGAAGAAGATGCTATCATCATCAAGGTCTTCTTCAATGCGCAGGAGCTGGTTGTATTTAGCAAGACGGTCGGAACGGGAAAGGGAACCTGTTTTAATCTGACCGGAGTTAACAGCAACTGCGAGGTCTGCAATAAAGCTGTCTTCAGTTTCACCGGAACGGTGAGAGATAACGGTAGAGTAAGCAGCGCCTTTAGCCATTTCGATGGTGTCGAGGGTTTCAGTAAGAGTACCAATCTGGTTAAGTTTAATCAGAATGGAGTTACCGCAACCTGCTTCGATGCCTTCAGCAAGGATGTTAGGGTTGGTTACGAAAATGTCGTCACCAACGATCTGTGTGCTTGGGAGACGATCGGTAAGAACTTTCCAGCCGTCCCAATCCTGCTCTGCAAGACCATCTTCGATGGAGATCAGTGGGTATTTTTCAGTGAATTCTGCGAGCCACTCAACCATTTCTTCAGAAGAAAGGGATTTGTTTTCGCCGGAAAGAACGTACTTGCCGTCTTTGTAGAATTCAGAAGCAGCAGCGTCGATAGCAAGAGCGATCTCTTTGCCAGGAACGTAACCAGCAGCTTCGATAGCTTTCATGATGTAGTCGAATGCTTCAGCGTGGCTGGAAAGGTTAGGAGCAAAGCCGCCTTCATCACCAACAGAAGTTACGTGACCGTCTGCGGAGAGAAGTTTTTTAAGTGCGTGGAAAACTTCTGCGCCCATGCGAAGTGCTTCTGCAAAAGTAGGAGCACCGATAGGCATAATCATGAATTCCTGAATATCGAGGTTGTTAGGTGCGTGTTCGCCACCGTTGATGATGTTCATCATTGGTACTGGCAGAACTTTAGCGTTGATGCCGCCAAGGTACTGGTACAGAGGCTGACCGAGGAAGCTTGCTGCTGCACGGGCAACTGCGAGAGAAACGCCGAGCATTGCGTTAGCGCCGAGACGTTCTTTGTTTTCTGTGCCGTCAAGCTCGATGAGGATGTTATCGATGTTAACCTGACGAGTTGCGTCGAGACCGATGATGCCTTCTGCAATTTCGCCCATTACGTTGTTAACAGCAGTTTCAACACCTTTACCGAGGTAACGGTTTTTGTCACCGTCACGAAGTTCGAGCGCTTCACGTGTGCCTGTAGATGCACCGGATGGTACGGCTGCACGACCGGAATGACCGGATTCGAGGGAAACTTCTACTTCAACAGTTGGATTGCCGCGGGAATCCAAAATCTCTCTTGCCCATACGGAAACAATAGTACTCATTCTATAACTCCTTGTAGTCCGGTCAATTGACCGTTCTTTTCTAACAAATAGCCAAAAACATTATGGCAGTGGCTCATTACCGGATGCCATTTTCCAAATATAACAACCGCAGACCTTCCATTAAAAGGTCAGAGCGGACGTGATCGAAACATTCTGTAACGCGGGCGATATCTTTTGCAAAACCGCCAGTTGCTACAATTTGCATAGGACCTTCAAGAGTGCCGGAAAGGCGTTTGCATAACCCTTCCGTCATTGATGCAAACCCGAAGATAAAACCATGGTTAATGCTGGTTGATGTGCTGCGCCCGAATACGGGCATGTCGCTGTGTACTTCCAAGCTGATTTGTGGAAGTTTTGCAGTGTTACTTGCTAAAGCAGAAGCAGCGGATTTTACGCCGGGACAAATAAGTCCACCGAGGTAGGCGTTGTCCTGCACGCAGTCAAATGTTGTTGCAGTGCCGAAATCAACAGACACGATGGAGCGTGCATCAGGGTAAAGCCTGCGGGCTGCATACGCACCAACAAGGCGGTCTGCTCCAACCTGTTCTGGTCTTGTGTACCGATTTTCTAATGGAATCGGGATATCTTCCGGCGCAAGCAGCAATTCCTGATTGAGATAGCGCTTAATTGCCTTGCGGATAATCGGGTTCATATCAGGGACAACAGAGCTGCCGATGCATGCTCTGATTTCATCGGGAGAGACAGACAGGTGTGAGAGAATGTCTAAAATACGAAACCCGATAGAATCTGAAGTCTGGTGCGGGTCTGTGGGTAAGACATATGTTGTGGCGAGATCTTCTTTTTGTGTAATACCAATTTTAATATTGGTATTCCCAATGTCGAATAATAAAACAGTGTTAGTCATTCTTTCCTCTGGTTGAATCTCAACGCCTGAGCATGCAATCAAGAGTCTTTTGATGCTGTATGGATACAATATGCATTGATTTTTTCAGTTACATCATGTGTTTTGACTGAAAAGAGTATTCAAATCTCATATGAATACAGACAATACATAGTAGTATACCATGTGACATCGACATATTATTAGAAGCCCTTTGAAACACACGCGAGAAATACAAGGGGATGCGTTGTTTTTTCGGCAAAATGCTGCGCGGGTTTCAGTCCACCGCACTGCTGTTTGTACACGACACTTTTGTGGGTTCAATGAAACCAACGACAAGTGCTGTAGCGGCACGTACCCTCTTTGATAGAATAAAACAAGAGAACAAAAAAGAGAAAAAACAAATAAAGCTGCATGAAACAGTTTACAGTGTTAGTGCAGTGCATTTTTGAAGGAGATTTAATGCAATCAGCAGCTCTTATTCCTGTGGCGGATGCTATTCCGATAGCTGCCGTCTGGTTGGAAGGACTCCTCATTATAACCTTCGCTCTACACATTCTTCTGATAAATACAGTTCTGGGGGGAGCTGTTGTTTGTTCTGTCCGTAGCGTTTTCAATAAAAACAGTATTCCCGTTAAACGGATGTCCAAAGCGTTACCGTCGCTGTTTGCGCTTGCGGTCAACCTAGGCGTGGCTCCGCTCCTTTTTATTCAGGTTTTGTATGGGCAATACCTCTATACTAGCTCTGTGCTGATGGCGGTATATTGGCTGAGTGTGGTTTTTCTTGCTATCCTTGCCTATTCTGCCTTGTATTGGTTTGCAGGACAGTATGCCACACATACAGGCTTTTCCCTTTCTATTTTTATAAGTGCCGCTGCCATGTTGTGCGTTGGGCTTATCATGACAAACAATATGACACTCATGTTGCGTCCTGATGCATGGAGTGCGTATTTTTCATCACCATATGGACTGCTGCATAATTTGAGCGACCCGACTGTTCCGTTTCGCTATTTGCATGTTGTGGTTGCTTCAATTGCTGTGGGTGGGCTGGTTTTGGCGGTAATTGCTCGTTACAGGCTTACCAAAGAATCAACGGAACTTGCATTGCGTGAAGAGCGGCTCGGCTTGAAAATATTTTTTGTTTCTTCACTGGCGCAACTCCCCGTAGGGCTTGGTCTGCTGTTTTCGTTACCGGAGCATGCGCGCGCGTTGTTTATAGGCGGCTCAACGGTATATACGGGCGTATTTCTTGCTGCTTTGTCGCTTGTTGCTGTTTTGCTGTTTCTTGCTGCAACGGGCAAACTTTATGGAACAATTGGTGCGCTTCTATGCACTGTTCTCGCAATGGCTGGCATACGGGCGTTGTATCGCAAGGCTATGCTTGACCCGTATGGGGGAATCGCAGCGTTGCCCGTTCAGGGAGAATATTCATCGTTTCTGGTCTTTTTGATTTCTCTGGCACTGGGGCTTGTCGCCATAGTGTATATGATTAAGCTTGCAATGCGTAGCAGCGGGGAGGCATAGCATGGAATATCCAGTATGGTGGCTTCCGTCCATATCAGGCGGGCTTATCATTGCCTGTATGGCTGTTTTTCACGTCTTCATCGCGCATTTTGCTGTTGGTGGTGGATTCTTTCTTGTTCTTACAGAACGCAAAGGCTACGCGGAAAATAATCCGGAAATTGTGAAGTATGTTAAGCGGCACACAAAGTTTTTTCTGCTGCTGACAATGGTTGCAGGCGGCATGACCGGTGTCGGGATATGGTTTACCATTGGACTTCTTTCGCCCGCTGCAACATCAATTTTAGTGCATGATTTTGCGTTTGGATGGGCAACTGAGTGGGTGTTCTTTCTTGGCGAAATAGTTGCCTTGCTTATTTATCATTACCGATTCGGTAAGATGTCCCGCCGCGATCATCAAATAATCGGCTGGTTTTATGCGCTGTTTGCGTTCCTGTCGTTATTTGTGGTTAACGGCATCATCACCATGATGTTAACTCCGGGGGAATGGCTCGAAACTCGCTCCTTCTGGGATGGATTCTGGAATCCGACATTCTGGCCTTCCTTAGGATTGCGGTTTGCTATCTGTCTCATGCTTGCCGGTCTATTCGCGCTTGTCACAGCGTATCGTATTCAAGATTCAAAAACACGGGAACAGATGATTCGGTATGCAGTGCGGTTTGTCGCATTGCCATTCGTGCTGCTGGTCGTGACTGCCGTGTGGTATATTGTGGCACTGCCGGAAGCACAGTATTCAATGGTGCTTGTTAAATCTGCCCAGACTCCACAGCTGGTGAAAATATTCCTCCCTCTTTCTGCTATTCTTTTGTTGGGTGTATTGGCGTTTGCCTATGTTACACCGCAAGCGGTACGTCCTGCATTATTGGGGCTGCTTCTTGTTATTGGAATAGGGCAGATCGGGACGTTTGAATGGATTCGCGAAGCTGGTCGGCGTCCGTATCTTATCTATGGCTATATGTGGTCAAGTTCTGTTCCTGTAACACAGACAGAAGCAGTCCGCGAAAAAGGTATGCTTGTATTTGCCAAGTGGATTAATGCCAAAGAGGTGACAGCAGAAAACGAGCTTGAGGTTGGTGAAGCTTTGTATCGCGCGCAGTGTTCGCCTTGCCATGGGCTGACTGGTCCAATGTATCCGATAACCAAGACTGCCGCAGGGCTTACCCGTTATGGACTTGCAACGCAGTTGAACGGGCAGGGCAAGCTGCGTCAGTTTATGCCGCCATTTTTAGGAAATGAAGCAGAACGCAATGCGGTATCGGCATATCTGGCAACAATAATGAACAAGCCGTTGGAAAAGGCAGCAGCTACGATACCGACAGAAAAAGAGGTTAAGTTGCCAGCATATTCATCTGAAGATGCAGAGTATATTTTGCTTGCATGGGCAACTGAGGGAATGCACACCATTTCTGATAACTATGACAAGTTCACAATGCAGCTTCCCGGTTCTACCATTCGCGCACAGTTGTTTTTGCGTGGAGATGTTCCAGAAATCATAACTGAGGATGTGACACTCACCTATAGAATTGAAAATTCGTTCTCCACGCCATCGCGGCATGTATCGTTTTGGAATTATGCCAAGCAGCTGACAGGCAAAGATTTGCCACCAGATACCGGACTTTGTGAAACCAATTTGATTGGCACGTTTACAGTGGATGAAGAGAATCGGGCATTTGAAGCATGTTCTCTTCCTGTGTTTCCGTATTCAAATAACGGCAACGTCAATCCATATCCGCTGCTGACAGTCGAAGCACGCACACCTGATGGTAAGCTGCTAGCCACAACACGTGTTGCAGTTCCAATTTCGACAGAATGGGGTTGCCGTAATTGTCATGACGGTGAGTGGCGTGTTGATAATACGGCTGGGATTTCCAATAAAACAGCAGACAATATTCTTGCGACGCATGACAAGATCAACAGGACAAAGCTTCAGGAAAGAGTCCAGAAAGGAATGCCGCCGAAATGTCAGTCGTGCCACGAATCGCCGCGTACTGGTGATGCTGGAAAGCCGGAACTTCTTGGTTTCTCGGCAGCCATTCATGGATGGCATGCAAATTATCTGACAGATAACACTGATGCGACCTGTAATAGCTGTCATCCGGCATCAGCAGAGACAAATACGCAAGGTATGCGTGGATTGCATGTTGATCGTGATATTTCATGCATAAATTGCCATGGAACTATGGAAGAACATGCTCTCAGTCTGCTTAAAGCAGAAGAGAAGAAAGGAAAGCCTCGTGCAGCCTTCCTGATGGCTAATCTTACACCGCGTTCTTCAACAGACGAGATTATGCCGCGTCAGGCATGGGTGAATGAACCGGATTGCAGCGGATGTCATGATTTTGAAGAATCTCCAGACTTCGATGCATCAGCTGTAAATAGCTGGGCAGAAGAATCGCAAGGCTTGTTCAAGAATCGTAAAGATGAATTGGATGCTGTTATGTGTCAGGCATGCCATGGTGCTACTCATGCTTTGTATCCAGCTGAGAATGATTACGGTGAGGTGCTGAATAATATAGCACCGATGCAGTACCAAAAGTTCGCAGCGCCGTTAGGCTCTGAAGGTGGTTGTGTGTGTCACACTGAAGAAATGAGCGTGTACGACTCTGCACACCATCCGATTATTGAAAAGTAAATTGGGTACGAGTGGCGCGAGAATCAAAGGAAAGGTTTTCTGAATATCTGGCTAGAACTTATGGGATTGCCGTGAGTTGTAGCGTGAAGAATTTGTGCTTTGAGCAACTGCAAAGCTTCTTTAAGCGTTACAATCTCGTATAGAAAATCTTTACGAAATGCTTTGTGTCATTGATTAGAAAATAAAAGGCTGTCCTGTGAATGCAGGACAGCCTTTGTATATATGGTCATGTGCTGTGTAGATTGTGCAATTGCGCTACGACAGTCGGCACTTAAAGTCTTCGTATCCAAATTCGCGTACAATATGCAGATCACCGGAATTGGGATTGTAACGGGCAATTGCAGGCAATTGCAGCCCGTTAAAGGTGTTTGTTTTCACCATGGAATAGATTGCCATATCGGTAAATGCGAGACGATCCCCGACGTTCAGAGGAGCATCAAAAGAATATTCCCCGATTACATCACCGGCAAGGCAGGACTTCCCTGCAAATCGATACGAATATGCTTTTGTACCTTTTGTATCGGAATCAATCACGAACGGGCGATACGGCATTTCAAGCACATCCGGCATGTGGCATGCGGCAGATGCGTCCAGAATGGCAATGTCCATGTCTGCTTGAATAATGTCGAGTACCGTTGTTACGAGAATTCCGGCATCCAGTGCGACAGCTTCCCCCGGTTCGAGATAGACCTGAACATTGTATCGTGATTGAGCACGTTCTATACACGCACACAGGCGATCAAGGTCGTAATCTTCACGGGTGATGTGATGCCCGCCGCCAAAGTTGAGCCATTCCATGTTGTGCAGGATATGCCCGAACTGTTTTTCTACAGCTTCCAATGTGCGATCAAGAGCGTCGGCATCCTGTTCGCAAAGAGTATGGAAGTGCAGACCGGAAACGCCTTCAAGGTCGTTCTCGTCAAAATGCTCAAGGCGCACGCCAAGACGTGACCCCGGTGAGCACGGGTCATAAATAGGGACTGCACCTTCGGAGTGCTGCGGATTAACACGCACACCTATTTTGATGTCTCGTTCTGCTGTCTGAATGAGCGGGCGATATTTGCGGAGCTGGGCAAAAGAGTTGAATACGATGTGATCGGAGTACTGGATAAGTTTTGCCATATCGTCATCGGAGTATGCAGCGGCGAAGCTGTGCACTTCGCCGCCAAATTCTTCACGTCCCAGTCGCGCTTCATGTGGAGAACTGGCGCAGGTTCCGTGCAGGATATCGTTCAGTACCGGAAAGGTGCTGAACGTAGCGAATCCTTTGAGCGCAAGGAGAATTTTTGCTCCTGTACGTTGCTGAACGGAGTCCAGTATTGCCGCGTTTTCCGCAAGTTTTGCCTCATCCACAACAAAGCATGGAGAAGGCAAACGCTCCGGTCTTAATTTTTGAAGGTAATTTCTGTCCATGGGAGACCGTGAATGTTCAGTTTTTCCATGAATGGGTCTGGGTCAAGCTCTTCCATGTTGAAGACACCTTCGCCTGTCCACTTGCCTGTGAGCATGAGCATTGCGCCGATCATGGCTGGCACACCTGTGGTGTAGGAAACAGCCTGAGAAGCTACTTCTTTGAATGCTTCTTCATGGTCGCAGATGTTGTAGATGTAGTAATCTTTAGGCTCACCGTCTTTGATGCCTTTAATGCGACAACCGATGCAGGTACGCCCTTTTGTGCGTTTGCCAAGACCAGCAGGTTCTGGAAGAACTTCTTTCAGGAACTTGAGAGGCACAATGTCCTGACCGTTGTATTTTACGGTATCGATACGGGTCATGCCGACGTTTTCAAGCACTTTCAGATGGTTCAGGTACTGCTCGGAGAATGTCATCCAGAAGCGTGCACGCTTGAGTCCTTTCAGGTGTTTTACCAGAGATTCCAGTTCCTCGTGGTACATGAGGAAACACTTTTTAGGACCGATGCCTTCAGGGAAGTCATAATTCATGGAGAAGCTGAGAGGATCAGTTTCAATCCATTCACCGTGTTCCCAGTAGCGACCATTTGCTGTTACTTCGCGGATGTTAATTTCCGGATTGAAGTTGGTTGCAAATGGATGTCCGTGATCGCCTGCGTTGCAGTCGATGATGTCCAGCTGATGGATTTCATCAAACTGATGTTTCATTGCATGCGCACAAAATACGTTGGTTACACCTGGATCGAAGCCGGAGCCGAGAAGTGCCATAAGACCTTTCTCTTTGAAACGCTCCTGATATTCCCACTGCCATTTGTATTCGAACTTAGCTTCGTCGATAGGCTCGTAGTTAGCAGTATCAAGGTAGTGCACGCCTGTTTCAAGACATGCGTCCATGATGGTGAGATCCTGATACGGCAACGCAAGGTTGATAACCAGAACCGGCTTGTGCTTGTTAATAAGCTCTACAAGTTCAGGCACGTTATCAGCGTCAACGCTGTCAGTAATAATGTCACGACCAGTACGTTCCTTAACGGAAGCTGCAATGGCATCGCATTTGGAAATTGTTCTGGAAGCGAGGACGATTTCAGAAAATACTTCAGGAACCTGTGCACACTTGTGTACACATACGCCACCGACGCCGCCAGCGCCGATAATCAACACTTTGGACATAGTTGTACTCCTTGCATGAGCGGCTGTGAAATCTGATTCTGAACGCAATGAGTTTTGAAACAGATTTGACCGCAAAAATTATTTTTCAAAATATGTGTAGCCGCGTAAACCGGCGTAGAATGCTTGTAGAAGACTATACCGTTCTGTGGCAGTGATGCGTCCTTCCCGAACAGCCTGTTCAGCCATGGAGCGCAGGTCTTCCATAATTCTGCGTTGATCGTATTCTACGTATTCAAGCAGTTCACCAACAGTATCACCTTCGATTTCCCTGACAAACTCGTAACTGCCGTCTTCATACATGCGTATGCTGACAACATTGGTGTCACCGAAAAGGTTGTGCAGATCGCCAAGGGTTTCCTGATATGCACCGACGAGAAACGCGCCGAGGTAGTATTCGTCACCGTTTTTCATTGGGTGCAGATCAAGCAGAGGTTTTTCGCCTTTAGGATCGATAAAGGTGTCCAGTTTTCCGTCAGAATCGCATGTGATATCCGAAATGATAGCGTGGCGTGTTGGCTCTTCTTTCAGGCGATGCAACGGCATCACAGGGAAAAGCTGGTCAATCGCCCATGCGTCCGGAAGGGACTGGAATACACTGAAGTTTGCGTAATATATATCAGCAAGAGCTGTATCAATTTCTTCCAGCTCTTTGGGGACTATTTTTAATTTGTTTTTCAGCTTGGCAACGGCTTTGGTAATTGCCCAGAAGATGTTGTCCGCCAGAGTACGCTGGCGAAGGTTGACTCTTCCGTCAAGGAACATGCGGCGAACTTCATCACGGTAGAACAGCGCGTCGTTATACGCTTCCTGAAGGTTGCGTAGCGTGAGCGAGTTATATGCCTCGTACATGCTGACAATAGCTTCCGGTGTGTTCTCCGGTAATTCACCCGGAACACAGCCGTCTTCGATTTTGCTTACATCAAGGATATTGAAAAGCAGAACAGAATAGTACGCCACAACAGCACGACCGGATTCGGTTATGATGTGCGGATGCGGAATATTCTGTTTGTCGAGCGTAGTCATAACCGCTTCTACAACATCCATAGCATATTCATTGACGCTGTAGTTTCGGCTGGAGACATAGTTTGTGTGTGAACCGTCATAGTCAACGGCGAGTCCGCCACCAAGGTCAATGTAGCCCATTGGTGCGCCTTCCTGCACAAGCTCTGCGTATACGCGGGAAGCTTCCTGAACTGCTGAACGAATATTACGGATGTTAGGAATCTGTGACCCTAAATGGTAATGCAGCAGCTTAAGACAATGCAGCTTGTTCTGCTCTTTCAGGGTGTCGATGATGTCTGTAATCTGAGACATGGAAAGCCCGAACGAAGAACGTTCGCCACCGGATGCAGTCCAATGACCGCCGCCTTTTGCAGAAAGCTTTACACGTACCCCGATCTGCGGCTCAACACCGAGCAGTTCGGCACGCTCCAGCAGTGTAGCCAGTTCCCAGCCCATCTCCATAACAAAGATACAGTTGAAGCCCATGCGCATGGCATGAAGTCCAAGGTCGATGAATTCCTCATCCTTGTATCCGTTGCAGACAAGACATGCTTTGTGGTCACGCATTTGAGATATTGCGGCGATAAGTTCAGCCTTACTGCCTACCTCAAAACCGTGATGGAAGGATGAGCCAAAGTTGGCTATCTCTTCAAGAACCTGCTGTTGCTGGTTGACTTTAATAGGGAAAACGCCTCGGTATTCACCCTGATAGTCCAGCGTGGAAATGGCGTCTCTAAAAGAATTGTGCAGAGAAGAAATCTGAGAATCGAGAATGTTCTCAATACGTAAAAGAACCGGCAGCTCAAGACCGCGTTCTTTAAGCTCTCTAATGACCTCGGGGATACTGACAGCTACGTTGCTGCCACGTCCAAACGGGTGGATGGCAACGTCGCCACGGTCAGTAATGTCAAAGTAACCGGCACCCCAATTGCGGATGCCATACAGTTCAGCAGAGTCATCAATACTCCACTGCTGGAGGGCGTTTTTCTTTGCCAACTGTCGTACCTCATACATACTCCATTAATGGTGTGCCCAACCGGCAGTGAAAAAAATTACCTGCCGTAACCCTTGCAGCCGAGTCCCTTATTCCTAAAGACAAGGGGCACGGATACGTCTATTTTAGAATAAACGTGTGCGAATTTTTAGAGGGCATGGGGCAGTCATGTCAATATAAAAAATGCATAATGAGCAGTATGAAATAAGAATGTTTATTCTTCGTCATAAACCTTCAATTCTATTGTGAATCCTTCTGGGTCATCAACAAAGATAGATGTACCTTTTCCGCGCGCGCCCATGAGGTTGAAAGGACCTCTTGGCGTTATCTTGTGTGCATTCAAACGCTCGAGTAATTTTTTCCATTCTTTTCGTTCATATGCAATGCAAACGTGATTTGCTTTACCCGGCGTACAGATAAGGTCGCCAAGCTCTTCCCACATTTCAGGAGGAAAGAAGTGTATCATGTTATTGGCGTTCAGCCTTACGGAAGGGAATTTGGCTTTGCCTTCTTTCCATTCTTCATAATTTTCAGGAGGTAATCCTAAAACCTTGCTGTAAAATTGTACGCATACGTCAGGGCTGTCTACGTTGAGTGTCAGATGATCTATTCCAAACTTCATAGTTGCTCCCATTGCTGTGTGATTATTCTTGGTACGATACCACACAGGTTTTCAGGGCGGCAGTATAGTTGCATGAAAAAACGTAGTAAAAATAAAAACGGGCTGCATTTCATACGAAAAGCAGCCCGTTGTGTTCAGCTATAAGGAATAAGCCTGAAATGACCTATACGCCGCTGCGTACAAGCTCAAGCAGCGTACGTACACCAAAGCCGGTAGCGCCGCCTTTGGAGTTGTATGCAGGGCCTGCGATATCAAGGTGTGCCCAGCGGACATCTTCTTCAATGAATTGTTTGAGGAAGAGTGCAGCGTGGATTGTACCGCCTTCGCGGGTTCCTACGTTTTTCATATCGGCAACATCAGACTTCATGGCTTCAAAGTAGAAATCCCATAATGGCATAGGCCAGTATCTGTCACCGACACGGCTTCCTGTCTCTGCAATATTTTTAGTCAAATCATCGTCTGTAGCGAATACTGCTGCTGCATGCGCGCCAAGTGCAACAACACATGCACCTGTAAGAGTTGCAAGGTCGATGATTGCTGAAGGCTTGTATTCTTTTTGTGCGTAAGTCAGGGCATCAACAAGAATGAGACGACCTTCTGCGTCAGTATTGATAACTTCAATGGTTTTGCCATTGAGAGACGTTACAACATCACCGGGGTGTGTTGCTGTTGAACTCGGCATGTTGTCTGTGCATGGTGTGATACCGATAACGCGGCGTTCGATGTCGGAGTTGCCCAATGCTTCAAACAGACCGAACACTGCACCTGCGCCGCCCATATCGCATTTCATTTCATGCATATTGAGGGATGGCTTTAAGGAGATTCCGCCAGTGTCAAAGGTAACGCCTTTGCCGACAAACACGATAGGATCGTCGTTTTCAGTACCTTTCGGTGCATGCTCCATTACAATAAATTTAGGGTCAGCATCAGAGCCTGCGGCAACGGACATAAATGCCCCCATGCCTGCTTCGATGATTTCTTCGCGTCCAAGGATAGTGCGTTTGAAATTGTACTTTTTGCCAAGCTCTTCTGCTTTTTCTGCAAGTGCAGAAGGTGTGATGATGTTTGCTGGCGCATTCACAAGGTCGCGAGTGTAGTTAACACCCAGTGCTGCTGCTTCACCACGGCGTGCTGCTGCATGGATGTCGTCAGGGAAAAAGTCTTCTGTGGAGAGCAGAGCCATCCAGCGCGGTGTGTGTGCCGGTTCTTTCTGGGTGGTCTTTAATGCATCATAGGTGTGGAGTGCAATAAGAGCAGAAGCAACTGCTTCCTCTACGAGCACGGTGTTTTCTTCTTCGATGGTATCCAGAGCTTCAACTGGGATAGCGCAGGTATCTGCTTTAAGCTCTCTGCATTTGAGAGCTGCTGTTTTTACAGCGTCGCGCAGAACTTCAAGTGTAAAGCTTTTACGATCACCAAGACCAACAATAACAGCACGCGGCATTGGAACAGAAGGATGACCGTATGCAACGGTAACCTGATTCTTTTCGCCTTTTGCGTCCTGAATAGCAGGGGTGATGGTAATCCACGGAATAGAATCTCTGAGGTTAGGAATGCTTTCGGTTACTTCTTCACCTTTGAAATTGAAAAGGAGAACAGTGTTTGCTTGCCACTCTTCGGCTGGTGCCTGTTGGAATCGAAGATTCATGGTTATCTCCACAGCAAATTGTCCGGAATGACCGGTTTGTTGATTAATTCAAAGCAGAATAGCGGCGCGAAATGACTACAAGACGCGCCGCTTTAGTTGTTCATCCGGCAGTATAAGTCTGGAATGGTTCAGAGTCCAGATGCTATACTAAATCTTACGTTGACTAATAGCTTTTTACAAACGCATCGACGCGCTTGTGGGAAGCGTCCAGTCGTGCTGTAAGCTCTTTTTTGTATGCATCAAAATCTTCAATGCTATGGCGTGCAACGCCGGTGTCCATAGCAGCTTTTGCTACTTCCGGTACAACCCATTCAAGAATGCGTGGGTCGAGCGGTTTTGGGATAACGTAATCAGTGCCGTATGTCAGAGACTCTACGCCGTATGCATCGCAGATGGATTGCGGCACTGGTTCTTTTGCAAGCTTGGCAAGAGCGGTAGCAGCAGCAATTTTCATTGCTTCGTTGATTTCTGTTGCACAAGTATCCAGTGCGCCGCGGAAGATGTATGGGAAGCCGGATACGTTGTTGATCTGGTTCGGGAAGTCTGAACGACCTGTGCCCATAATGCATTCCGGTGATGCTTCTTTCGCATCCGGGTACGGGATTTCTGGGTCAGGGTTTGCCATTGCAAAGATGATAGGCTGGTCAGCCATAGAGGCAACCATATCTTTGGAGAGCAAGTTTTTGACGGAAAGACCAAGGAAGCAGTCTGCGCCTTTAAGCACTTCTTCAAGTGTTCCGTAGTTTTTATCCTGTGCAAATTCGGCTTTGTATTCGTTAAGCCCGTCGCGTCCGGTGTAGATAAGTCCGCGGGAGTCGAACATAAAGATGTTCTCGCGTTTCACACCAAGCTCTACATAAAATTTTGAACACGCGATGCCAGCAGCACCAGCGCCGACAACGACAACCTTCAGCTTTTCGATGTTGCGGTTGGTAATTTCGCAAGCGTTGATGATGGCTGCGCCGGAAATTACAGCAGTACCGTGCTGATCGTCATGGAAAACCGGAATATCCATCTCACGCTTCAGTGTTTCTTCAATGTAGAAACACTCTGGTGCTTTAATGTCTTCAAGGTTGATGCCGCCAAAGGTTGGTTCCATAGCTTTGACAGTTGCAATGAATTGCTCGGAATCTTTGGTGTCCAGATTGATGTCGAATACGTCGATATCCGCAAATGTTTTGAACAGAACACCCTTACCTTCCATAACAGGCTTTGCTGCTAAAGGACCGATGTTACCAAGACCGAGCACTGCTGTGCCGTCTGTAATTACGCCGACAAGGTTCGAGCGGTTAGTGTACAGAGCAGCGGTTTCCGGTGTAGCGTGGATTTCTTTGCATGCTTCTGCAACGCCCGGTGAGTACGCCAGAGAAAGATCTTTCTGTGAACCGCAAGGTTTGACTGGAACAACTTCAACTTTACCGCAGCGAGGAGACTTGTGGTACTCCAGTGCTTCTTCTTTGGTGAATAACGCCATTTTTTTGAACCTTTGTTTACGTTGGGCGGATTATGCATACCGTAAGCTATGTTCTGAGGCGGAACTGAACAGCAGGGTGTTGTGCTCCCTGTCCGTACTATCAGTACCGGAGCTGCTACACTGCTTAGAGAATGCGATGAAAATTGCTTGCGAGATGGCTTTAAGCATCTTGTCTGGTGAAATCAAGCAATTCCTTGTGATAAAAGTATGAACGACTCTACATAGATAGTCGGTATAGTATGTGGATTGATTTGGCAATTTGTACAGTTTTTTGTCTATACCAGCCAGCGGCATGAAGTCAGTAACTTGACGTGATGGGAACAAACTGCACGCTGCCTAAGTGAAAAAGTTTGTTTTGCAATGAAGGTCGAATAAAAAAATAAAAAAATCTATTTCCTATAACATCGTTATTAAAATCAGAGTGTTGTTTGCTGGTTTATACAAGTTGATGCTGGCAGAAATATGGGCAAAAAGCTTTTTTGAGTAATGCTGGAATATTACGTGGCATGGAACTTGTAGTATTAGCGGCAAAGGAAAATTTCGCCTTATCAGGCATCAGGAGGCTCAATAATGATTGTTATTGACGGTAATGCAGCAGAATACAATGTAAACACTTTCGCAAATCTTGAGGAATTGCTCGTTAAGGTTATGGAAGATAAACTTGAGGATAGAATTGTTACTGATGTTCTCGTAGATGAGACACAGTTTCAGGAAGAATATCCTAATCAGGCTGTTGAGGTAGACACCAGCTCAATTAAGCGTGTTGAAATCAAAAGCGTTCCTGCGAACGAGTTTGCAATCGGCATCGTTACTGAACTGGATAAAGTAGTAGCTCTTATGGAAAACAGCTCTCACCACATTGCTGGCATGTTCCGCAATGGGCAGGAAGCTGACGCATTAACTTTGTTCACTGAATTGCTGAATGTATTGCACGACTTTATGGGTATGCTTGCAGTACTCCGCAGTGAATACATTGAAGGTGACGAAGAGCTGTTTGAAAAAACAGTAGAAGAAGTTTCTGCCCAGTTTGAAACTATGGGTGAAGCTACTTCAAATGAAGATTGGCAGACTCTTGCCGGAATTCTTGACGGCGAATTTGCGACAGCTGTTTCTCACTGGAAAGGTCTTGTGACTGCTATGCGTGAGAAGCTGGAGAATGTTTGCGAGGAATAAAAGTATGGCAAACAGCCTTACATTGCTTGATGAAGCCCTCCGGATTGGAGAGCAAGAACTGGAAGCCTTGAAAAATGGTGACATGGATGTTGCTGATGAGGCCGCTGTGGAGCGCGAACGACTTATATCTGAGGCGTGGGCAATCCGAACAGGCGATATAGAAAATGAGTTGCGTCAAAAGCTACTGAAAATGCAGCATGTTCAACTGCTGCTGACAGATGAGCTTAAAAAATTGCACGCCTCATTAAAGTCTCAACTTTTAGCAAGCAAAAAGAAGTCATCAGTTTATCGTGGATACCAGAAATCAGTTGTTTTTCCGGGTGCTTCGATTTCCAACTGCTTGGACAGGCAAGGGTAGCGGCTGTATGTTATTGCATCTGCTTTGCTGCAAATTGCTGATGACCTAGACATATATTTCAAACATATTGTTTGAGTAGTGCGGTTAAAACGCGGTATATTCATTACGCTGGTGTAATGAATATACCGCGTTTTTTTGTGGTGTACTAAATCAAATTCAGTTTAATAACTGCGTATAGCATTTGAAAAATACAATAGCTATATGATGTTTTGGTACGTAATGAATGTAACTTATGCAGTACATCGTTATTTGTATTTATTTTGAACTGTAAATTGAGGCTTAGTATGGAAATAAAACCAAAAGGAGTGGGAGGGCTGTCGTTGATTATGGTATATAACGTCATAATATAATGTAACAACAGTAAATATAATAACAATAATACATATTGGTAGGAAGAAACTTATCTCTGTTGACGACGTCAAAAATAAACAAGCCGAAAGTGCAATAAATTGTTATAAAGAATGATGTTATTTCAAAATATTATGGCAATAGATTCGCTATTCGCTATTGTTGAAAAACTGAATAGAGCAGAGTCCCTTGGTAAAGAATTATATGGATTATTCTTGTTCAACAGTATTTTCACATAACTCTAGTGAGGAATGCTATGAAGCTAACACGTTGCTTGTTTATTGTTCTTGCACTTATGGTGCTTGCAGGCTGCGCTCAAACAAAGGCTGGCGAGCCTATGCGAGTGTATGGATGTGCAAAAACTGTAGTGCCTGTCGGGTATTCAATGATTGATTCAACATCTGTATCTGTCCTGCCGGACACCATCAATATTCCGGTTGAAGGGTTGTACCCATACCAAAGATGGAATTCCGAAATTTACGGCAAGGATTGCAGCTACGTAATTGTACAAAAAATGGTGTTCAAAACTCCATACTATAGAGTGAGTGCTCTTGTTGGTTCCACAGCAGAAATGTGGGGCACCGGTTGGAGAAAAGGCGACTACAGCCTTTCTTCTGCAACAACAGATCAGGAATACGCACAGTACTTCGCATCTATTCGTGAAAACGGCGGACAGCTTGCTCCTATGTACACTGTAGCTATGTATGACCAAAGAGTGACTCCTAATGTTATAGCTCGCGTAATCAAGCTTACGCCTACTTCAACAGGTGGATTCGCTGCGATGCCTTCGTTTAATGATTTATACCAGTACAACGAGTACGGTAATGGATTTGGAGGCGATCCTAGCTAATGTAATAATATAAGTAAAAAATGCCCCCGGAGTATACTTCGGGGGCATTCTTTTTTTTAAGGGGGAACATTGTGCAGAGCCAAAAAAAATTGATCGGGCTGATTGTAGCACTGCTTTGCTGCATAGCGATGACAGGTTGCTCCGGTAATGTAATGTCTACGGTGCTGCCTTCTGCATTCGGTGAGGACGCGGTATTTGGTGAAGAAGCAATTGATTTGAAAAAAGTGGTCTATGGGCATATCGCAATAGATTTACCGTCAGGCTACTCTTCTTTAGGTACAGTAGATGTTACATGGACTCCTGCGGTGACTATTCCAGATTTATCACTTCCGCAGTACCTCTCCACTACCTTTTACGAAAGTGACGGAACATATTTTTTAACTCAGTGGACACGTCTTGATACAGATAAATTTTACTTCAAGCCTCTTAGTAATGAAACCGTAGAGCGTTGGGGACATAAATGGCAGGTGACAACGTTTACTGTGCCTACGGGTACAGTGAACAGTGAATATGCCCAGTATATCGCTTTTATGAAGAAAAATGATGAAACATTGCCGGAAGCATTCGCAGTCAAAGTGTACGCTAAGCGTTTTTCGGGACGAGTCATTGTGCGTGTTCTTGAGTTTGTCCCGTCGACTGGCGGGAGTGTGCTTATTCCGCAATTTCAGGAATTGTATCCGATAACTGCATACAGTACGATTGGGGCACAGGCAGGAAATACTGCCATTGTACCGTAACGCATCGTGTATGTTGTAACACCAAGTAGTTTTGTGACAGCGAGAAGAGGTGAAAATGAATACGACTGGAAAATTAGTATTGCTGGTAGTAGCAGTATGCATGCTTGCAGGCTGTGGACCACGGCTTAATCCAGAAACACGCATGTATAAAGTGTATGGTGTTTCGGAATTCAAGCTTCCAGAAGGATATGAACGTGTTGGTGGCATGAGTGTGAATGTTGAGCCGCGAACATGGGAAAGTGGCGCATTTCCATACCAAACATTCAGCACAACAGTGTTTGCAAAAGGCGATGCCTATATTTTGTCGCAGACTATGCAGGTATCTGGAAACCGCTACTTTGTTCGCCCGCTTATAGGCTCAACCTCAGCTAAATGGGGAACGGGTTGGCGAAAAAATGTGTATCAGCTTGATCCTTCAAATACGAGCTTAGAATATCAGCGTTATTTTGAATATATCAAAGGTACCGGAAATCCGTTGGCTTCCGGATATAAAGTGGATGTATATGACCGTCTAATAGGTCGCAGAGTTATTACGCGTGTGATGTTTTTACGTCCAGACACTGTGAGTGGTAAGCCACCAATGCCATTAGCAAAAGATCTGTACATTCTCGATAGAGATGACTTTAGAGCGCGTTAGCAGCGGGCTTGTATACAGCAATTAGATAACAAAAAACAGCATCCTGTTGTGAGCAGGGTGCTGTTTTTTGTGCATAAAGAAAGCCGCTTGGTAGCGGCTTCTGAAAATTTAGAGAAAAAGTCCTTTCAGTTGTGAGAAGAAACCACCCACTCGAGGTGGTTTAATGTGTGCCGGAGCAGCGTTCGAAAGGCTGGTCAAAACTGCCGCGTTTAACTCGCCAAAGGCTTCGTTCAGTTCGTCGAGTTGAAATTTCAGTTTTTTGGCACTTCGTTCCTGATCCTTGGAGAGGCGCTGCATTGTCTCGGTATGCTGCGCCTGAAGGTGATCCACTGTATACATAGTTTTCTCTCTTACCGTTGCCCCCCCGGTAACGGCGTTTTGAATCTGATCGCTGGGGTTAGCTCTCCGCTTTGAGCTATATGGGGGCACAGTAGCTATTAGATATGGTGAATGTCAATCGGATTTGCGTTATCAGCGCGTTTTTATCGTTTCATGTAGGGATGTTACGATGCATGACGAATGCTCTAAAGTACAAGGAACAATGGGGTGAGGAGGGCGTTTCTCCTGCAAATTATCTAATAAATACAACTGAATTTTACAGTGCTGCTGAGAAACTCAAATGAAGCTGTAACTATACTAAAGTTATAAAAAAAGAGCGAAAGCAATGCTTTCGCTCTTTGAACAGTATCGGTATTAGCGGCGTCCGCCACGACGATCATCGCGACGTCCATCACGGCGGTCATCACGACCACCACCACGACGGTCATTGCGACCACCTGGGCGACGCTGAGGGCGTGCAGTTGATTCTGGAGTCCAAGGAGTACCCTGAGCTTCGAGAAGTACTGCTTTACGGGAAGCACGAACACGACCATCGTTGATTTCGATAACCTTAACTTTCATGTCTTCGCCAAGGGAAACGAGGTCTTCTACTTTTTCAACACGAGCTATATCGAGCTGAGAAATGTGTACAAGAGCTTCAACGTTAGGAAGAATCTCTACAATCGCACCGATTTCGAGAATCTTTTTAACTTTACCCATGTAGTCTTTGCCAAGCTCAGCACGCTGGTCGTAGTACTGAACCATTTCACGAGCCTGCTCAAGAGACTCAAGAGTTGGTGCAAAGATGGTTACTTTACCGCTGTCTTCAATGTCGATGGAAGCATCGGTTGCTGCGGTAATAGCTTTGATGTTTTTGCCACCAGGACCGATGATAACACGGATGATATCCGGATTAACTTCGAGGGTAGCAATCTGCGGAGCGTATTTGGAAAGCTCTTCACGGGAAGCAGGAAGCTCTTTTGCCATTTCATCAAGAATGTGCAGACGAGCGTCACGAGCCTGATCGAGAGCGCGAACCATTACGTCAGAAGGAATACCGGAGATTTTGATGTCCATCTGAACTGCGGTGATGCCTTCAGCAGTACCGGCAATTTTGAAGTCCATATCGCCGAGAGCATCTTCATCACCGAGAATATCGGTAAGAACGATGTAGTCGTCGCCTTCTTTAATGAGACCCATTGCGATGCCTGCAACAGGTGCTTTAACAGGAACGCCTGCGTCCATAAGGGACATACAACCGCCAGTTACAGCTGCCATGGAAGAAGAACCGTTGGATTCCATAGTTTCAGAAACTACGCGAACAGTGAACGGGAAGTCATCACCTGATGGCAAAATAGGGCGCAGAGCTTTTTCTGCAAGTGCACCGTGACCGATTTCGCGGCGGGATACACGAACCATTTTAACTTCACCAACGCAGTATGGTGCAAAGTTGTAGTGGAGCATAAAGCGTTTGGTAACGTCACCCATAAGGGAGTCCATACGCTGCTCATCTGTGGTTGAACCAAGGGTTGTTACAACCATGGACTTGGTTTCGCCACGGGCAAAAATAGAGGAACCGTGAGCACGTGGAAGCACGCCGGTTTCAACAATGATAGGACGTACTGTTTTTACGTCACGACCATCGATACGCAGACCTTCTTTATGAATGCGTGTGCGTACGATAGTTTTTTCGAGCGCGCCGAGAATTTCGCCAACTTCTGCAAGCGGGGATGGATCTTCAACATACTGCTCTTCAGCAGAAAGAATTTCCATAACCTTAACTTTTACAGCCTTGCGAGCATTCTTACGTTCCATTTTGTCTGCAACCTGAAGTGCTACTTTGAGGTCTTCAGTTGCAATTTCTTCAACGCGAGCTTTCAACTCTTCGTTAGGAACTGGAGGTACAAATTCAATTTTCTCTTTGCCGCAAAGCTTGCGGAGTTCGTCCTGAACGTCGAAGAGAGGTTCGATTTCTTTGTGACCCCATGTGAGTGCATCTGCAATAACAGCTTCAGGAACGAAATCAGCTTCACCTTCTACCATTACAACAGCGTCGCGGGATGCTGCGAATACGAGGTTGAGATCTGCGCCTTCCTGTTCTTTAACAGTCGGGTTCAAAACGAACTCGCCGTTAACGCGACAAACGCGAGCACCTGCAATAGGGCCGTCGAATGGAACAGAAGAAATAGTGAGGGCAGCAGAAGCACCAGTAAGTGCAAGAACGTCAGATTCGTTGAGCTGGTCAGAAGAAATAACGTTTGCAAGAATCTGTACTTCGTCGCGGAACCCTTTAGGGAACATAGGACGGATAGGACGGTCGATTACGCGAGCGCAAAGAGTCTCACGTTCGGAAGGGCGACCCATTTCACGACGGAAGAAAGAACCCGGAATACGACCTGCTGCGTACATTTTTTCAGTGTACTCAACAGTCAACGGGAAGAAGCCAAGGTCGCGGTCAGTAGGCTGTGTACACGCAGTTACGAGAACTACTGTGCCGCCGCACTGAATCCAGATAGAACCGTCTGCCTGATTAGCAAGGCGACCGGTTTCGAATGTAATTTCTTTGCCGCCAACTGTGGCGGTAAGGCGATGTGCGCCAAATTTATTTTCCATTATAAAATCCTCATCGTTTGGCGAAGGGGATTCCGGGGAGAGTGCTTTTAACAGTCTTAACGTATTGGTATACGTGCTGATAAGCGTGGGAAAAACCTTCTTCCCGGACCCCCCTTTCGCGATACTACGTAGGTATCTCGTTGGTTTTTGAGCAAGCAATATTGCTCAGATAGACAAAGCTTCTGCTTTGTTCTGTACACCTAACGGATACAATAAATATATGAGAACAGGGGAATCCATAGGATTCCCCTGTAAAAGTGCCTACTTACGGAGGCCAAGCTTTTTGATGAGGTCACGGTAGCGCTGAATGTCCTTGTTAGCAAGGTACTTCAGAAGCTTACGACGCTGACCTACGAGTTTCAACAGACCAGTACGGGAATGGTAGTCATGTTTGTGTTCTTTGAAGTGCTCGGTAAGGTATTTGATACGGGCAGTCAAAAGAGCTACCTGTACTTCTGGAGAACCGGTGTCTCCTTCTTTCTGAGCAAATTCATTAATAACTGCCTGTTTAGTTTCAGGTGTCATTACCACAGCGATATCCTCCAAGGATAAATAGGTTAATTAGGATTGCCAGAGACCGCGCAGGATGGACCATACGGGCTGACGTTGTACGATGTTGGTTTCTGCAAGAGCCAGAGGTGTCCTTTCTGAATCCAGAAGCATTGCATTTACACCGACAGAAAACGGCATCTGCGCAATTTTTTCAGGATCATACGGAATCGGATTGCCGTTTTTGACTAGCGCAGTTTCTTCTTTAGAAAGAAGAATCTTAGGCCAGCTCGGCAGCGCTTGTTCTAAAGAAATCATCTTTGATTCAAGCAATTCTGGATTTTCAACCAACTCATCGGGTTCGCAAGCGTTGTCCAACGAGAACGGGTGGCTGTATTCCCGGATGAGTTCAGTGAGTACTGCCCCGCACTTTAATCGAATCCCCAAGCTGTGGGCCAGGGACCGAATATACGTACCAGAACTGCACCGTACCCGGAAACGGAGAAACGGCAACTCAACCGATAGAGTTGCTGCTTCGGAAATTTTTACGGTTTTTATCTTAACCGGAGTCTCTTTACCTTCTCGCGCCAGCTTATACAAGGATTTCCCTTTATGTTTTGCCGCTGAGAATGCAGGAACTTCCTGCTCAGTAATATCAAGCCAATGCGCAACTTCGGCACGCACATCATCTTCTGTAATGTGCTCCCAGTCTGCTGTGGCTGTTACCTGACCTTCTGCGTCCCATGTATCGGTTGTTTCACCAAGTTTAATGGTGCCGGAATACACTTTTTCGCCGCCGGTCATAAGGTAGTTGGACAGTTTAGTGCCCTGTCCGAGTAACACGATGAGCAATCCCTGAGCCATAGGGTCAAGGGTGCCTGCGTGACCTATTTTTTTCTGCCCCAGACGTTTAATCTTGCCGATGCATCCGCCGGAAGAAGGGCCTTTGGGCTTATTAAGAAGCAGAATACCGTGCTGCTGTGGTACTTGTGCCATGTAAAGTTATGCCTCGTTTAATACCAGATTCTGAGCGATGGTGGCAAGCAGGGTTTCAACCGCTGCATCGAGCGGAAGGTCAAGGCTGACTCCGGCTGCATTTTTATGCCCGCCGCCGCCAAGAGTTGCTGCCATCTTTTGTACATCAACAGCACCATGAGATCGCAGACTCGCTTTAGAGCCGGTGTCTGTCTCGCGCACGGTCATAGCCACATCAACGTTTTCGATCTTTCGAAGGTAGTTGATGATGGATTCAATATCTGAATATTCAGTTTCTGTGCGTTCAAAAAGTGCGTCAGGAAGAGTCAGATAAGCTACTTTTCCGTTAAGCGCAATTTCAATGTTCGTAAAGAGTTCCGCCCAGAGTCTAATTTTATTCAAACTCCATTCGCTGTCTAATTTTTCGTTAAAATCACCAGCTTTTAAACCGGCATCGACAACTTTGGAAGCAACTGCATGTGCACGGGCGGTTGTGTTGTTATATGAAAATCGTCCGGTGTCGGAACTGATAGCAAGGTACAGACTTTCGCCAAGAAAACCATCAAAGCCGATGGTAAGCTCTTCAGCAATATCTGCAACCAATTCGCCAGTAGAACTAGCAGTAGTGTCAACAAGGTTGATCGAGCCGAACATTGGATTATGCAGATGATGATCGAGGTTGATAACAGGCGCATCTGTATGGGCAAGATAATCCGTAACGATATTTCCTGCTCGCTCAGCTTCACCGCAATCCATAACAATAATAGTGTCCGGAGTGCAGGTTGCAAGTTCTTCAGCAGTGGTAAAAACAGAGCACGGAAACTCAACCCATTCAAGATAGTTAGGAATGCCGGATTCCAAAAAGATAACCGGTGTTTTCTCCAGCTTGGTGAGTAACCATGCCATGGCAGCAACTGACCCGACAGCATCACCGTCTGGGCTTATATGCGCTGTAAGGAGAAAAGTTTCACCAGCACGAATTGTCTGTGCAATTTCAGAGAGTACGTTTGACATTATGTCTTCTTTCTGGATGTTGGTTTTCTATATAAAGTGTGCACGCAGTGTACTGCTTGCGTTATTCAACGCCGAAAAATTCCATATCACTGTATGTCATTTCTTCATGACACACCGCTTCCATCATGTTCAGGCACTTAGTGAGTCTGCTTTGCAGGTGTTTTTCGCTATTGCTCACACTTACAAGGCTGAGTGCCAGCGTTGACATAGAGTTTTCTGAGCCAACTTCAGCAATGGAAACATTGAATTTGTTACGAACCTTTGACTTCAGGCTGTTTGCAATACGGCGCTTATCCTTCAAGGATTCATTGCCATGCAGTGCGTATTCAACCCGCAGAACTCCGATAATCATAACAGCACCAAAATATAGGATTCAGTGTTTTCTACGCTACTCGGATTACAGTGTAACCAGAGAGGCGCATTGTATCTGCCCAATCTTGTGGCGTTGCTTTTCAAGAAAAACGTATGCTCTTCTACTGTCAGCCTGTGCCAAGGAGGGCGATACCGTTAGTACAAAAAAATAGCGGAACCGGACGAAACATCCGGTTCCGCTTAGTATTGTTTTGCTTACAGAGTAGCAGCTTCTTCTACTTCTTCGAATGCTTCGATAGCGTCACCAATTTTGATGTCGTTGAAGCGGTCGAGTCCGATACCACACTCGTAGCCCTTCAGTACTTCTTTTGCATCGTCTTTGAAGCGCTTGAGGGAAGAAATGGTACCTGTGTAGATAACCACACCGTCGCGAAGCAGACGAACACCTGCGTTACGGGTGATTTTACCATCATCAACGTGACAACCGGCAATAACACCGATTTTAGGTACGCTGAAGGTTTCACGTACAGTTGCCTGACCGAGGTACTGTTCCTTAACGATAGGAGCAAGGATACCAGCCATAGCTGCACGAACTTCTTCAACGAGCTTGTAGATGATGTCGTAGAAGCGAATATCTACGCCTTCCTGCTCTGCAACTTCCTTAACTTTTACTGTCGGACGAACGTTAAAGCCGATGATAACAGCGTTGGAAGCGGAAGCGAGAAGGATGTCAGATTCAGTAATGGAACCTGCACCGGAGTGGATAACGTCTACTTTTACTTTCTCGGTTGCCTGTTTTTTCAGTGCATCAACGATAGCTTCAACAGAACCCTGTACGTCAGCTTTAAGCACAACGTTAAGAACCTGAGCTTCTTCTGCATCTGCACGGCTTGCGAGGAAGGTTTCGAGAGTAACTTTAGACTCACGAGCAAGAGCACGTTCACGTTCTTTAATAGAGCGCTGATCCGCGATGCGGCGTGCTACTTTTTCGTCGCTAAGAGCTACAAACTCTTCACCAGCTTCCGGTACACCGTCAAAGCCCTGTACTTCAACAGGAGTAGAAGGACCGGCAGCCTGAACTTTTTTGCCCTGATCGTTGAACATTGCGCGTACACGACCTGAGAAAGTGCCACATACAAAGATGTCGCCCTGTTTCAGAGTACCTTCCTGAACGAGTACGGTAGCAACCGGACCGCGACCTTTGTCGAGCTTAGCTTCAACAATGTGACCGCGAGCAGGTTTGTTCGGGTTGGCTTTAAGTTCGAGAACTTCAGCCTGAAGAGCAAGAATTTCGAGAAGATCATCAAGACCCATACCGGTTTTAGCGGACACGTTCGCGAAGATTGTGTCGCCGCCCCAGTCTTCTGTCACGAGTCCGATTTCGGAAAGCTCGCGCATTACACGTTCTGGGTTTGCGCCTTCTTTATCCATTTTGTTAACTGCAACGATGATAGGTACTTCAGCAGCTTTGGCGTGAGCTACAGCCTCACGAGTCTGCTCCATTACACCGTCATCAGCAGCAACAACAAGAATAACAATGTCAGTTACCTTAGCACCACGAGCACGCATTGCGGTAAACGCTTCGTGACCCGGAGTATCAAGGAAGCAAAGGTCACCGTTAGGTGTTACAACGTGGTACGCACCAATGTGCTGTGTAATACCACCTGCTTCACGGTCGGTGATGCTGGATTTGCGGATAGCGTCGAGCAAAGAAGTTTTACCGTGGTCAACGTGACCCATGATGGTAACAACAGGAGGTCTGATATGGAGATCTTCTGCTTTATCTTCTTCACGCGGAGTGAGGTAATCTTCTTCAGAGAAACCTACTTTTTCGATTTCGTATTTGAATTCGCCAGCAACAACAACAGCAGTATCAAAGTCGAGAGACTGGTTAATGGTAGCCATTACACCAAGCTGCATGAGCACTTTAATGATCTCTGAACCTTTAATACCCATCTGGTGAGCAAGGTCAGATACACGAATGTGATCGTCTACTTTAATCTTACGCTTTGCAGCCTTGAGAGGCTGGGTAGAAGAAGGAGTCTGCTCCTGCTTCTTGCGCTTACGCTTGCTGCGTTTCCACTCATCAGAAGTGAATGCTGCATCTTTGCTGCGCTTTTTCTTATCAAAACCGTCGCGCTGGTTGAAATCAACAGTACGCTTGTTTTTTGAATATTTTTTATTACGGGTTGCTGGCTTATCTGGTGAAGCTGGAGCATCCGCAAAATTCGGAGCTGGACGACCACCGCCGCCACCCGGACGACCCTGACCACCCGGACGACCACCGCCGCCACCTGGGCGACCCTGACCGCCACCTGGACGACCACCTTGACCACCCGGACGACCACCGTTAGGGCGACCGCCGCCGCCACCCGGACGACCACCATTAGGGCGACCACCGCGGTCATCACGACGTTGTTGAGGACGGGCAGCACGCTGCTCACGTTCTCTGGCTTCTGCTGCTGCTACAGCAGGGTCAGGACGGGAAATAATACGAACCTGCGGCGCAGCCGGAGCTTCTTCACGCTTTTTCGCAGGTTTTTTCTTTTTCTTAGCGCCATCAGCATCAGCTGGAGTTTCAGCTTTATCCTTAGCAGCTGCTTTTGCAGGTGCATCTTTTTTAGGAGCAGCTTCAGCTTTTTCAGCCTTCTCAACTTTTTCAGCTTTTACAACTTTAGCAGTTTGTTTTGCTTCAGCTTTTGGTGCAGCTTCTTTTTTTACTTCAGGAGCTGGCTTCTGCTCTTTTTTAGGAGCATCAGCTTTTGCGGACGGCTGGGGGGTATCAGCAGTCTTTTTCTTAGCTTCCTGTTTTGCAAGCTCTTCAGGTTTCACTACTCGCACCTTTGGTGCCTCTTTTTTAGCAGGTTTGGCGCTTTCAGCAGCAGGCGCAGCTTTTGTTTCCTTTTTAGGGGTAACAATTTTAGCTTTAGGAGCTTCTTTTTTTGCCGGAGCTTCTTTCACTTCTTTCTGTACCTTTTCTGCTTCAGCTGCCTGTTTTTCTTCTGCAGGCTTTGCGTCTGCTGTTTTAGCAGCTTTCTTGCGGCGGCGAACAATAACGCCAGAGGAAGTCTCTTTGCGCATTACTTCTTTTTTAGCCGGACCGTTTTTGATGTGGTCGCGAACCTGCTCTATCATTTCCGTAGGAATAGAGGTTTCACCGCTTTTGGCAGAGACCCCAAGTTCGCGCAGAGCGGAAAGGATATCCTTGGTAGGCACATCCAGCTCTGTTTTTAGTTCTTTAACTTTAATTTTCTTATCACTCATGTAGCAAAAACCCCCTTTACTTCCGCCAGCCTCTGAACTTTGCAAAACGCTTTTCGCACTTTGGGCTGTTGCAGATATAGTAACCTCTACCCGGCATTACCTGCTTCTCATCGAATACAGGAATCAGTTCGCCGGATTCTGTCTGTGTGCAAACATATCGCTTAAGCTCGCTTTTAGGAAAGCTGGTGCGGCATATTACACATCTGCGAACGGGTGTATGGTGTTTCCGGATGGCTTTGTGCATCCGGTATTATTCCGTTACCTTATTTTCGGTTACGTCTTCCTCAGTTTCGCCTGCTTCTTCAACTTCTTCTGCAGGTGCTTCTTCAGCTGCTACAGGAGCTTCGGCAGCGTCATCAGCCTCTACAGATTCATCAGCTTCCTCGGAAAGAGTTCCCTCAATAGCAGAGGAGAGGAAGTTGATAGCAGTGCGAAGGTCGGTAATTTTAGACTCAGTAAGTCCCTCAACCGTGAGCAGCTCTTCGTCTGTAGCGTCTTGGAGCTTTTCAATGGTCTGGAAGCCAGCATCAACAAAAGCCTGAAGCGGCACTTCTGCCACACTCGCAAGCTGGTCGAGACCTTTTCCGATTGCGTGACCTTCGTTATAGCGGGTTTCGGTAAATATATCGATTTTCCAGCCGAGAAGCTTGGATGCAAGCTTAACGTTCTGACCTTTACGCCCGATGGCGTTGGTCAGCTGGTTGTCAGGCACGATTACTTCCAGCATGTTCTCTTCTTCATCCACAACAATGCGGGTGATAACAGCTGGAGATAACGCGTTGCGTGCATATGTAGCAATTTCAGGGCTCCAGACAACGATGTCGATACGCTCGCCGCGCAATTCCTGAACAATGTTCTGGATACGGGAACCACGGATACCGACACATGCACCTACCGGATCAACATCACGGTCACGAGTCATAACAGCAGCTTTTGCGCGGCTGCCCGGATCGCGTGCAATGTTCATGATAACAACGGTGCCGTCGTCAACTTCCGGTACTTCACGCTTAAAGAGCATAGCCATGTAGTCCGGGTGGGAGCGGGAAACAATAACCTGAGGACCGCGACCTTCTTTACGTACATCAATAACCAGTGCCTGAACACGGTCACCGCGTTTGTAATGTTCGCGTGGAATCTGTTCGTCCTTAGGCAGCAGAGCTTCGGTGCGACCGAGGTTGATAATCCAACCTGCTTTATCACGGCGCTGAATGATGCCGCTTAAAATCTCACCTTGTCTATCTTTGAATTCTTCGTAGATAATTTCCTGCTCAGCGTCACGCATGCGCTGGATAATAACCTGCTTGGCAGACTGTGCAGCAATACGACCAAGGTCTTCTACCTTGAGGCGGAAGCCCATTTCGTCGTCGAGCTGTACTGAAGGGTCGTGTTCACGAGCATCTTCAATAGAAATTTGTGTAATGTCGTTTTCGATATCTTCATCGCGAGTAACGACTTTAAACTGGAACACCTCAATTTCACCGGTGTCTTCGTTAAAGCTTACTTCCACGTCGAGGTCTTCGCCATATTTACGAATAACTGACGTGCGAACTGCTTCTTCTAAAGTGTCAACCAGCATGTCACGGTCAAGACCGCGGTCTTTACTGATCTGGTCGATGGCTTTTTTAATATCCATGCTCATTTGATTTCCTCCGACTCGCTCTTGCGCTAAGTCTGCCTACTTCTTTTTCTTGCCTTTGCTGGTATCAGGAAAAATGTGTACCAAGTGTGCTTTTTTCAGATCATTCCAATCAATAGTCAGGTCGCCCTCATCATTTGGAAGAGTGAGGACAATAGTATTGTCTGTTACGGACTTGACTTCGCCTTGGAATTTGCGGCGTCCCGGAAAATCATCATGAGGATCGCGCAGTACAAGCGCTACAGGTTTTCCAACATATCTGGATACCTGCTCTGCGGTGAAAAATGGGCGTTCAAGGCCGGGGGAAGAAACTTCCAGTGTATACGCATCGGACAGCACGTCTTCTACTTCAAGAGTCAAGCCGATGTGTCTGGATAATTTTGCACACTGGTCGATGGTAACACCGTCAGCGCCCTCTACATAAATTCGAACCACCATACGTTGGCCGGAGGCAAGCTCAAATCCCCAAAGGGTAAGCTCTGCGTCTTCGACGAGTGGGGTAATTATATCTTTGATCTGCTGGTACAGTCCGTTTCCGGTCATTTTTGCTTCCTTATTTCCTGTCGCTCAAATAAAAAAAAGGAGGCCCCTGAAAAAAGGCCACCCCGTAAACGACGGTCTTACGACCACAGGATGTTTTCAGCAAACAGTGCGTGGGGCGAACCCCGTATGCCCTGTCTTGGCGCGCAACAATAGCACGACAGCAAGCGCTGAACTGCTATTTACTATGCCCTTATGTATTCAAAGTCAAGGGATGGGGCAGAAAGTTTTTGGTTGGTTGTCAAGCTGTTTTTTTATAAATCTGCGCGGGATCTGGCTGTTATAAGTATGCGCTGCGGGCAAAAATATAATGCGCAGAACCTGCGCAGTAAGTGCAGAAGTGTAATTATGCCCGCGAGGGAACAGAGTCCGGCTGGTTTTTAGGGCACAATGAAGTATCGCGGATAAGGTCTGCCAGTGAAAACTGGTTTAGCTTCTGGTACATAGCCTTTGAGGCTTCTTCCCACATTGTGCGTGTGAGACATACATGAATGCGCGGGCAGCAGGAGTGTTGTTCGTCACACCCGTAACATGGCTCTGTTTTTTCCAGAGCCTGTACAAGCTCACCCAAACGTATCTGTGAAGGATTGCGCGCAAGATGGTAGCCGCCTTTAGCACCCAATATGCTGTTAAGGTAGCCTTCTTTTTTTAAGTCACGCATGAGCTTTTCTAGATACTTGATGGAGATTTCCTGTCGCATAGCTACATCTTTAATAGAGACAGGACCATCTTCTTCGTTCATTGCGATATCGAGAAGCATGCGGGTTGCATAACGGCTTCGTGTGGTAAATTTCATAATCGACCTAGCGTGATTGCTATTCGCCGAGAGTCTGCCGGATGATGTTGAGCATCCGGTCGGGATCAAAGGGCTTGTTTACTGTTGCCACAGCATTAGGAATGGCTTGATGAATTTCTTTTGGACCACCCACAAAAATGAACGGTGTTTCGCTATTGTAATTGCCGGAAGCCAACTTTTTATAGACTACTGCGCCGGAATCGTGGCGCATTTCCATATTCAGAGTAATCAGATCAAAAGGAGTTCCCGCTGCAATATCAAGGGCTGTATGACCGTTTTGTGCACCCACAGCATCGTAATCACCAGCCTGTAGGAAATTGATCATGTACTCGAGGACATTGGGATCATCCTCAATAACAAGGATACGTTTTCTCATACCGTGCTCTTCTGATAAACGTTGCGGGCACCTGCCGTGGCGCCAAGATGAAAACCGGAGCGGAAAGCGGTACGCTCTCCGCTCCGGAGGATAACTCGCTAGATGTAAGACAGAACGGTATGGTTACATAGCCGCTTCTGTGTATGAGAGATACACAGATTTTTGTAATCTTACTATAGTGAGCGAAAGTACTATTCTTCTGGAAGCTTAAGGTGATCCGGAACAATAGCCATTTTGATAAGCAACGGTTTGAGGAATGACCAGCGGATGCCGATTTCGTATTCCTCTTCGAGATCGCGGATAGCGTCCCAGCAGTTATGGCACGGTGCAATAACAAGCTTACAGCCAGTTGCAAGAATCTGATCGCGTTTAGTCTGAAGCGCTTTGTTACGTTCTTTACGGTATTTACCAATACCGTTGAAGCCGCCACCACCGCCACAGCAGTAGTTGTGTTCGCGCTTAGGACCCATTTCGCGGAAGTCTTCAGCAATGTAACTCATGATTTCACGGGTAGCTTTAGCTAAACCGTGGTTACGCACGTAGTTACAGGAATCCTGAAGTGTAACAGGTTCTTTAATTTTCTTTTCTGGATCAATCTTGATCTTGCCTGTGCGCAGCGCTTCTGCAACCCATTCAACATAGTGAATGTACGGTGCAGGCGGCAGACCGTCTTCACGACCAGCCCAGTAAGGACCTTCGATTACGGTTGCACGGTGTGCGTGACCGCACTCGGTGCCGATAACACGTTTTGGACGGAGGCGTTCAATTGCTTTGTATACAGATTCAACCTGCATTTTACATGCTGCCCAGTCACCGGCAAACATAGCAAGGGAGGTTTGCTCCCAGCCTACACTTGGTACAGTCCAGTTTTCACCAGCGAGGTGGAACAGGATAGCAGCTTCTGCAAGATCTTCCGGATAGTGTTTAGGCTCACGAGCGTTAAGAGTGTACATGATGTCCGCATCTTCCTTATCAACAGGAATCTCAAGACCCGGCCACTCTTCGCCGTATTCGTCCGCCATCCATTCACATGTATCAATCCAGTCCTCAGTGGTAACGTCCATCTGAGCGTTGTACACGCGGTGCATGCCGGAACCGATTTTCATTTCCCAAGGTACAAAACCCTGAGAGTTGAGAACGCCGCGCAAGTAGCTGAACATGACACCCATATCGATGCCGTGCGGACAGTACATGCCACAGCGGTTACAACATGTGCACTGTGACCATGCAACGTCTACGCAATGACGCATAAACTCGTTAGTCACTTTGCCTTTTTTCTTAACCAGTTCACCAAGGGTAGACTGGATTTTGTATGCAGGAACCTGTTTTGGATCGCGATCGTTTACACGGTACAGGAAGCAGGAGTCTGCACACATGCCGCAGTGGGCACATATTTCGAGCCACGTACGAATACGGGACTGACAGGTTTTTTCGAGCATAGCAGCAAGGGCGTCGGTATCAACGTCCAGCTCTTCCATCTCAGCGTAGTATTGTGCACCACCTTTATCACCGAGCAGAGCTTTAAGCTCTTCTTCGGTGCTGATTGGTGTGGTGTTACAAAAAGTACCTTGAGGCATTGTTTTCTCCTAGCAGCTTGCTGTTACCACGGGAATGCGGTTTCGCGTTTAGCGCCACCGCGCTTGATATTGTAATCCATGCCGAGCTGACCACGGGACATGAAGAACAGTACGATGTGGGACAGCTTGGTGAATGGTGCCAGAAGCAGCACAGCTTCGCCGGTAATGATGTGGCAAGTAAGCCAGAAATCATAGTTACCGAGATGCAGACGGGCAATAAAGCCTGTTACGAACGGTGCTACTGAAATGCCGAGGATAAACCAATCGTATGGAGTTGTAAGAATACGTACTTCAGGAAGCGCAATACGACGGATAGCAAGCATAAAGCCACCGATGATTGCAAGAACTGTAAGTGCATCTGCAACGCTGGACGGTAAGGTCGGCAGGCTGAAACCAAATGCCATTTTAAGAAGTTCCTGATGACCGATCAGGAAAAGCGGAAGCAGGATTGCGCCAATGTGGAACAGGAAAAAGCCTGTTGCCATAAATGGCTGCTGACGCCAGCCGTATGTGCCGCCCGGAATGAGCCAGCAACGGATGGAGTGAATAGCACCGCGAAGACCGAGGTTCATATGCGGTTTATATGCAACACGGTCAAGCTGCCAGTTAAGACCGCGCACGTACAGCACGGCGCGAACTGTAAGACCGCCAAAGAATACCAGCAGTGATATCCACAGCATTGGTCCGGTAAGAAAAGCTATCATTGTAATCTCCTTGTCTAGAGGGAGGAAAATCCTCCCGTCCTGACTAGTACTTTCTCATTTTTTCGTCTCTGCCGGACAGGAACGTCCAGTAACCGACAAAGCTGACCAGAGCCACACCCATCAGCACGTATGTGATGGTTTTGGTGTGAAGCATGAAGTCGTGGAGAGTATAGATTGTTTCCATAGTATTAACCTCCGGACTAATGAGCGTCTTTGTACTCCGGATGTTCGAAAAGAACTGGCATCCGGGTAGTGATGAAGCGGTATGTAGTAACGATAAGAGTTACAACAAAAATAGAAATGCCGACTTCCATGAGGCTTGGGAAGTAACGTTCAGCAGCAGGAAGCTGCCAGTTGAACGCAACCATGCTCACGTTGAAGCGGTTTACAACAATACCGAGTACGCCAAGCACGGATGCAATGCGTACAATCTTCAGGTTCTTTTCACGTACGCCGATTGCGTAGAGGAAAGAAGGAAGCAGTACAAAACCGAACATTTCAACAAGGAAGATTGCACCGTAACCGGTGGCGAGGTATTTCCAGTCGTTGTCCATTGTGATGTCGAACAGCTTAATGAAGAAGTAACCGGCAAGAATGAAGGAGGCAGCTTTTGCAAAGCCGAATGCTACGCCGTTAGCTTCTTTAAGGTGTGTTTCATCCATCATGCGGTGCAGACCTTTATGCGCCAGTGTGCCTTCAAAAATAACCATGGATGTACCAGCCACCATGGAGGAGATGAAGAAGAACACAGGCATAAAGCTGGAGTACCAAAGCGGATGCAGTTTACCCGGTGCAATAAGGAACAGTGCGCCGAGAGAGCTCTGGTGCATAGTGGAAAGTACAACACCCATAATGGTGAGAGGCAGAGTAAGCTTGAGTGCAATGCTGCGAAGCTTACGCATGCCGAGCCATTCGAATGCTGCTGGAGACCACTCAATAAAGAGAACTGATACATACAGGGATACACACAAGCCTACTTCGAAAAGCAGGGAGGTTGTGCCCTGAGAGTATACCAGCGGGTACGGGAGTCTCCATGGGTGACCCAGATCGTACAGGAGAGCTACAACTACGAAGAAGTAGCCAAGAAAAGCGGTTGTGATAGCAGGACGCACTGCGGAATGGTAGTGCTTCATGCCGAACAGGTAGCAGGATGCGGAAGTTACGTAACCACCGGCAGCCAATGCTACACCACACATAAGGTCGAAGCCGATCCACAGACCCCAAGGGTTGTTGTCGT
The DNA here is from genome assembly GCF_025210605.1 of Halodesulfovibrio sp. Classification (NCBI taxonomy): domain Bacteria; kingdom Pseudomonadati; phylum Thermodesulfobacteriota; class Desulfovibrionia; order Desulfovibrionales; family Desulfovibrionaceae; genus Halodesulfovibrio; species Halodesulfovibrio sp. The sequence continues at coordinate 198,764 of NZ_JAOARI010000002.1, read as the reverse complement.
CAAGGTTGGATACAGCGCCGATACCTTTATAGAAACGCAGGAAAGTAAGTACCAGACCGCCAGCAAGGATGATAGCAGTGAGAATGTTTCCGGCGTGCCAGAATTTTTTCTGATCGTGACTCATTATGCATCTCCCTCAGGCTTGGAGCTTTCGTCTACTTCTTCGCTCTCAGGGTTCTGGAGTGCAGCAAGCTTTTCTTCAAACTCTTTTTCAGCTTTAGCGACAGCTTTCTTTGTTTCGCGTTCAACGGCAGCAGCTTTATCTTTAGCAGCTTTATCCATTGCAGCTTTAAGCTTGTCGTCAGCAGCGGACTGAGTTTCAGAAACAGCCTGTGCTACAGCGGCTTTCTGGTCGTCAGCAGCGATTTTTTCTTTACGCTTGCTGATTGCGTATGCACCGGTAAGCAGTACAGGCCAGATGCCTACTACCATAGGAACAGCGCCGAGAGCACCAGCGGTAAGCTCCGGAGCGGATTTTTTACCGACAACAGGCTGACCAAGTTCAGTGTGTTTTACTGGAGCAAGGTAGAGCCAGTTGGTTCCGCCAGCTTCTGTTTCGCCGTAAATTTTCTTTACGTAGCGGTCAGGATGCTTGCGGATGCGCTCGCGTGCGATTTCAATAAGGTCAGAACGCTTGCCGAAGGTGAGAGCTTCTTTAGGACATGCCTGAACACAGCCCGGAAGTTTGCCTTCTTTAATAAGCGGGTGACACATAGTACATTTTTGAATGAGTGGATCTAATGGATCATCGTATTCAAAAGTAGGAACAGAGTACGGGCATGCGATCATGCAGTAGCGGCAACCAACACAAACGTCGCCGTTGTAAGTAACGGAGCCGTCTGGGTTTTTGGTGAACGCTTTAACAAAACATGCGGATGCACATGCTGGTTCCATGCAGTGGTTACACTGCTGTTTACGGAAAATAGGGTGATCCAGACCGGCAACATTGTACTTGTTCACTACAGTGTGCACGGTGGCGGATGTTCTGCGTTTTGTATCCAAAACAGAGAGGTCGTCGAAGCGTTTCTCAGGTTTTGGAAGTTTATTTACAGTGTTACATCCCTCTTCACATTTACGGCAACCGATACAGCGGGTGCTGTCGTGAAGGACGCCCATTGCGTCCGGGTATCCGTCAAATGAAGCGTTGCTGGCAGCCTTCGCCTTAGTAGTTCCCAAGGTGGAAGCAATACCGGCGCCGCCAAGCAGGCTTAGGAATTTTCTGCGATGCATAATTGCTCCTTGATTCCTAGTTAGCGCGTGCGGCGTGGCAGCCTGCGCACTCAGTGTTCTTTGGCTTCTGAATATTCATTTCGGTGTGACAGGTCATGCACTGCTGATGGTAAGCAGCTTTAAGACCCGGACGGTCACCGTTTGTGAATGACTCGTTATGACAGCTCTGACATTTAGGAGGCTTGATGCTCATAGGGCTCTGATGGTGACAGGCCTGACATACTTTGCCTTTTTCTGCATGGAAGCTACCAGCAAGTTTGCTGTCCGCGGTGGCGTTGAGCATAGTTTCAACGATTTTGCGGTGCGGCATGTTGGATGCTTCGTACTTGTCAGCAAGAGCGTCAATTTTTACGAATTCAGGAATTTCTTCAGCGGTGTACGCTACTTTGCCAGCTTCGCGAGCAGCAATAACAGCAGCAGCAACTGCGTTACGTTCTTCTTTGCTCATTTTAGCTGCCTGTTCTGCGGTAACGCCGTTAGCGTTATGACAGGTTGCGCAAGACTTTTCGTTGAAGTTTTTAACTGGAATCATGGAGTGACAGCCCGCACATGATGCATCCTGTGCAACAAGTTTTGCGTGACAGCCAACACAGCTTGCTGTGGACTGTGCATCGTGCATATCACCGTAAAGTGGTTTGAAGCCGTACTGTTCGTTACCGATACCGTTAACGTGACAGGTGCCACATTTTTCTACGTTTGCTTCATGGAACTTGTGGTCAAATGCCACAGGAGCAATGTCGCTTTTAGCAGTGGTGTCCGGTACGATAAGAGCAGCATCCGGTTGGCCGCGGAAGAGGCGTTTCGGAGTTACTTTGGTTGCTTCTTTTTCAGCTTTTACGCCGTGGCAGCCACCACAGGAGATAGGACCTGTGAATGCAGAATCTTTTTTAGATTCTTCCATGTGACAGCCGATGCAGCTTGTGTGCGCGGCAGCGTTAGGACATTTGTAGATGAGGAAACCTTTACCATAACCGTTGTCAGCGTCTTCTGTATTCGGTTTGTAGGTAGCGGTACCTGCTGAAAGATCGATGTTCATGTGACAAGCGCCACAGTTTTTATCCATTGCTGGAACAACAATCTTTTTAGATGAAATATGACGTTCGTGCAGTGCTTTATCCATCTGGACAGGAATTACTTTAGCTTTCGCGTCCGGATTTGGATTGTGACATGCACGACATTCGCTTTCCAGAGGACCTGTGTCCATGCCGGAGTTAGCCATGTCAACATGACAGCCTACACAGTTTTTGTGATACAAGTCCTGCAATTCTTTTGCAGACAAATCACTTGTGCGTTTAAAGGTCAGTTCCATGTAGCCGTCTGTACTTTCGTGACAGCTGGCACAGTCCTTGTTCATTTCTTTCAGTGCGTCAGTATGCAGATCGTGGCGATACGTAACGGCTGGCAGTTCCATATCACCCAGCTCGCCGATAACATCAATTGTGATGACATCAGCATAATGCTCGGCAGGAGCAGCTGTTACATTTGAGCTGTGCGCCTTGATACCGACGACCGATATAAGCGCTACAACCATCAGCGTGCCCGCCCAGCGGAGCAGTGATTTTCCCTTCATCATAGTGGCAGTCCTTTCGATGAAATATTAACTCGTCCTCAGACACCCCTTAGCCATCAGCCTTCTGAAAGTTCCCCAACTCCAGAAGAACAGCAGAACCGCGCCGAACTCGCCATACGGCCTAAGGGCACTGTGGCAGTCTTGGTATGTATGCGGTTGCATGAACATCACAAAAAAAAGCAATGTTCTCTAACTCATCGATAAATCGTAGATTTAAAACCTACCGATTCGGTATGAGTTTTTATCATACCGACGGGGTAGGGTATTTAAAAGATTTCGTCAAGGGATCGGATGGAACGGTTTTCATTTTTTTGTAGTGTAATTAGCTGAAAAGAAAGAATATATATTTTCGAATAAAAATATACAAAAAAAGTAGGATTTATTCCCGCGCCAATCAGTAGACAACAAAAGCCTGCTTCAGCAAGACTAGAGTGTTGATAAAAAACAGTGTAAAATGAAAAATAAGGTGCAGGATTATTGTAGTCTGCGGATACCGTGAAAAGAGGATGGATAGTATGGGGTTATTTGTAAATTTACCGCTAAGCTTTGCCTTCAGGGAGCCGCGATACATTGATATGCTGATTGCAGAGGGTGTATCGCCCGAATTAGGTATGGATACCTATGCAATTCAAGAAATAGGTGTGGACTGGCATAAAAACGTGGCAAAACGTTTCAAATCAGCGGGACTTTCGTGTGGTGTTCATCTTCCATTTTTTGATCTTGCAGCAGGGAGTTTGAATAACCACATACTCAAAGCAACACGCAAGACCTTACTTGAGGCGTTGGAGATTTCCCATATCTATAACCCGACGCATTATGTCGGGCATCCGCTGTATGAAAAAGGGCAGCACGAGCCGTTTTATGATGAATGGTTGTCACGCTCTATTCTAACATGGTCACTGCTCATTAAAGAAGCAGACAAGACAACTCCGCTCTTTTTAGAGAATACGTACGAAGTAACTCCAGCGCCGCTCGTTGATCTTGTGCAGCATTTACCGGCAGAACGGGTAGGGCACTGCTTTGATGTCGGGCATTGGCATTCGTTTGCCAAGGGTGCTCAGCGTCAAAACATGCTGGAATGGCTAACCGCGTTTGCTCCAAGGCTCTGGCATCTGCATTTGCATGATAACGACGGCTCAGGCGATCAACACCTCGCACTCGGTGCTGGCAGCGTTCCGCTTCTAGAATTATTTGACTTTATACAAGAGCATGACCTGAAGCCGTCCGCTACGCTTGAACCGCACACGGAAGAGGCGTTCCCTGCGTCTATAAAATTTCTTGAAACACACAGCACCTCTGTCTGTTTTCTTACTGAAGAATAGGGCGGGGGTGGGGGGCGTTATGCCTCCGGCGGCGCTTGTCAGCGGGACTTTAAGAACCTTTCTCGAAGAAAGGTTCTTAAAAATCTCCAAAGACTTTTATCCGCGAGTGACTCTCGTTTCTTATGCTGACTTTCGGCTTATACCCCACTACCTTTCCCGAATCATAAAAGGCTGTCCTAGTTTTGTAGGACAGCCTTTGTAGCTTTTGAAGGGGCGTGGCGCGTAAGCCGCGAGGTTTCTAAAAAACGTGCTGGTATCGCGGGTAAAAGTTCTTGGAGAGTCCAGAGAACCTTCTTGTCGTAGACTGTAGTGTTGTTCTCGACGGCGCTTATCAGCGGGACTTTAAGAGTCTTTCTCGAAGAAAGGTTCTTAAAAATCTCCAAAGACTTTTACCTGCGATTGACTCTCGCTTCTTATGCTGACTTTCGGCTTATACCCCACTGCCTTTCCCTAATGATAAAAGGCTGTCCTAGTTTTTAGGACAGCCTTTGTAGTTTTTGAGGGGGTGTGGCGGGTAAGCCGTGAGGTTTCGCAAAAAACGTGCTGGTCTCGCGGGTAAAAGTTCTTGGAGAGTCCAGAGAACCTTCCTTTCAAGAAGGTTCTCTGGTCGCCGAAGGCAAAAAAAAGCTGCCCAAAGCTTAGCTCCAATTAAATCGAATCGTTGGCAGGCTCCGTTGTAGGCGATGCCTTAGTTACAAAGAGGTTCGCGATATCTTCGAACACAAGGTAGAAGCATGGCACGAGAATAAGTGTGATAAACGTTGCGAACAGGATGCCGAATCCGAGTGAAATTGCCATTGGAATGAGGAATCGGGCTTGCCGCGATGTTTCCAGAATCATAGGAGCCAAGCCGCTGCACGTTGTGATGGTTGTCAGCAGGATTGGTCTGAAGCGCTTGATTGCTCCTGAAATAACGGCTTCGTGCGCTTCGTAGCCTTCGCGACGTAGTCTGTTGGTGAAGTCTACAAGAACAAGAGAGTCGTTGACCACAACTCCGGAAAGGGCAACCAGCCCGAACATGCTCATCAGGCTGAGAGAGTATCCCATGACGACGTGCCCCACGATTGCTCCAACCATACCAAATGGAATTGCAAGAAGAACGATAAGCGGCTGTGTGTAACTTTTAAACGGGATTGCCAGAAGCGCGTAGATAGCAAGTAGCGTGAGCAGCAAGCCGGTTATCAGGCTTCGAACACTGTCGCGCATATCTGCTTGCTTTCCTTTGAGCGAATAGTTCAAACTCGGGTACTTGTGCAGCAGTTCTGGCAGGATGTCGGTTGTAACGGAGGTTACAACTTGTCCTGAAAGCTTACGCGGCGTAACGTTTCCGGTAACTTTGCGGATTCGCTTCCCGTTTTGACGGGCTATGGATGTGGCGGCAAAGCCTTTAGTGATGCGTGCTGCATCTCTGAGCAACATCTCACCACCGGATGGAAGTTTGAGCACTAAGTCGTCGAAGGTGGCGACAGATGCACGTTCTTTTTCTGGAAGACGTACGCGCACCGTGACTTCATCTTGTCCGACTTGTTGTTTTAACGCTTCTGCGCCGTAGAATGCATTACGCAGCTGGCTTGCAATATCACGTGAGCTAAGTTTTGCAGCCTCTCCGGCAGGAAGCAGCTTGATGTTGAATTGCCGCTTGCCGCGAGCAGTACCATCATCGACATCACTGACACCTTTAAGGAGAGACATAGCGTACGCAAGTTCCTGCGCCGCTTTTTCAAGGACGGCAGTATCGCGGTGCGTGAGTTGAATCGTCACGCCTTTACCGGAACCGGGTCCCCCTTTGTCTGCTAGAAAATCTACTGTATCTGCGCCTGTAATTGTGCCAACCGCAGTACGCCATTTGGCTGTGATGTCAGATGTTGAAGCAGGGCGTATATCCGGTGGTGTAAGGTAGATACGCGCTTTAAGAACATTGTTCGAGATACGTGTGAAAACACCAGTGCTGAGTGTATCTCCACCATTCGCATTGATAACGTCATAGGCAGAGTGCACAAGCTGGTCTTCTACTTCTTTCATGCGATGTACGGGCGTGCCGTAGGGCATAGTTATAGCGCTATAGGCGAAGTCTGACTCTACAGTTGGAAAAAGCACCATGCCAAGCCGACCTGACATGGCGAAGCCAACAGTCAAAAGAAGAACGGCAAGCGATGTTCCGAGGACAGCATAGCGGTACGTAATAAGATTACGTATAAAAGTGCCATATTTTACAGCGATGAAGGACTCAAATCGTAAACTGAACCGTTGCTGGAAGCGGATAAGCCAGCTAAGCCCCGGAATGCGTGAACGATTGCTTCCATGCGCGAGGTGAGCCGGAAGGATGAGTAAGCTTTCGATAAGTGAAATCGCAAAGACAATGCCGACAACTATAGGAATATATTTAAAAATTTTCCCCATAGTTCCCGGTACAAAATAGAGTGGAAGGAAAGTAATGATGTTGGTGATAACACTGAATGTTACTGGAACCACCACCTCTTTTGCTCCGTCAATCGCTGCTTGCAGTCTGCTTTTTCCTAGATTTCTATGATAATAGACGTTTTCGCCCACAACAATAGCATCATCCACCACAATACCAAGCGTTATGATGAACGCAAACATGGTAATCATATTAATGCTGAAGTCTGTAAAAGGCAGAAAAACAAACGCACCGAGGAAAGAAATAGGAATACCAAGACTCACCCAGAAGGCGAGACGGATTTCTAGAAAAAGAGCAAGGAAGATAAATACAAGCGCAAGACCGATATACGCGTTGCTGAGAAGTAATTCGGAGCGGTCTTTAAACATGATGTATCGGTTATGGTGAGAGCCGATGGTGATGTTTGGCGGCAGTTCTGCTTGAAATTTTTCAACAACAGCATTTGCTGCTGTAGCAACACTGACTGGTGTTTGTGAGCCGATTCGATACACATCGACAGAGACTGCGCGATGCCCATTAAAACTGCTCCAGTTGTGTGTGTCTTCAACTCCGTCCCATATTTCGGCAATGTCACCAAGGTAAATAGAAGCCCCGTTCACATCTGTGAGAACAGGAATCCGTTTAAAGTCTATTGCGGTAAGTTTTCGGTCAGCTACACGGACAAGAATTTCGCCTTGCGTTGTTTTAAGGCTACCACCACCGACCTCAACAGAGGATTGGGCTATTTTTTTTGCAATATCGGTAAGTGTTAGATTGTATTTTCGCAGAGTGTTACGGGAGATTTCAATATGAGTTTCCAAATCTCTTACGCCGGTTACTTCTGCTTGAGTAATTTCGGAACTGAGGAGCAGTGCGTCTTCGAGTTGCGTTGCATAATCACGCAATACCAGCTCGGAAACATCTCCGCTAAGAACGAGCGTGAGTACGCTGCGTTTTCTTGCATCAATGGTTACACGCGGTGATTCTGCTTCGTCTGGGAATGTCGAAATCCTGTCGACTTCTGTTTTTATATCCTGCCATACGCGGTCAACGTCAGCACCGTCGAGTACTTCTGCTGTAATCGTCGCGCTGTTTTCTCTGGCTGTGGATGTAATCTCTTCGATACCTTCAATGCCCTGAATGGATTCTTCAACAGCCTGTACGATTGAACGCTCGATTTCTTCAGGGCTTGCACCGGAATACGCGACAGAAATAGAAATAGTATCCATTTCAATTTCTGGAAAAACTTCCTGCGTGGTGCTGCTTCCCAGTACTATACCGCCGATGAGTAAAACAAACATGAGGAGGTTGGCTGCGACAGAGTTTCCTGCCATCCATGCAACAGGCCCACGCGATTTTGGGAGATCAGACGAGCGCTGCATCCGGTGCTGCGAAGCAAGTGGTGATATACCCATGTGTTACTCCGCAGTGGCTACGTTGTTTCCGTTTGAAGAACGCTTGCCGGATGGTACTGATTTGGCAGGATGCGTTTGCTTTACGGGTTGGCTGGCAACATTGGGCGTCGTGGTTGATTCCAGAGCCAGAGTCATGCCGGAATATGCATTGCTGAGATACGATGTGATAACAGCGTCGGATTCTGCAATGCCAGTAGATGCGTAGACAGCCTCCGGTGATTTCCATACGACGGCAAGGTCGCGGACTTGAAGCGTTCCGTTGGCATAAATCCATACCTGATTTTCATTGCGAACAAAGTCGCGCGGAATTTTGTATACAGATTCAATAGTCTTGCCTTGAATATTTACATCCACATAATCACCGAGCATAAGCGGAGTGGAGAAATTTTTTGATGCAAGACGAAGCGGATCTTTGACGCTTACTACGACGCGGGCAAGTCTTGTTGATTCGGTAAGTGTTCCGGTAAGTCTGAGAACTGTTCCTTCCCAACTGGAGGAGCCTCCCTGTCGGACGACTGTTGCTGTAATCGTGTCACGGTGCAAGCCCAGTTGCTCCAGACGATCAACAGGAATGGCTGCTTCGATCCAATATTCTTCGATACCTACAAGAGTTGCAAGTGTGGAAGAAGCGGTGACTCGAGAGCCGAGGTTAACTCCGGTTTTCTGCACCAGCACGTCAAATGGTGCACGTAATTCACAACGGCTAAGGTTCAATTTTGCCTGTTCAACTTCTGCCTGTGCTTTTTCAAGCCCTGCTTTTGCTTTCATCAGTTGCGGTTTACGTAACGCAAGTTCAGTGCTGTATTTAGGCGATTTTTTATTTGCATCCAGCAGGCGCACGCTTTCTTTGGCAACACGCTGCTGACCTTCTTCAAGCATCAATTCGGCTTTTGCAGTATCAAGTGCGCTTATGCTTTTACGCAGAGCAATTTCGTAATCGCTTGTATCGATGCGTAAAACAGGCTCACCCTTTTTAATAACCCCACCAGCGGCGAATTGTGGAGAAATCCATACTACAGTGCCAGTTACTTCTGGTTTCAGTTCAATTTGTTGCGCTGGAATAACAGTTCCTGTTCCTTGAATCTGAAGGGGGACACTGCCTTTTTTGATATGTGCCGTAGTAACGGTAAGCACCTTTTTCACAGGGGGCTTCTTGGCAACCTTCGGTTTAGAATTCATGAAAAACATATATCCTGTGATGCCGAGTGTCGTCATAAGAATGAAGATGGCTGCATTGATGAATATTTTTTTGCGGGATGGGGCGTTGGCTTGCATATCTGTTATATCCCTTCTGTTTTATCGTCTTTTGGAAATGATTCATGCACATCAGCAAGACCGTAAGTCCAGCTGCCTCCAAGGGCACGGTACAAAGAAATTCTAAATTTTATCAGCTCTGCCTGCTGCTTTATCATGCTGCGTTCCAATCGTTGCACATTGAGAATTTCCTGTAGCAAAGGCAGGTAGCCACTTTGCCCTTGAAGATACCGTAACTGCGCATCTTCTAAGGTCTTTGCTGTTGCGTTTCGCTGAGCGGAGAGAAGTTTTATGTATTGTTGTTGCTGTTCTTCGTTTACGAGAGCGTCTTCAACTTCTTGAATAGCTTTGGATACTGTGAGGCTGTAAGTGGCAGCTTTTTCTTCGACGAGAGCGCGGGTTCGTGCGACTTCAGAGGCGCGCACGCCACCATCCAGAACTGACTGCACAATATTGCCTGCAAGAGTAGCAGCCCAGTTGTTGAAAAGAACAGCCGCAACACTGCTGTTCAGTGCGGCATCTGCATTGAGTGTTAATTGCGGCAGCCTGTTGGCTCGTGCTTCGGCTACATTCCATCTGGCAGAAAAAAGTACGAAACCTGCGGAGCGGACATCGGGTCTGTTTGCAAGTAAGTCTGCCGGAAGTCCCGTTGTGGGAAGTTGTATAAGCTCAGGAAGTTTTTTTTGTGTGATTTCCGGTTCATCAAGAGGCGTACTGCCTATGAGCACAGCAAGAGCATTAAGGAGGACTTGTTCCTTGGCAACCAGCAACGGCAATTCCGATTGACTTGAGGCTAAAATTTGTCGTTGCTGCAATACGTCAACAGATTGCGCTAATCCGTTTTCAAAACGGAGTTCTTGGAATGTGAGTTGTTTTTTGTTGTTTTCTACTTGCTCGTTTAAAATTGCTATTTCTTCACGTACTCTGAGTAGATCAACCCATGTGGTGGCGACGGAAGCCGCAACAGTAACGGCGGCAGCATCAAGGTCTGCTTGCGATGCATACAGTTTTTGTTCGCTTGCACTGCGTTGTGCTTCTATACGTCCCCAAAGATCAAGTTCATATGCCGCAGCAGCTCCCAGACGGTATTGCTGTGTATCGTCATACAATCCCGATTGGCTGCTGTTGGCTTTTACTCCGGTTCTGCCTGCCTTGGCATTCCCTATAAGATTGAGTGTTGGATATTGTCCCGCCCCTGCCCGTTCCAGTTGAGCATGAGCCTGTTTTAAGCGGGCATATGCTGCGTGTATTGTGAAGTTTTCGGAAAGAGCACGGGTAATGAGTGCATTTAATTCTTTGCTATTAAAATTTTTCCACCAGAGTGCATTGGTTGTTTCACCCGTCACTTGGATAGAATAGGGCTTTTGAAGCTGAACTTCGGGCGCAATAGTCTGCGTAGGTGCAAAAGGAGCACATGCGGAGCATACTAGGATGCTCAAAAGAAGTATGGGGAAAGCATATTTCGGCATAAAATCTATCTCAACTTTTCTGCATGGACTAGAATATGTGTCTTTAATGAGTTTGTATTACTGCTGCTTTTGTGCATTGTTTTTTGCAATGGCAGAAAAAGTAACTGTATTGCAAATGTGTCTTGCACGTTGGTAGGTGATGGTATTGGCAGTAGTTGTGAAGCTTATACGCAAGATTGATTTTTTTAAAGTCTGAAACTGTATTGTTTTTATACAGATTAGAAGAAATGTTGTAGCCAATTTGTTTGAATAACAACAATGTTTACCGTTGGCTCTGGTGTTTGAGGTCGATTTTTCGGCGAGATGCAGCGCGTTGACGATGCATGCATAGGGCATTATGTTTGTGAGTCGCGTATAAATTATTGCATGTTTTATCTGGAGTATTTGTGACTGACAGCACCCTTGCCCTTAATCCCTCAAAAGTAAAAAAGATTCTTGTTTGCCAGCTTAGGCAGATAGGCGACGTGATGCTCTCCACACCAGTGGCAGAGTTGCTCGCAAAAAAATTTCCTGATGCAGAGATTCATTATTTTACAGAAAAAAAATGTGTCCCTGTGTTGCAGCATAATCCGTATATTTCTCACATATGGGCACTGGATAAAAAAGAGCTCTCTAACCCTTTTAAAGAGTTTGTGTTCTACAAAAAAGTGGCACGTCAGGGATATGACCTGATGGTGGGCTTGCAGCATCTTCCAAGAATCCGTTGGATTTCTTATCTCACAGATGCGCCTGTGAAGCTCAGCTACCACTCTTCATGGATTAATGATCTCGGCTACACTCACCTTACTCCAGCCAAAGACGGATATGCTTCTGAATCAAAGGCAGCGATTCTTGCGCCGTTGGGAATTGAGTGGAATTGCACTACCCCTAAGCTTTTTTTGACCGAAGAAGAGCGATCAGCAATGGCTGGGCGATTAAAGGAGTGGGGTGTAACTGAAGAGCACAGGCTTATTACTGTTGATGCCACTCACCATGACCTTGGGCGTAAATATCCTGCGGAAAACTATGCAAAGGTTATCAGTGCCTTGGCGAAAAAGCATAGCGATCTTCGTTTTGTTCTGCTGGCAGGTCCCGGTGAAGAAGGTATTTTTGATGATATCTTGCAAAACTGCGATACGCCGGAAGCGGTGATTGTTCCGAAGCCGAGCTTGCAACTGCGTGAAGTGGCTGCATGTCAGGAACGCTGCATCTTGCACTTCGGCAACTGTTCTGCACCACGGCATATGTCTGTTGCTGTGGGAACCCCGACGTTTGTTGTTCTTGGCTCCAGCAGCGATGCATGGCGTTTCCCATCTGATGCGCATACAACCGTTAATTCAGATATTGATTGTCGTCCGTGCAATAACAGCACCTGCCCTGTCGGATATAAATGTCTTTCTGAGCTTGATCCTGAGTATGTTGCGCAGCAGCTTTTGAATCATATTGAAGGCATAACTGATTAGCTTTATTAATATACTATCGACTAATACTGCTTTTCTCACATAATGATTTTTGATGCAGGCGCGACGTGTATTGCTGCATTAAATTTCATCTAAGAGAGGCGAGCATGAAAAGACTGTTGACGGTATTGGTGGCTGTATTGGCTGTAGCAATGTGTGCGTCTGCTTTTGCGGCAGGACATGAATATACGAAAAAAACTCCACAGCAACGTGCAGAACGCATGACGAAATTGCTTGATCTGACTCCTGAGCAGCAGACAAAAGTCGAAGATATTATTACGCGCAGAGATGCTGAAATGGAGCCGCTGTTTAAATCACTTAAAGAAGCAAATGATAAAGAAGAACAGCGCGAAATAAAAATGGATATTTTAGAACAGCATAAGCGGTTTAGAGAAGAGTTGAACACTGTTCTTACTGAAGCCCAGCAGAAAACGTATCAAGAATTTATAGACGCTCGTATCAGAGAACGGAAAATGGGGACAAAAACCTATTAGCATTCCGTTGCAGGCAGTCTTTTAAAAAGATGCCCTACCCCGAATTCTTGTATTGATAGAGTATACAGAACTGTTCAGTCCGGCATATAAGAACATTGCCGACTGTTCGGAAATTACGATGTTTGAAAAGGGAGAGCTTTTGATGCTCTCCCTTTTTTTGTACGCAATAATATGCGTCTAAAAGCCTTTGATGGAATTGAGACAGAAGGTAACTGCCGGTTCGGTAATACCTTCACGCTCCGGCCAGAAAATGCGGCGACGGTTAAGTCCCGCAAGAAGCCATGTAATGATCTCGGCTGTGTTGTCTATTTCAATATCTTCACGCACGGTACCATCTTTAATGCCGCGCTCAAGGCAGGCTTTAATGGTTTCTTTCAGTGCGTCAGTCATATTTTCCATAGCAATTTTGGCACTTGGAATTGTGGCATATGTTGTTAGGATTACTTTGTATCCTGTCTCATTTTCGTTAACAAAAACCACAACGTCCTGAATGAGAGTTTCTAAAAGGCAGTAGCCGGATTTTTGGCGAGCCTTAATCTCATTGAGCATCTCTTTGTATTCACTGAGCAGTTCTTCGATAATTTTGTCAAAGATTTGCTGCTTAGACTTGTAATGTCTGTAGATAGCAGCATCTGTCACATGAGAAAGCTGTGCGATAAGGGCAACTGTTGTCCCCTTAAAGCCTCTTTCAGCGAATAATTGGCGTGCATTAGTAAGAATTAGTTCTTTGGATGAACCCATGTCTGCCCCACGGTGTTAAGTTATGGTCCTGTAATAACGGGAACCGTATCCTTTACTTATTAGTGGAAATAAGAAGGAAAATCAATGCGTTGTGATTTACAGTAAGTCATCGGGAGTTCCTGTGTAATCACGGGCGCTTTCTTTGCCCCGAAGTACGCGTAAAACGCCGCCTGCGAGTGCATGCATCTCTTCTACAGCAGGGAAGACTATTGCAGGTGCAAGCGGTGGTAGATTGGTAATGATTGTTTCAACAAGTTTTTTGCTGTTTGCCATACCGCCTGTGAGGACGATTCCATCAATGGTAACAGGCGTGCTTTCACCTTCGTCAAGGCGCATGAGCGCGGGGATAAGGCTCGAAAGCTCTTTTGCTATGTTATATGCAAGAGCTTCAAAGACGAGCTGCGCTTTAGCATCACCTGCTGCCATTCGTTTTTCAACTTCACGTAAATCGTTTGTGCCAAGATGTGCCCACAGTCCTCCTGTTTTGAGGATGCGTGAGCGCAACTCTTCATACGTGAAAGCTCCATTTTTGACGAGATCAAGCACTCCCAGTGCTGTAAGTCGACCGGTTCGTTCTGGAGAGAAGGGACCGTCGCCTTCCAGTGCATTGACCACGTCACAAATTTTGCCGTTGCGATGAGCCGCAACAGATACACCACCGCCCATGTGGCATACAAGAAAACGGCTGTCAGCATATTTTTTGCCAATCTTTGTTGCCGCCTTTCGTGCAGCCGCTCTTTGGGACAAGGCATGAAATACGCTGCGGCGCGGTAATTCCGGTAAGCCGCTGAGTCTGGCGCGGCTGTCCAGTTCATCAGTAACAACGGGGTCGACAATATATGCCTGTACGCCGTGTTCTTTCGCAAATTCGAGTGCGAGCGGAGCACCTAAGTTACATGCGTGTTCGCCATACTGGATGGATTCAAGATCCTTAAGCATGGCATCGGTTACGTTCCATGTGCCGCCCTGCATTGGTGCCAGCAGTCCACCGCGCCCTGCAATGCCGTCAAAGTGCACGGTATCCAAGTTGTTTTCTTTAAGGACTGCCTTAATTGTATTGCGACGGAATTCCATTTGTTCCATCGCTGTATTAAAAGCGAGTGTTTCGTGCTTGCCATGTTCAACTGTGCAGGAGAATAACTCATTTTCTCCGTCGAAAACGGCAACTTTGGTCGAGGTTGAACCCGGGTTGATTACCAGGATGTGCTCAGCCATTAAGGCGACTCCTTTTTATCCATAGCCATAATCATGGCTAGCGCAATAGAGTAAAATTTTGTGCGGTCAGTGTCTCCGCGTGAAGGAAGTACAATCGGTACTTCGCTACCGGCAACCATTCCAGCCATATCCCGGTTCATAAGTGCTGTGAGCGATTTGTATAAAATGTTCCCGCTTTCGATATCCGGTGCAACAAGAATATCAGCTTTGCCTGCTACAGGGTTGTCCACACCTTTACTTTCTACAGCGCGCATGGAAACCGCAAGATCAAGCGCAAAAGGTCCAGCAACCAGTGCATCGCCAAATTCACCCTGTTCTGCCATTTTAGCAACCATCTGGGCATCAAGTGTGGCGGGCATAGCTGGGTAGATAACTTTTTCTGTTGCTGCCAGCATTGCAACTTTCGGTTGCTCAATTTTGAGCATTTTTGCGATGCGCAGTGCATTTTTTACAATGTCTACCTTACGCTGCATGTTCGGTGCGATGTTAATTCCCGCATCTGTAATGAGCATCAGGCGGTCTTCATCCGGAGCGTTGAAAACACCAACATGGGAAAGAACACCTTTTGGCGGCATGCCGGTTTCTTTGTTAAGCACACCGCGCAGCAGTACATCGGTGTTAACTTTACCTTTCATAATAGCACCGGCATGACCTTCTTTTACTAAGGCTATGCATTTAGTAACAGCTTCAGCTGGGTCAGGAATGTGATGTTTTTCAAACGGAGAGAGATCAAGGTCGCGTTCCGCGGCAAGCTTTTCTGCAAGTTCAATATCGCCAACAAGAATTGGTTCAGCAATTCCTTTGGCGTAAGCTTCAACGCATGCGCGAAGGACAAAGCCTTCTGCACAGGCAGCAACGGCGAGCTTGGTGGCAACACGGCCTTCAATAATGTAATCTGCAAGGGACTGAAGGGAAGTTATAGGCATAGTGTGTTTCTCCGACCTGCTTATTCGTCGCCGCGTTTAAGGGCAACAACGCCGGTTCTGCACAGACTGCGGATACCGTGTGGACGGAGCATTTTAATGAGACCGTCTACCTTGTCTTCATCTCCTGTAATTTCGACCGTGATAGTTTGTTGTCCCATGCTGACAACATCTGCCCTGAAAACTTCGAAAATCTGCATGACCTGTGTCATGGTATCTTTCGTAAAGCCGACCTTGATAAGCGCCATTTGACGGTCAACAAAGTCATTTCTTTCAAGTGTATCTACTTCAGAAACTGCGGCAAGGTTAGCGATGTCCTGAATAAGTGTTTTAATAGTGTCGGAATCGCTTTCGACAGTAATAACCAGTCTGGATACTTCAAATTCTTCAGTTTCCGCACAGGAAATGGATTTGAAGTTAATGCTGCGGTCTCGAAAAACAGCTGTGACGTCGGCAACAACACCCGGCTGGTTATTAACCAATGCAGAGATTGTATAAATCATATAACACTCCTTACTACCTGTAACTTATGCTTTATTTAACGCGAGATGGAGAAAAGAGCCGCTGTGGAAAAGGTATTTAGCGACAAAGTAATTTGTTACTAATATATTCAACAGCGATAGGAAAGCCAGAGTCGACTTTAGTACATAAGTTTGTGACTATAAAAAGGCAGGGTAGCATTACTGATTATAAAGGTAAAACAATAGCAGGGCTACCGCAAAAAATAGATAGCCCTGCCTATGTTCTGTAGATGCAGAAAATTTATAGATCGAAGCGTCCTTTTTCGTCCATTACAGGACATACAAGGTCTACTCCGGAGCGAATATGAAGATCCATTAAGGTTCGCAGGGAGTAAGGCGTATGTCTTGAAAGACGGATAATGAACGTGCGTAGCAGGGAAGGCGTAGCACGCCCCTGTAAATAAAGCCTACGCATCCATTGCCACCGTGCCCTATACGGATAACATTGTTTTACACCTGTTGCTTGTACAGCTCTGTCCATCGATTCAATGGCTAAATCGCCTCGGCGGACGAGTTGAAAGTCAATATCCGGTACTCGCTGCCCCATATCATCACCTCGTTTTCACTAAGAAGGGGGGATTTCCCATCATATATTTTTGCCACCGGGCAGATTTAGGAACAATTATTGTTTCCTGACGGAGAATATGTATACTAAACTTCTAATAAGGAGAGTGGGATGCAGTGTATACGTAAGATACTTTTTGTGTTGATATTGGTGTGTAGCGTTTCCGTAGCAGTTGCAGCAGAACTTTCGCGGTATTCTGCGGAAGAGGTATATGACTTTTTACGTAATACAGATAGTGCTGTAGTTATATTAGATGTACGTACACCGGAAGAGTATGCATCCGGTCATATTTCAGGGGCATTGCTTTATGACTACCATGGAAAGGAGTTTGTACGGAAGCTGTTAGAATTACCACGGAATGCTGTGTATGTCGTCTATTGTGCCACTGGGTATCGTAGCATTCGAACAGCGCGATTTTTACAGGAAGCGGGCTATGACGTTATTCACTTAGATGGTGGGATTGAAGTATGGAAAGCGTTACAATTTCCAATAGTTAAGTAGTGTTGGTGCATTTCTTGCCTATTGCTCGGAAAGCATATACATAACCGGAAAATAGACTTGGATTATATTGATGACAATTTCGCATTTTGCGACTTTATTTACTGGAAATTCAGATAATTATGCTGGGTAAACTGTGCAAACTATCTGATGGTTATCGTACCTTATATGGTACAAAATTGTCTCAATTTGTCAGGTGAAACTTGTAGTAAAAGCCTCGAATTTATTTAGTTCAGGAGACATAGTATATGTGTGGAATTATTGGGTATGCAGGGCATAGACCTGCTGTTCCTCTTGCATTGAAAGGATTGAAAAGCCTCGAGTATCGTGGATATGATTCTGCCGGTGTTGCATTTGTGCAAAATAATAAGCTCACAACGGTTCGTGCGGAAGGCAAGCTTGGCAATTTAGAGTCCAAACTTGAATCCATGAATATTTCGATTGCAACATCCTGCATGGGACACACCCGCTGGGCAACGCATGGTGCGCCGATAGAGCGTAATGCTCATCCACATAAGTCATGGGATGAATCTCTTGCTATTGTTCATAACGGTATCATTGAAAACTATCAGGAATTAAAAGACCTGTTGACTTCAAAAGGGTACGGCTTCCGTTCTGATACTGATTCTGAAATCTTCGGTAACCTGATTGCTGAAGGTGTGAAAGAGACTGGCTCTCTGGAAACAGGGCTGAGCTGGGCTGTTAATCAAGCAGAAGGTGCATATTCCGTACTCGTGATGGAAGAAAACAACCCCGGCGTTATTTATGGTGCACGTTGCGCCTGTCCGTTTGTGCTTGGTGTCGGGCAAGGTGAAAACTTCGTTGCATCTGACGTTCCTGCTTTTCTTGCATACACACGTACTGTTGTTTTTCTTGAAGATGGTGAAATGGTACGCATTGATGCAAACAGCTGGGAAGTAAAAAACGTCCGCACTCTTGAGCCGGTTGAAAAAGAGGTTCACCACATTGAGTGGGATGTGCAGGCTGCACAAAAAGATGGCTACAAGCACTTTATGCTGAAAGAAATTTTTGAACAGCCGCGTGTGGTTACTGATTGTTTAGCTGGTCGAGTGGACTGGCAAAAGCAGGAAGTACTTTTGCCGGAGCTTACAGCGTTGCCTGTACCAAAGCGTCTGCACATTGTGGCATGCGGCACTAGTTTTAACGCAGGCATGTGGGCGCAGCATCTTTTCGAAAGTTGGGCGCGGATTCCTGTCTCCATGGAAATTGCTTCTGAGTTCCGGTATCGGGACGTTATCCTTGATGAAGGAGATATGGTACTGGTCATCAGTCAGTCCGGCGAAACCGCAGATACTCTTGCAGCACTTCGCATTGCCAAGGAGCAGGGCGTTCCTGTTATCGGCTTATGCAACGTTGTGGGATCATCCATCGCGCGTGAATCTGATGTGACTGTATACACGCAAGCAGGGCCTGAAATTTCTGTAGCGTCTACCAAAGCCATGTGCTCACAGATGGCAGTACTGCTGCTTATGGGGCTTGCATGGTCAGAGCGCAAAGGGTTGATGGAAGACTCGTTGCGGCATGAAATGTTTGAAGGGCTTCGTAAGCTCCCTAATCTTTTGGAAGCTGAGTTACCGCGGATTCGTGAAGACGCTAAACGTCTTGCCCGTGAATACTCAACAGCCCGAAGTTTCTTCTTCCTTGGTCGCGGTGTGGGATACCCGCTTGCCATGGAAGGTGCTCTTAAACTCAAAGAGCTTTCTTACATTCATGCGGAAGGCTATGCAGCCGGTGAAATGAAGCACGGGCCTATTGCTCTTATTGATCCTGAATTCCCAACGTTTGCCATTGCCTTGCAGGATCAGTTCTTTACTAAGGTAAAATCAAACCTTGAAGAAGTCCAAGCTCGAGCTGGTGATGTGATAGCACTGACGAACCCTGATTCGGATATTTCTGTAAAGCATAAATGGATTCTGCCAAACTTTGCGTATCCACTCTCATCCTTTATGGTGCTTCCGGCGTTACAGTTATTCAGCTATGAATCTGCTGACTATCTCGGGAAAGACGTAGATCAGCCGCGTAACCTCGCTAAGAGTGTTACAGTTGAGTAGTAAGGCGGACTCGTTTTTGATATGAAATAAAGACCTTCCTGCTTTGGTAACAATTCGGGAAGGTTTTTTGTTTATAAAGCTATTTGTAAAGCGGATTGTATGCTGCGATAGAGGAAGATTGTTGCCGCTATCTCTTTGCACACAGGACTTTTGTTTGTTGCTGCTATTGTTTGATTATAGAAACAAAAGGGTGCTGGTCTGTGTTCTATCGGGTGCATGCTTCCGTACGGACATGCGGGGGAAAGACAAAGCTGTTTTACATCTAAGGAAGGAAATATGCTGCATTCAGAGCCATTGTGGGCTGAAATAGATCTTTCTGCAATTCGTCATAATGTACGAGAAATCCGGCGTGTTGTCGGAAATCAAAAAGCAATGCTTGTTGTGGTGAAGGGCAATGCTTACGGTCATGGTGCAATTCAGGTTGCTAACGCCGCTATTCGTGAAGGCGCGGAATACCTTGGTGTAGCGCGGCTGAGCGAAGCTATTGTGTTGCGAAATGCTGGTATTAAAGCACCAATTTTGATTCTGGGATATACGCCGCCCGATTGTGCACCGCGCCTTGTTGATCTTAAATTAACGCAGACAGTGCATTCCTGTGAATATGCAGAACGTCTTGCATCATTTTTACACTGTGCCAAGGCGAAACTTACGGTTCATATTAAAATTGATACCGGAATGGGACGCTTAGGATTTTTGCCGGAAAGCTTTGCGGGGCAATCTTCGATTGTTGACCGTGTGAATGATATTAATCGGCATGGCGTGTTTGATTTGGAAGGAATTTGTACACATTTTGCCGCCAGTGATGCTGCCTGCTTGGATAATGCCTACAGGCAATTGGATCTATTCAAACAGACCATCGAATCCTTGAAGGCTGCCGGATTTGAGTTTCCACGCATTCATGCTGCCAACAGTGCAGCAATTGTGACGATGCCGGAAGCGCATTTTACAATGGTTAGACCGGGGATTGTCACATACGGGCTGTATCCTTCTGACGTAATAGATCGCAGTATGCTTGATTTAAAGCCTGCCATGACAGTCAAAGCTTCCTTGGTGAGTGTTAAAGAAGCACCGGGCGGGACAACCGTCAGCTACGGTCATACTCATGTGTGCGAAGAAAATACGCGGATAGGAGTTGTCCCGATAGGCTACGCAGACGGATATGATAGATCACTTTCATCAAAGGGAATTATGCTGGTGCATGGTAAACGGGTTCCTGTAGTGGGTAGAGTTTGTATGGATCAGACTATGATTGACCTTGGAGCAGTACCGGATGCTGATTGTGGTGATGAAGTCGTTATCCTTGGTTCACAAGGAGATAGCTCCATTACTGCGGATGAAACAGCCCAGATGCTCGGAACAATTAATTATGAAATTGTAGCGCGTCTTATGGCTCGTGTACGACGAGTCTATATTTAATAATCATATATTGTTACTTTTTTAGCCGGAACGGTTCATGTTCCGGCTTTTTTTATGCCCATAGGACAACTGGTTAGCTCAAAAAGTGATGCTGGTTGCACTCAGTGTGAATACAGCGGGAGAGTGCTGCAAATATATTTTTCTGAAAGGTGGTGAAAAAGAAGGTTACTGTGATTTTCCCTTAGTAGAATGCGGTGTTTTGTAAGAATGACGTATTGCAATCAAAAAAAATGGTAACTTTATTTTTTTCAAATATCTTAGTAGCATTATAGAAAGGTATTACCTGAATTGCTGTATGTAAAAATAAAAAATTACGCAGTGCAAAGTGTCTGCATGCGTAATTTCGTGATTGTAGCCAATGAACAGGCGCTGGGGGATCTGTTTACAAATTATGCGGAATGAGTACAAAAAACGTTATTTCTTAGAATGTTATGTCGGGATAGATTCTATTTTCTTTGGGATAGCACGTTAGTGCACTCATGACGTGGGGGGAAAGAATCCAGTGAGGATAGATGGGGTCTATGCTGCACTGGAGTATCGTTGCAAGCCTTTGGGAATTGTTACAGGAAGTAGAACGGATGCTAATACAAAATGAGTCAGACTATAACTGCTTTTGTCCGGTAGCTGTACACGTTGGAGATGCTATCAATGAGGGGATATTGATACATGTTTCGGAGAGTTGCAGCACTATTTTACTTGCGGCTGCTTCTGTCTGCGCAGATGAAGAGACGTATGGTATTACCTTTTCGGAAGGGCAACAGGTAGTGCTTGATATTACTCCATTTGGCGCAAAAGATGTTGTGATGATTGATGCTGTTATTAAGCAAGTATTGACTAGCGATGGTACATTTACACTGAATGTAACCATGCGCCACACTGGGGATCATACCAAGTTATTTGCAGATTTCATGGATTCTTTTTAGCAGAATGAATCTTGGGGGGCTGGTTGTTTTTTCGATGCAATTGTGTGGCAGTACTTTGCATACAAGAAAACCCTCTTCCGGTGAGAAGAGGGTTCCAAGAGCGTTTCATAAAGAAATTTATGAGATAGACACCTGCTAAGTGGTGGTGGAGCAGTGATGCTGCGGAAATGCATCTGTGTCTTAGATTGATTGCTCAATCAATGAGTAGATTAGTAGTAACTCTTGGAAAGGCTGTCAATGGAAAAAATGCCATAGAAAAAATAAATTACTATCTTCTCAGAGTAATGCTTGTTGCATGATGAGAATATATGTCTGCTAGAATAAAAAAACGTCATGAGATTACGACAGATACGTCGATAACCTCATGACGTTTTTTTTTGGATTTTAGAAACAACTTTCAGATGCAAAAAGGGACGTCATCTCTTGAGCAAGGAGTTCTAGCAGGCTTTTTCGATCGAAAAAAACACCCCGGAGTCGTAGAGTCAGCAAGGCATGTGACAGTTGCTGATCTGTTACAGAGATTCGGCAATGGAATTTGCGACACGCTCACCGTCAATAGCAGCCGAAACAATCCCACCTGCATAGCCTGCGCCTTCTCCACATGGGTACAACCCACGCACTGAAGGGTGCTCTAGCGTAATACGGTCACGAAGCACGCGTACTGGTGAACTGGTTCGGGATTCAACTGCCATCATTTTGGCTTCGTTGGAGTCGAATCCTTTATATTTCTTCCCGAAAACAGGTAGTGCTTTGGCGAGTCTCTCTGCAACGTTGCTTGGTAACAGCTCATTTAGTGGCGCAGAATATAGCCCCGGGACGTACGAGGATTCTGGCAGGGATTCAGAGATTTTTCCTGCAATAAAGTCGCCCACACGTTGTGCCGGTGCTTTTTGTGATGTGCCGTCACCTGCTTCAAACATTGTTTTTTCTACAGCAGCTTGGAACGCCAGCGCTGCAAGTGGGTCAGAAGGATCACCACCAACATCATCAAGGCGGATTTCAACGACAAGCCCTGCGTTGGCAAATGGGGCACTGCGGCTGGACATACTCATACCGTTCAGCACAAGCTCACCCGGAGCTGTGGACGCAGGCACAACAAATCCCCCCGGGCACATGCAGAAAGAGAATACACCGCGTCCATCTACCTGTGTAGTAATGCGGTAGCTGGCAGCGGGAAGGTTATTGTGACGCGGTGATTGGTGATAGAAGATTTGGTCAATAAGCGGCTGTGGATGCTCAATACGAACACCAAGAGCAAATGGTTTTGCTTCCACAGGTACCTTATTGCGAATAAGCATATGGAAAACATCGCGTGCGGAATGTCCTGTTGCCAAAATGACAGCATCGGCATCAATTCGTTCGCCGGATGCCAGAATAACACCTTTAACGGTGTCATTATCCTTTATCAGGTCGGCGACATGTGCTCCGAAATGAATTTCGCCACCCGCAGCAACAATGGCTTCGCGCATACTGCTCACGATTCGTGGCAGCATATTCGAGCCAAGATGCGGATGTGCGTCGATTCGAATGCTTGGGTCTGCACCGTTTTCAATGAATAGGTTAAGGATGCGCTTCACATTGCCGCGCTTTGTTGCGCGAGTGTAGAGCTTGCCGTCTGAATAGGTACCGGCACCACCTTCACCGAAACAGTAGTTTGAATGCGGGTCAACAACACCGTCTGCCTGAATTTTTTTCAGATCGTATCGGCGTGTAGTTACGTCTTTACCGCGTTCAAGGATAATTGGCTTAATCCCTTTTTCGAGGAGAGTCAGAGCTGCAAAATATCCGGCAGGTCCCGCACCGACAATTGCGACTCGTTTGCCATTTAATTTTTGTGGACAGAAGATAGAACCAGACTGTTCCTGCGGAGCTTCCCCAAGCTGTACCTGACATACAAATTTAGGGCTTCTAGAGCGCGCATCAATAGAGCGACGCACAACATGCGACTGAATTTCTGGAATATTCGGAAGACCAGCTTTTCGCAATGCCGCCTTTCGAATTACTTTCGGGCTATGGATGTCACGCGGGTCGATTTTTACCTCGACCATTTTTTGCTCAGTGACTGGTGTCATTCGGTTCTCTTTTTCTGTATATAATGATGCGATAACGATGCCGGTATATGCAGGGGCATCACGCTAAAAATTGCTCTCACGCCAATGCCGCTCTCTATATAATCATCTCGGCGTGTTCGTCAAAAATTGATAATGGAGAGCTTTCAATGCTTTATCGTCTGTAATTATTGATAAAAAGTTTTTTATGCATGCAGTGTGTTTTGCCTCATTCAAATAGCAACGTGGGTAAGTTGTCAGTTTGCTCGGCAAGGTACGCTAGTTTCGTTTAATAAGGAAAACAGAGTTGCGGTATTGGGAATAAATTTCAGGTGCGGTAAATTTTTCTTTAATTGATGGCATGGGAGAAATACCAACTTGTGCGAAGAGTAATGCAAGGCAGCTGGATTTTTTTATGTACCCGAGTCCTTCGGTTCCTTTATCGACAATTTTAGAGCTAGCCATGCCAATAGCTCTGCCGTGCGCATCAAGCACAGGGCCTCCGCTGTTGCCGCCATTGATTGCTGCATCTACCTGATATTCAGACGTGTTGTTTTTAAATCCCAGATGAGCGCTGATAATGCCATCTGTCATTTTCAGCACAGTGCCAATCGTATCTCCTTTCGGAAAACCGAGAAGATAAATGGATTCGCCAATGTCACTCATACCTGTGAGTGCCACAGGAATTGGACGGTATTTTTCCGGCAGAGGGTCAATTTTAAGAATGGCAATATCATTAGCTTCATCGGTAATGACGACGCTCGCTGGAACTACGGTTCCGTCCGGCAAGAATACTTTTAATGCACGTTTGTGTCCTGCAACATGCTCGCAGGTAACAAGGTAGCCACGAGAATCTACAAGCCAGCATGTCCCCGATGCTCGATGTAATTTGTTCGATGAGTTGTACCTTTCAAATCCACAAATCACATTGGTGAGCACTTTTTTTTCATTAATATAAATCTGAAGCTCTTTAGCAAATTTTTTTGTCAGATAGCTTGGTATAAGTGTGCTGTTAAGTCCTTTGCCCTTTGTGTTAACATCAAAGACAAAGCCAGAGATCGTATTGTCAGTTTTTGAAGTTAATTCGACAACATCAATGTTGGAACGGGCATTTCCCACTACGTCACTGTAATATGAGGCTCGTATGCGCTGTGCACTTGGTTGATATGTGACGCTATCGAACGCTTCTAAAGCCGCGGTGTATCCAATCTTCAATGCTTCATGTTCATCGACATCTAAAACTTGTATGCAGTCTTTGGTTGTATAGGTTGGGTCGCCGGAAACATATTGTCTGTTGGAACATCCGCTGCTCAGCAAGAGTACGAAAGAAAAGAGGAAGAGAAGAAGAAACGTGTAGCGGTGATGCATTGAAGGCTCCGTCAAATATGTTTGCATAGTGGGCAAGCAGTTTTACTCTGTGACACAATATGGATGCCAGAATAGTGCAATGTTTTGGTAACAAATATAGTATATTGAAATAGAAGTCGAAAAAAATATCTGTAAACAGTTTGCAAGCATCTATGGTATTTATGGCGAAAAATGTGCCATGCGATGTAGTTAGGAGTATCGAATCAGCATTTTGGTATCGCATTACATGAAACTGTTTTCATTTTTTTAGATTCCGCATTGTACTACGTGTATCTCATGTGCTTTATACCATGATGCTGTAGTCCTTTTTGAGATATTTTTTTATGACAAAAGGGATCGTGTTAAAAAAGTGTTGTTGAATGTCATGCAAAAATGACTTAGAGACGTCTACTTCGGAAAAAGTCGTAAAGATTTTTTAGATGTCTACCGCACAGGGACTCGGTTCTCTTCTTTTCCCATGTAATGCATGGTTGAAAAAACTTTTCGTTGTGGCGGGTTGCTAGGTCGCTTATCTGTCTGGTCTCCGCCTCTCATCTGTTAATGATTCATGTATGAATCATTTTCTCGAAAAAATTCTACAACTTGGTAGGGCGTATTTTTACATTGCAACCTTGTGTTGCTGCCCTCTTTTCTTCCTTAATGCGTTATCAGCAAAAATGTGTTGCAACGTGGGGTTGTTACGCCTCCACAATATTTTTGCTTCTGCGTATATGGATACCAACGTTGTCTAACATCCCTGTGCAGCTACTTAACAGTACACACTAATTAAAAAAAAGATGGTTTACTGCTGACTGGCACTTTGTTGTGCTCTGTAAAATCTTCTCTCGAAGATTCTACAGTTTATTAGGAATGCCAGTTTCAAAGTACCTTATGGGTGTGGTGCACGCTGTACTACCTGTCGCAGGGCAGGAGTCGCACCATTCTATACCACAGGCGTAGACAATTGCGTCTGAAAAATAACAGGCACGACAACACTTGTTGTCGTTGAAAAACGTTTTGGAGGACATAGAACACATGGTTGAGACACAAGGCTCGTTAAAAAAGACAATTAAGCCCAGTCAGGCATGGGCGCTTGCATTGGGAGCAATTTTAGGGTGGGGCGCGTTTGTTCTGCCTGCGCTGCGTTTTTTGCCAACAGCTGGACCTCTTGCAGCATGCATCGGTTTTGCCCTTGGCGGGATGATGTTGCTTTTCGTAGCTATGAGCTATGGCGATATGATTGGTAAGTATCCTGTGGCTGGCGGTGAATTCGTATTCGCCTATGTCGGGTTTGGACCAACTGCTGCCTTTATCTGCGGATGGGCACTCGCTTTAGGATATATATGTATCATTGCCCTTAACGCATCGGCGCTTGCATTGCTTTTCCGTTTCCTGTTGCCGGGAGTTTTTGAGGTTGGATATCTCTACACCATTGTCGGCTGGGATGTGTATATTGGTGAGCTGCTAATGCTGATAGCTATTCTCGTAGGTTGCGGGTGGATTAACTACCGCGGTGCGAATCTTGTCGGGAAAATTCAAGTTTTTCTCGCGCTTGCTCTCGTAGGTGGCGTGTTTACCTTGTTTGCAGGAACAACATTACATGAGACTTCTTCTTTAGCGAATTTAATCCCTCTGTATGCTGAAGGACGTAGCCCGATAGCTTCTATTATGGCTATCGTAGCGATTGCCCCTTGGCTTTATGTTGGTTTTGATACCATTCCGCAGGCGGCAGAAGAATTTGATTTTCCGCATGAGATGGCAACAAAATTAATGGTGACTGCAATTTTATGCGGTGTGGTTCTGTATTCTATGGTTACCCTCGCTGTAGCTGGTTTAATGCCGTATAAAGAATTGTTGGCGCTGGATGTGCCATGGGCAACAGGGCATGTTGCTTCTATCTCTCTTGGAAAAGCAGGAAGTGTGATTCTTGCCATAGCAGTCTCTGCTGCAATCTTTACTGGCATTAACGGCTTTTTTATTGCGTCTTCTCGACTTTTGTTCAGTATCGGTCGCGCGAAGATTCTTCCTGCTTGGTTCGGAGATGTTCACCCTAAATACGGCACGCCGCATAAGTCTATTGTGTTTGTAACTCTCCTTACCATTCTTGCACCGTTTTTTGGTCGAGAAATGCTTAACTGGGTTGTGGATATGTCTGCTGTTGGTACGGTTATCGGCTACCTTTTCACCTGTCTGGCTGCTTACAAAGTCGCTGTAGCCTTCCGTAACGAAGAATCAAGCTCTAAGAAGATAGTTTTTGCGGCAATTGGTTCGGTTAGCTCTATTGTGTGTATTTTGCTTTTAACTGTTCCGGGTTCACCGGGTTCCATTGGTACTGAGTCGTGGATTGCTTTAGTCTTTTGGATTCTTCTTGGAGCGTTCTTTTACAAATTAAAAATGGGTGAATTCAAAAATCTTGATTTTGAAACTCAGCGTTCTCTGATGATGGGGGGCATAGATCGCCCTGTATTTTTTAAAAAGTAGAAGAGACAGAATGAGTACTAGCACTAAAACAAAGAGTTAACGGTGAGTTAAAACGCTCTTTTTTTCGTAAGTAGAACCGTGTCATCGCGGTTTTATTACGAAATATGTTTTGAGTTAGTTTTGAGAGGCAGTGGGGAGAATTTTGCGTTTGCATAGTTCGTTTTTCTGTAAAGAATAACGAAATTATTGCATATCTCAGCAAGCCCCCCATTGCCTCTTTATTTTTGCTGTCTAGTTTGAGCGAATAAACAATGGTTTCAGTACCCTATCATGCTTACCTAATCCTCTTTTGCTGTGTGTATGGTAGGTAGTCTTGTGCAAAAAACAGTTTGTTTGAATAAAAAAACATACGTGGCGTAATATTTTTTCTTTCTAACATATTGATGTTAAAGCAAATATCTTTCGAAAAGTGAACGAATTGAGGTGTCTGCTAGTAGTTATTTAGTGGTTAGCATAAAAAATAGGTAGGGATATTTTTTACGTACTTATATTCATTAAAATAGGTAGTTATATGCTTATAGGGAGCCTTTTTGCACCTAACGAGCTTTTTTCAGTGATGAAATCGTTAGTATATTGCGAAAAAAAGTTATTCTCATCTAAAAAATACGGTATATTTTATTATATTTTTATTTTAGAAGGGCATAACGAATGAAAAACGCAGAAATTGAAAAAACTGTGTTGTTCAAAAAAATTTGCTGTTCGTTTGTCGCAATAAACCTCATTTTTTTCGAGAATGATGCAAGCCGAAGGACAACAGCCCAAGGTGGTGACATGTGATCTGAGGATGCAAGCGGTATCATTTTTCCGGTGGTGTTTTTACACCTCTTAGAGTTGATAACGCAGGCTCAAACTGAAAAGGGATCGTAACGCTAAGTGCGAGAGCGTTATTGCAACCACAGTTTGAGATATTGTATCCGTCTATGCAGGAATGTCCTGCACCGTAACTACGTAACAATTTTTTGGTCAATTTACCGTAATCTTATCTGATGTGTGCATCAGTCTGCGTTTTATACCTTGGGTGGATGAACGCAGTGGCGCCTGCTGTATGTACCAGTATAAGATGTATTTTGAGAAAAGCCTCTTCTAAGCTGCTGTAAAGATGAGCGCTGGTTTCAGAATCAATTCGGTACATTGAAAGACAAGTACTCCATTATCGCCGATGCCCGCGAGACTTTAGCTGGTACAAGATTGTGCCATGAAAGAATCTATTAAAAGCAGTTTTGCTTGAATAGTAGCAGGTTATGCAGTTGAAATCACTCTCATTGATTGCACGAGCCTTTCTTTCAGATAACTACCAGCAATCTTAGCTTCAGCCCCGTACTGATCGCCGGTAATACTGAAGTTGATGAAATCATTGGTGCATTTTGCATCTGTTTCTGCATCCGTAAAAATTCAATATTCTCAGGAGATAAGACAATGATCGTAGGTGTACTTAAAGAAATTAAAGTTAAAGAAAACCGTGTTTGTATGACTCCAGCTGGCGTTGCCACAATGGTATCCCGTGGTCACGAGATTCTCGTTGAAAAAAATGCTGGTGTCGGTTCTGGTTTCTCTGATGAAGACTATGTAGCTGCTGGTGGGACTATCATCGATACTCCGCAGGAAATTTGTGAAAAAGCCGAAATGGTAATGCACGTTAAAGAGCCTCAGCCTTCTGAGTACGGCATGCTCCGTAAAGGTCAGATTCTCTTTACTTATCTCCACCTTGCAGCTGATGAGCCTCAGACTAAAGGTCTTATGGAATCCGGCGCAACTTGCATTGCATACGAAACTGTTCAGAAAGCAGACCGTTCACTTCCACTTCTTACACCTATGTCTGAAGTTGCTGGTCGTATGGCAATCCAGCAGGGCGCAAAAGCTCTTGAAAAAACTACTGGCGGTCTCGGTAAACTTCTCGGCGGTGTGCCAGGCGTAGCACCAGCTAAAGTAATGGTTATCGGCGGCGGTGTTGTAGGTGTTCAGGCTGCAAAAATGGCTTGTGGTCTCGGTGCTCAGGTATACCTCATGGATATCAACCTTGATCGTCTCCGTTACCTCTCTGACGTAATGCCTGCTAACTGCACAACTCTCATGTCTTCCAAAGGTGCTATTCAGGAACTTCTTCCAGAAATGGACCTCGTAGTAGGTGCTGTACTTATTCCGGGTGCAAAAGCTCCTGCTGTTGTTACACGTGACGACCTTAAGCTTATGAAGAAAGGTGCTGCTCTTGTAGACGTTGCTATTGACCAGGGTGGTTGTTTCGAAACTTCCAAAGCAACTACTCATGAGAATCCAACTTACGAAGTAGACGGCGTTGTTCACTACTGCGTAGCTAACATTCCTGGTGCAGTTCCAATGACTTCTACAATGGCTCTTACAAACGCTACTCTTCCTTACGCTCTCGAAATTGCAGACAAGGGCTGGAAAAAAGCTTGTCAGGAAAACGAAGAAATTAAACTTGGTCTCAACGTTCACGAAGGCAAACTGACATACAAAGCTGTTTGTGACGCTTTCGGATTTGAATACACTCCTGTCGAAGACGTATTATAATCTAGCTGCCTTTAACGGTTGCTCTTGGGTTACTGTAGTGCGTATACCCCGCTAGCAATTGTTTTTAGGTGGTTTGTTCTAAGGACAAAGATTAAAAATAGTCATACTATACAAATAGATAAGCAGCGGCATGGAGACATGCTGCTGCTTTTTTTTAGTTTTCTGTAACTGTTTTTTTGACCTTGTAGTAAATGGTTGATAAGTTGACTGAAACAGTCGCATTAAAAGCAAGTAAATGATTATTTTTTTATTGTTTGGCGTTGTTTTTTTGACTTGATGTGTTATTGGCATCAATGAACATTGTTTTTGAATGTAATTAAAGCAGTTTGTTATCTTTTTGGTTGATTATCTAAAAAGATCATGCTCCATAATAGCAACGTTTTGGAGATGATTTTTTTTATATCGGAGCTAAGTAGAGTTAACGCTGTTAACTTATCCAATAAATATGAGAAACACGCTGCTGTAATGCAGTTACTATATTTTAAACCGTCGGCTTTTTGCATAGGGTTGGCGGGAGTCGCAGGATGATGAGCCGAAAGGTGATTTGTCCTAATGACAAAAAATGAGGATGCGACGGAGGCATGTAGGGTGCCTTTGTAGCCACTCTGGGTAGGGTTGGTTGGTACAGTGTGGGCTGTACCTGTTTCGCGCTGATGCGTCCGCTGGATAGGACTGCATATCCTTGTGGAAGGGAGTGGAAGGGCGTTTCCGCTCCCTTCATTTATTTGATATCAAAAATTCGTAGCCCCTGTATCTTGTATACAGGGGCTACGTGCGTTTGGTGTTGTTGCGCAATTTGGGATATAGTTGTTTGATGTGCATGTAACTGACGCTATGAAACGGTTTCATCACCGGCAACGCAAAGAAAAAAATAAAATAATATAAATATCAATAATAACAATAAATTACATCATTTTCAGTGCTGTTTTTGCGATTCTATCTTTCATGGGTAAAACCGCTTACACATGTGGTAAAAATACAGTTTAAGTGCTCGGTATTAATGGATTTATGTATTGTACGTTGTGTGGCGTAACTCAGCCAGTCACAAGACCGTTTACATTATTTTGTGTTGAAATAAGTCCCAAAAATGCTCTATAAAAATTCACAAGAACTGTTCTTATCAAGCGGCCTAGGTCATGTAGCGATAAAAGTTCATTTGAGTTTGTGCTGTTAGCAATTCCAATAATGAAGAAGCTACGTAAGGCATAGGTGCCGGAGTAAAACGTGTTCGCCCATACGTTGTTACAGTAATGTTTCAGAATTGTACTGTTACATTTGTTCCGGTATGAAAGTAACCATTTAGCACAAGAAAAAGAACACCATGATTAAAATCGGTATTAACGGCTTTGGCCGTATAGGCCGCCTTGTTTTCAGGGCTGCAACTCAGCGTGATGATATTGAAGTAGTTGGTATTAACGACCTTATCGATGTTGATTACATCGCTTACATGCTCAAGTACGACTCCACTCACGGTCGTTTCAACGGTACTGTTGAAGTTGTAGACGGCAACCTTGTTGTTAATGGTAAAACTATCCGCGTAACCAGCGAATGTTGCCCTGACAAACTTGCATGGGATGCAATCGGTGCAGAATACGTTGTAGAATCTACAGGTTTCTTCCTCACTGATGAATCTGCTCGTGGTCACATCAAAGCTGGTGCAAAGAAAGTTATCCTTTCTGCTCCTTCTAAAGATGCAACTCCTATGTTCGTTATGGGTGTTAACCACAATGAATACGCAGGACAGGACATCGTTTCTAACGCTTCCTGTACTACTAACTGCCTTGCTCCGCTTGCACACGTTGTACACAACGCATTCGGCATTGTGGAAGGTCTTATGACTACTGTTCACGCTACCACAGCTACTCAGAAAACCGTTGACGGTCCTTCTTGCAAAGACTGGCGCGGTGGTCGTGGTGCTGGCCAGAACATCATTCCAAGTTCTACAGGTGCTGCAAAAGCTGTTGGTAAAGTAATTCCTTCTCTTAACGGTAAGCTTACAGGTATGTCTTTCCGTGTTCCAACTCCAGACGTGTCTGTAGTTGACCTCACATGCCGTCTCGAAAAGCCTGCTACTTACGAAGAAATTAAAGCAGCAGTGAAAAAAGCTTCTGAAAATGAGCTTAAAGGCATTCTCGCATACACTGAAGATGCTGTTGTTTCCACTGACTTTGTTGGTGAACCTTGCACATCTGTTTTTGATGCAGAAGCTGGTATTGCTCTTAACGATAATTTTGTTAAACTTATCGCATGGTACGACAACGAATGGGGTTACTCCTGTAAAGTTCTCGACCTGCTTGCACACGTAGCTGCTAACTAGTTCCATATGAAATAAACACAGCGGCTTGCCTTGTAAAAGGTGAGCCGCTGTGATTTATATCGGGCTGTTCACAACTAAATTATCACTTATTACGAGGCATCGAACATGGACAAACTTTTTATCAACGATCTCAATTGTGAAGAGAAAACTGTAATCGTACGCGTAGACTTCAACGTACCGCTTAAAGACGGCGCAGTTGATAACGATAAACGCATCCGTGCAGCTCTTCCAACCATTTCCCATCTCGTGGATGAGGGCGCAAAAGTTATTCTTATGTCTCACCTTGGACGCCCGAAAGGACAGCGTGTAGAGGCGTTGAGCCTTAAACCTGTTGCGGAGCGCCTTGCAGAGCTGTTGGGAAAACCAGTTGCATTTGCTGATGACTGCGTTGGTGATGTTGCCAAAAAAGCAGTAGAAAAGCTTGCTTCCGGCGACGTACTTCTTCTCGAAAACCTGCGTTTCCACAAAGCAGAAACAGATAACGATCCAGAATTTGCAAAACAGCTTTCTGAGCTTGCAGAACTGTACGTTAACGACGCATTCGGCACTGCGCACCGTGCGCATGCTTCCACCGAAGGTATTACACAGTACATGGATACTTGTGCATGTGGTTACCTGCTTAAAAAGGAACTGGATTTCCTCGGTGGCGCTCTTGCTGAACCTAAGCGTCCATTTACTGCCATTATCGGCGGTGCAAAAATTTCCGGTAAAATTGATGTAATTAAAGCACTTCTGCCAAAAGTTGATAGCCTGATTATCGGCGGCGGCATGGCGTGTACCTTCCTTAAAGCTCAAGGTCGCGAAATCGGTAATTCTCTTTGCGAAGATGAAAAATTGCCTCTCGCTAAAGAACTTCTTGAACTTGGTGAAGGTAAAATTCTTCTTCCTACAGACTACCTTGTGACAGATAAACTTGATTTCGATGCACGCGAAATCGGTAGTGAAGCAATCGTAGCGGAAGATGCAATTACAGAAGGTCTCATGGCTGTTGATATCGGTCCTGATACCATGAACGTGTTCAAAAACATTATCGAAAAGTCCGGCACAGTTGTGTGGAACGGTCCAATGGGTGTTTTTGAAATTGATGCATCTGCAAAAGGTACTTTTGCTGTGGCAGAAGCACTCGCAGAAGCAACTACTAAAGGCAGCATTACCGTTATCGGCGGTGGTGATTCTGCATCTGCTATTGAGAAAGCTGGTCTTTCTGAAGCAGTATCTCATGTTTCCACCGGTGGCGGTGCTTCTCTTGAATTCCTCGAAGGCAAGAAGCTCCCTGGTGTAGAAGCTCTTTCTAAAGCGTAATCTTTTGTGCTTGTGCGCTGGTTGCTCATTGCACGGCAAAAAAAGCGTTGATGATATAGAAAAGCGGCATGCTGAATTTTCAGTATGCCGCTTTTTCTTTTTTAGAGCTGGTTGAGTTTATTCTCTGCTGCCGAATGTAGAAACAGGGAATGACTCTTTATGTGGTTTCATAGCAGTTCCAAGCCAGTGAATTGTCTCACCGAGGCTTTCCATGTTTGCCATAGCTTCTGCATCGTTTTTCACATCACCCGGCGCAAGACCGACACCAAGGTTCCAGTAAATTGAACCAGGTACGATCATTTGTGACATAAGGTACATGTGGTTGATACTGTCGAATGCGTGGGTAGCTCCACCGCGTCGTACAGCAACAACTGCTGCTCCAATTTTACCTGCAAGCTTGCGACCATTAGCAAGGGCAACCATTCCCATACGGTCAATAAGCCCCTTTAGCTCTGCGGAAACGTCTGTAAAGTAGGTTGGAGTACCAAGGATAATCGCGTCTGCGCGAAGCGCTTTCTCGAATAGTTCGTTAAACATGTCGTTTTTGATAATACAGTTGTTATCTTTGTTTTCGAAACATTTACCGCATGCAATACAGCCTTTGAGCTTTTTCCCGCCGACTTGAACAAGCTCTGTTTCCCAACCTTGGTTTGCTAATGGAGCTAATGCCTTTTGCAGTAAAATTTCTGTGTTGCCCCCTTT
Source organism: Halodesulfovibrio sp. (assembly GCF_025210605.1). Taxonomy (NCBI): domain Bacteria; kingdom Pseudomonadati; phylum Thermodesulfobacteriota; class Desulfovibrionia; order Desulfovibrionales; family Desulfovibrionaceae; genus Halodesulfovibrio; species Halodesulfovibrio sp. Next base: position 164,573 of record NZ_JAOARI010000002.1, on the reverse strand, counting down.
GCGAGGACTTCCGTTGATGGCAAGTACGTACATTGTTTATTGTCCTTATCTAACTTAGTATGCGTTATATGAAGAAGTGCTGCTACGAGGTAAAAACACTATCTGGATTAAGCGATAGTGACATATATTTGAAAATGTACAAGTACGGTTTTTTTTGTGCGTTAGTATCACACAGGGTACTGTTGGGGAAAATATGATTAAAAGATGCGACGTGAAGGAACTGGATGGCAGAAGCTATCGTTGCTTTTTCGAGCTTACTCTGCAAGTGATCGGTGGAAAATGGAAGCCGATAATATTATATCATCTATGGATTGAAAAAGTGCTGCGGTTCGGAGCACTACGCAAAACAATGCCCGGAATCACTCAGCGCATGCTGACAAAGCAATTGCGGGAACTGGAAGCTGATAATCTTATCTCCCGAACTGCGTATAATGAAGTTCCACCACGAGTGGAATACGCCCTCACGGAGCTTGGAGAGTCAGTTATCCCGATTTTTACCGCAATGAAAGAGTGGGGGATACAATTTGAAAAAAGCATGGCAGGGAAGCAGATAGTCGGTGAGCAGTATGAATCAATTGAAGATGTAGAATAATATGTTCAAAGCAAAGGCAGGCTGAAATACTTTCAGGCTGCCTTTGTTATTTATCAACTATTTTGATGCTTGCGCAGGCACTAAGCGGGATGCCAGCATGTAATATGCGATGAAAAGACTGGAAAATGGAATTGTTTCAGACAATAAGCGATCGTTGGGATAGCTGAACGCAAGTGCGAATGCTCCAATTGTCATAAGGCTCATCAGCGCTTCGTACAGGCGAAGATGTTTAGCGTGGCGTAACGTATCTGGAAACCAATTTGAAAACAGGAGCGCGCAGCAGCCTGTACCCATTATCCATAATAACATAGCAGCTGATTGCAACGAGCTATAAAACTGTAACAGCCATAGTTGGTTGGCAGTAATGGCAACAGCGCCGGAAATGACATAGCAATTAATGCCAAGCAAAATTTTATTCTGAAACTCACGGCGTGTTAGTTTAAACCCAATACAGAATATAGCCGCAATGGCGCTCATGCCGTAGGTGAATAACCAATAGTCTTCATATGAAGAGGGTAGGTTACGCATTGTAACTAAAAACATGGTAAGAGGGAGAAATTCAAGCAGACTTCCTATCATATGCACTCCATGTGTTTATTGCTGCGTAACCTGTGATTCTGCATATATAAAATGATTACTTGGAGTGAGCGACGGCTTCCAATCCTTTCACTATTTCTTTACTCAGTGCATCCAGCGCGTTGCTTTGTGTCTGAACATAGGCGCTCATACTGTTTCCTGCTACCGGAAATGATTGCATAAACCTTCGTGTAAGAAGCGATTTGTCTGTGCGTACATTCGCAATTTGCCAAATTGCGTCCAAGGTCACGTTGCCAGTTGCTTCTCCTTCAAACTTGCGGATAGTTAAAAAGACCTGATACTTAGGGCGCAGAGCGCGTTCCCACGGAAACACAGTAACTTGCGGAGTTTGCAGAAGGATAGAAATGTTTTCTGCAAGTGTTTCTTCTACCTGTGCTTTAAATGAATTTCCCCACCGCTGGTATTCGTGAATCGTAATACTGTTTGATCCCGTCGTGGTGACAATCTGAGACCGATCCAAGTATCCGGGAATGCTCACTGGTCCAACGCCGACAGAAATGTCTTCAATCGGTTGTATGGCAGAAGTCATCTGGCTTGAGCTTGTGAGAATATAATACGACGATGGCGGGGAACCTTTCCCGCAGCCTGTCAGCATCATGCAAAATCCTGCCAAAAGAATAAGACCTGTGAGTTGTTTGGGCACTATCTTGCCTCCTTACCGCGGATTAATGATTCAGGGTGACGTTCCAGTTGATCTGCCAGAGAGCGCACAGCCCGTGCAGCTTCACTCATTTCACGCAGAGCGCGTTGCAGTTCTACAATAGTGGTAGAATCTTTTGAAAGCAGTGAATTTGCTTCTTCCATTGTCTGTCTTGCGCGTTGGAATGTCAGGCGTAATTCATCAGAGTCAGCGAGCTTTTCCAGTTTATTACTTGCTTTTTTAATACCCTGAAGCGTTTCAATAGCGTTGTTTCCGATTTCTTTCATCGGAATTTTTTGCAATTTTTCAAGCAAGGCTGTCATGTTGCTTGTGAGTTCTTCAATTGGTGTTGCAGTTGTTGGAATTTCTGTAATGCCATTCTGAACCACAACCTTGGCTGGCGAGACTTTACTGAAGAAATCAAGCGCAACAAAAAGTTTTCCTGTAAGCAGGTTTCCTGTACGCAATTGTCCGCGGAGACCTTGTTCAACAAGAAGATTGAGCATAGCTTCTGTCGTATCTGTACCTGTTTCAGCAGCAATTTTTCGTAACCGTTCGCTTTCAATTTCAATACGGACTGGAACCAGTACTTGTTTTTTTGTCCAGTCAAACTCGATGCCTACATCAACAACGCGTCCAACTGGGAACCCTTTAAATTCTACAGGTGCACCAATGGTAAGTCCCCGAACTGACTGGTTGAATTTAAGCAAAAAGTATTCTTTTTGCGCAAACTGCCTTGTCATTGCAGCATCACGGGTTGGATACAGTTGAAAAATATCACCCGCGTCCGCAACAGGAGTGCCTTGCATGTAATCTGGGTTATTGAGCGTGATTCCACCTATAAGCAGGCTGACCATTGACGCAGTATCAACGCTGACGCCGTTGGCATCCATTGTTAGATCAACGCCGGAAGCCAGCCAGAAGCGGGAAGAATCTTTTACATAGGTGTCGTAAGGTTCTTTAATAAAAATTGTTACATCAACACCTTTGCCACCTTTTTGCAGATTGTATCCAACAACCTGTCCCACGGTGATTCCACGGTAGTAAATGGGTGATCCGTAATCCAGAGACCCCAACTCAAGCGCTTTGAGGGTAAATAATTTTCCGGGGGTGCCGCCTGTTACTACAGGAGGAATTTCAAGACCGGTAAATTCATACTGTGATGTTTCACCTTTCCCCGGATCGACAGCAATATAGGCACCTGAAAGCAGTGTGCCCAGTCCTGTAACATTGCCACCGCTTAAGCGGGGACGGACAATCCAGAAACTGGTGTGGTTGGTCATGTAGGCATCAGCTTCTTTTACAAGCGAGACAGTGACTCTGACTCGCTTGAAATCTTCGGCCAGTTCGACGTTCGTGACCTTACCGATTTCAACATCTTTATATTTTACTTTGGTTTTTCCAGCTTCAACACCCTCTACTGAGGCAAAGGTGATTGTAACTGTGGGACCTTTTGCCATCATTGTATTGTAAGCCAGCCCGATACCGATAATCAGAGCAGCAAGCGGGACAACCCATATAAGAGATATGCTTTTCTTTTTACAGACAGTAGCTTGCGGAAGCTCTGTTGAAAGTGAAGAGGCTGTGTTTTCTTCTGTCATATTTTAATCCTTCTGATCCCATATGAGTCTAGGGTCAAAGCTTTCTGCTGCAATCATGGTTATTACAACGACGGCTGCAAAATACGCAACGCCGGAACCAGCTTCAACAAGAGCAAATGGCTCTAGCTGAACGAGTGCTACGAGAACGGTGACAACGAATACGTCCACCATAGACCAGCGTCCGACAGCTTCTGTGAAGCGGTAGAGTCTGGTACGGGCTTCAGGTTTCCATTGATGCCGGAACCGTATGGAAATGAGCAGGTAGCTGAGTGTAATCAGCTTGATAAGAGGAATAAGTATGCTGGCAACAAAAATGATGAGAGCAATGTGCCATGCTCCTGTCATCATAAAATGGATTGCGCCGCTTAAAATTGTGTCTGGGTGAGCAACACCAAGTTTGCTTGAAATAGTTATCGGGAGCAGGTTCGCAGGGATATATAGGATGATCGCTGCCACTACCAAGGCGGTCGTCCTTTGCAGACTGTTCGGTTTGCGATGATGTAACCCGCAACCGCAGCGAGGGCAGGTTGTTTTGTGTTCTACCGATGCGGTGCTTTCAAGTGAGCAGCTATGGCACGTTATTGTACAGGAATCCCTACATGCGTCCTGATCTGTATCCGAAGGTTGAACGGGAATCCTGCACCATACATTGTCAGGATTGAACCCTGCAATTGCGCTGATAAGAACAACAATCAAAGCGGAATACGCCCATATAGCTATGCCGGGGGTAATTATCGCCATTTTTGTGAGCTTAATCATGGAGACAAGGATACCCAGCAAGAATACTTCCATCATACTCCACGGCATAGCGTGCCGAAGAACTCGGAGGACAACTTCTGTTTTAGGCGCTAATTTTCCGAATTGCATGGGCAGGAGTATATATATCAATGAAGAAAGTTGCAGAAGAGGAACGATAACACTTGTGCCAATAACAAGAACTGAAAGCCCCAGCATGTTGTGCTTAAATAGCCAGATCATACCGGTCAGTAGTGTTGTTTCCTGAACACGTCCTTCCAAGTCCATGGAAAGAAACGGGTAACTGTTGGCTATGATGAAAAGAATAACACCCGTAATTGCAAGTGCTAATGTTCTTTGTTTTGTATCATTGGTTTTATGATACAGCACAGATTGGCAACGGATGCACACAGCTTTGCTATCTGCATCCATTGCGGGGAGTTGTTGCGTTAAACCGCAATATTGGCAGGTGGCAGTTGTAGGTGTGTTTGTGGTCATTTTATACGAGTTATGATCCCTATTTTTCAGGCTGCTGTGCGTGTTATATCTACTTTCTTGCTCTCATGCCATCTGCACGCAGCAAAAAGCTCTATCAGTTTTTATGGATAAGGATTACCTGATGGGGTTATCCACTGCAATACAGAAAATAAACTATTAATGCCAGTTGATTATACGAGAAATACTTGTCTTGATTGCGATGCCGCTTACATGATGCGTTGTTACAATTCCGTATAGAATACTTGTTTTTGGTAGGTGTACGGCGGTAGAAAGACTATTGTGGTGGGGGTATTACAGATGTTTTTTTTGTGTGCAACACCTATCATTTGAAAAATAGTAAGCACAAGAGTGGCTGATTGCAGAATAAGCAGCAAGTTAGGTGCACTAGAAAAGATCTGTTGATGGTGATGCTGTTAAGTACAGTTGAATTGTTTTTACCTATTGTATTAGCAATTACCTTGTTATACCTTTTGAGTATGAATATGGACAATGCCTTTCATTTTAATAATGACGCTGTTCAATCGCTGTTGCTCGAAATGGGACAGCAGCGTACGACTAAATCGCTTTTTGATCTAGTTGTGAGCAAGTTATCGCAATTCAAACATATTTCTTTAGTTCGTATCTGGCTGAAGGCTAAAGGAGATGTTTGTTCTGAATGCCTTGTTGCTGATGAATGCTATGACAAAAATTCTTGTCTGCATTTAGTCGCAAGTGCCGGAAAATCCATATACAACGGTTCAGAAGACTGGTCTCGAATTAATGGAGCACACAAACGCTTCCCATTAGGTGCTCGTAAAGTCGGGCACATTGCTGCAACGGGGGAGCCTGTTGTTGTGCCTTCTATTGAAGAAGATAGTAAATGGATTGCGCACCCTGAATGGGCAAAAAAAGAGGGTATTAAAGGGTTTGCAGGGCAGCCGATGCTTTTTCAAGGAGAAGTCCTTGGTGTTATTGCAGTCTTTACCTTGTCAGAATTAACACCGCAGGTGCTTGATGTTTTGCGGATAATTGCAAACCATGCCGCGTCAACACTAGCGAATGCAGAAGCCTTCGAGAAAATCTCACAACTGAAAAAACAGTTAGAAGGTGAGAACGAATTTCTTCGTAAAGAGCTTTCCAATACATCATCATATGGTCGGTTCATCGGAAAAAGCGCGGCACTGCAACATGTGTTTAAGCAAATAGAGCTTGTTGCCGCAACGGATGCAAATGTTCTTATTCTTGGAGAATCCGGCACAGGCAAAGAACTTGTAGCCCGTGAAGTGCATGCACGGAGCCAGCGTAAGAATAAACCACTTATAAAAGTGAACTGTGCATCAATTTCCAGAGAGTTGTTTGCTAGCGAATTTTTTGGGCATACCCGTGGTGCGTTTACTGGAGCAGTGTCACATCGTGAAGGGCTTTTCGCAGCTGCGCATACAGGAACGCTCTTTTTAGATGAAATAGGGGAAATACCTATAGAATATCAAGCGCAACTGCTGCGCGTGTTGCAGGAGCGTGAGTATCAGCGCGTGGGTGAAGAGCAAACCCGTACTGTAGATACAAGAATTATAGCGGCAACCAATAAGAATTTACATCTCGAAATTGAAAAAGGTAATTTTAGAGAAGATCTTTATTTCCGGTTGAATGTTTTTCCGATTGTGGTTCCGCCGTTGCGGGAACGTCCAGAAGACATTGAGCCGCTTGCAAACTATTTTCTTGCCCGGTGTCTTGAAAATATGAACCGCCCTTCGCGTCAGTTTTCTTCAGAGCATATACAGCAATTAATGGAATATCGTTGGCCGGGTAATGTGCGAGAGCTACAAAATATTGTTGAGCGGTTTGCAATATCCAGCAATGCTGAATCAAATCATCTTGAGTTGCCTAACGCTTCAGGAGCGTTACAGGAAAAAAATGCATCACGCGATGTGTCGCATAATCACGAGCGGCTTTTTACTGAGCAGGAAGTAAAGCAGTTGCAAATTGAGAATACAAAGCGTGCCCTTGAACGATGTAACTGGAAAATCTACGGCCCTAATGGTGCTGCGGAACTGTTAGGTATCAAGGCAACGACGCTGGCGACTCGAATCAAGAAATATAACCTCGCAAAATAGTATTGTGTGCTTCCTCTGTGTTGTTTAGCTCGCTCGTGAGTACGGTTGGTTTAGCTTTTTAGGTTTGAACTCGTTGCTTCATGATTTTGTCCAGCAGCTTGAGCAGATTTTTAATAGGAAGAAGATGCCAAAAATGATGCGTGCCTAATACCAGTACACCTGTCACCATTCCTGCCAATCCTATCACATATATTGTTTCAAAAGTTTCTTTGCAGCACATGAGCGCGAAGCTCAGCATGCAGATGCTCATCCCAACCACTTGCGGCTTATCCATAAATAATCCGGCGCACTTTGTGGTGTTATCAATATCTTTTGCCGGAAATTCCATCCAGACTCTATTCCAAAGCAGCGCGAAAAGTACTGTAAGTGTTCCGCCCCACGCCATGTAAAGCGGGAAAAGGAAGTCAGACATCGGGAGCGGAAGTATTGCAGGAATAGCTGCTGTTGCCGCCGCAGGAGGGTGGTCTGCATCGAATATTTGCATAAATATTGCTGCATATAGCATGGCAAATCCCAGCTTGAGGGGGATTTCAAATTCGGTTCCCGCACCTAGCATTGTTCCCGTCCAGACACCTGCCAGCCCGCAATACGAGGCGACAAAGTGACCAACAATGACTGATTTTGGTCGTGCCACACGAAGAAAGACACAGGTAGAATTAATAAAACACGTCGCCGCCAGTGGTGGGAAAAGGACTGCAACACCTGTGATTCCAGATAATAGCGCAACAAGCCCTAAGAGGAGAGCGCTTCCAATAGATCCCCATATAATACGTGATAAAGAGATCACTCCGGGGCGATAGATCTCTTTAGAAAATGCCTGCCTGTTAAAGGAGGTCATTTTTATTTGTACTGACTTCGGAGTTTGCATGGCGCATGCCTCCCTATGTAAAAATGATGCTGATGACTGGTAGAGCATTTGCTTTCGGGGCTGCTCTTGATGCTAAAAAACGTCCGCCACAGGTTGTTCTGTACTTGGCAGAAACTGCCGGAGGCGGACGTTTATAGAAGCACTTTGTCACTATGGGGTAAGCTGTGACAGCTGAATGCAGCTTACCAATGGTGTCTGGTTATTGTGTCGGAAGATGCAGCGAAATTACTTCCGGTTAGTCCCATCCCATTTTTTCCCGAGCTTTTTTGAAGTCAGCAATAATCATATTTGCAACTTTGACCGGATCAGGATCAACGTTCATGCAGGAACCGAGCAGTTCACTTGTGCCACCGTAGAGGAATTCTTTAACTTTTTTAGAACCTTCTACAGGTGCATGGACACAGTGGTAGGAGTCGAAGCCGAGCATGCGGAATGCGAGGGCAGCACCTACGCCTTTTTCGTTAGACCATTCTGGTGTTACTTCAGCGAACGGCAAGTTTTTAATCGGCTGTTCAAGTATACCGGCTAGTGTACCGAAGGTGGCGACAGCGTGCGCGTTGTCGATACATTCACCGAAATGCCATACAGGAGGCATATCGGAACCGAGGAAGTCTTTAAGGCTTTGACCACAGTACTTTTGTCCTTCAACGGAACAGTAGCCCAGTTTGGTCATTGGGAATGCTGCACAACCGTTTGCAAACACGAGAATGTTGTTTTTAAGCAGAATGTCCACGATATCAACAATTGCTTTTTCAAAAACAATACGTGTGTTTGTACAGCCTGCAAGGTTAATAATGCCGAGGAGTTTGCCTTCTTTTAATGCATCGGCAATCGGCTTCACGCTGCCACCATAGTATTCTGAAAGATATTCAAGACCGAATCCAACTTCCGCTTCTACTTCAAATGGAGGGATGCGGCGTTTTACATCAACACGGTTTTTGTAGCTTTCGATGGCGCGGGTAACAATTCTATCCGCAAGTTCAGGGAGTTTGTCCATGTCGGACAAATCTCGTTTGTATCCAATGTGCTCAGCACCAGGCAATCTGTTGGATTCGTTTGTTGTAACAACAACAGTTTTGAAGCAGTTAGCAACATCCATAATACCCGGGAAAACTTCTTGGATATCTGCAAGCCAAAGGTCAAGAGCACCAGTAGCAACAACCAGTTCAGAACCGTTAGCGTTGGAAAGAGGAATAACACCGCCAAGGCGGTACATGCTTGAAAGACCGGAGCAGCAGATGCCGTAGAACTGAATTCCATCAGCGCCAGCTTCTTTCGCCATTTGTATAAACTTATCGGTACGGGCAGTTTTAACTACTTCCATTGCAAGCATTGGAGCATGGCCGTGAACTGCTATGTTTACGTGGTTTTTCTTTAACGCACCAACGTTTGCTTTTACTGTACTGCGTGTAGGAATACCGTAGAGACAGTCACTCGCGATGGAGCCGCCAACTACGCTGTTCATGGAGAAGGTCAATCCGAGACGGAGGAACTGATCCATCGCCTTGCGCCAGTCACCCTGTGTTCCAACAGTAGTCGAATGGAGTGCTTCGAACACTTCATGATAAGAACCGACAGGAATAATACCCAGCTCTTCCCATACCTTTTTTCTTTCAGGAGAAGCCAGAGCTTCAAGAGTTCTATGCTTACCAGGAACGGTACGGCTCATATCCTCAAGAAGGATATCTGCGATTTCGCCAGCCAATGCTTCCACAGTCTTGTTCTCGGTATCAAGACCGTACAGATTGGAAACAGCCATGACTTTGTCTTTTCCTTCAATAGGAAGATCAATTTCACCGTAGGCAGCTTTCCGTAGGGTAAGCATTACTTCGCGTGCGCGTGCACCATGTCCGGCAACGCCACCAGCAGCAGCGCGTACCATGTTTCGTGCTACAATAAGGTCAGCGTTAGCGCCACATGTACCGCGAGGTGATTTTGCAGTAATTTTACAAGGACCGAGGGAGCAGATTCTACAACATACCCCCGCCAGTCCGAAGGTACAGTGTGGTTTTTGTTTATCGAAACGGTCGAAACAGTTTTCACAACCAATACTGTCCATATAGGCAACCATTTCCCTAACAGCAGGGTCTGGAGCCTGTTCCATCACTTCTTGCTTAGTGGCAAAAGAATCACGGTATTCTTTTACCGCAGCCATATAATCTGTAAAATCGTTTGGATCGTGGGAATGGTCATGATGATGGTCGTGATCGCAGCCAAGATGATCGTGGCTATGGGTGTGTTTTTTTTCCATGTTCGAAACTCCTCTTTAGGTTAAGCCTTGCGAAAGGTGTTGCGCTGGACGTCAGGTGCTTTGTGCATTGGGGGTTGGCACCTGATTTAGCTGAATGGTGCTTACTTTCAGGAGTGGATGGAACGTAGGGAGTCCTTCCTATGGCGTATACTCCTGAAAGTGAGCATTCGGGTGTCAGCTGTAGTTACTCTATAAGAGCAATGTGCATGCCATTCTGTTTGATAGGGAAAACCGCTGGTTTGCAGCGATTTTGCAGAAATACGCATCACGTAAATTTGGTAAATCACGATATTCCGTGATTCTAAATCACAAAATTTCGTGATTTTTCGTAATGAGAATATGAAAATAAAGAAGGGGCTGAAGGGATGATTTTGTCTGTAGTTTTATGCTGTTGAAGATATTTTTTTTGAACGAAGATTTATAGCAGCAAAGATATTAGAAAGAGATATGCTGCTCTACCATAAAATTAGACAAGATTGTTTAGTACGCAATACCAATGAAGTAACCGCACTGGTTGCATTGTTCAGCATGTGCTAGCCGGAAGATGGAGACAGATGTCTGCTAACTAGGCAAAGTAGAAGACAATAAAAAAGCAGGCAGCGATCTGCCTGCTTTCGTGTTGATGAATTCTACCTACTGTTGTTCAATGCTAATTTTTTTGGTTTCAGGAATTGCTTCAACCTTTCGAGGTAAGGTGATAGCGAGCACGCCATGTTCGTATTTGGCTTTAATGCCTTCAGCATCGGCATCTTGCGGAATATTGAGTACACGCAGGAATGAACCGTAACTTCGTTCAACCCTGTAGTACCCTTCTTCTTCCGATTTTTTTTCCTGACGCTTTTCACCTTTCAAAACCAATGCATCTCCTTTCAGTTCAATGGAGATATCTTCGTCTGTCATACCGGGAAGTTCCGCAGTAATGGTATATTCAGTATCAGTGCCGGATATGTCAACGTTAGGTTTCAATGTGCCTTCTTTCAGCATAGAGAAAGATTCTTTATCGAATAATGAAGACGGAAAATTTATTCCATGGAAAGCCTTGTCAAAGAGCCTGTCTATTTCATCATGAAGACTCCGCAACGATGATGGCATTGGGCTGTCTTGCTGACCTGATTTACGCTGTTTTGTCGGCAACGTAGCTATTTCTTCATCCTCTTTTTTAAGCCAGTTCCAAGGATTTAACTTGTTTGTATCCATAATACTCTCCATAACTATATTGGGTCTAGAATTTTGGATTCAACAGAGATAACCAATATAGTATGTGGATGCCTTTTAGTGTCAATGTTAATCCACCAGCTATAACGGGTTCCACGCTTTGCCGCGGTATTGCCGCATGCTCTTATTTCAAGCGGATATGCCGCTTTTCTGTGTAGAAAAAATACGTACTATAATTGTCTTCGGCAGTATCTTTAGTATTAGATAACAGCTGGGTGCAGGTGCACTGCACTCTGTTTTTGGTTTGTTTTATGTCTCTACTTCTGGTTGACTTTGATTATCAATTTCAATATCCGTATAAAAAAACGTGGGAGATTCATATGGCACGAATAAATCGATTCGGAACAACACAAGATATGATTATTCAGACAATCGAAGAAGACGGTAAGTCATTGTTTGTCGCGATTGATTCAAATGGATTGTACTTCACGACTCAAGAGCGGATTGATACCGGACTTGCGGATACGAACCGTTATGCAAAAGATCGTACGTATGTTGTAGAGAAGCTGGAAAAACTTGGTTTCTCTCCATTGGATATGTTTGAAGAGAACAGAAACAAAATTAAGCTTGTAACAACGACCACTAAGAAAATTAACCCGCTTAAAGCTTCCAAACGTGGATTATCTTAAGACGTTATCCGCAAGGTTTCTGCTGTAAAAAAGAATTGAGTTGATGTCGGGAAGGAGAAGACCCGGCACAGGTACATGTTTCATAGAATGATTTGGCTGCTGATGGTGTCTTGTATCCAGTGGAGTGTGATATAGACCGCAGGCGATGCAGATTGGATACTCTCTTTTTTATTACGGCATATCAAAATACGATGCCCGCCATGAGACCATGGCGGGCATTTGATGAAGGTATCTTCTGCTTAGCGAGGCTGAAGATTACTTTTTAGGATGGTGAGTGATAGCCTTGCCGGTTACCATGCTCTTGATTAAAGCGAAAACGCTATGTCCTGTTGTGCATAAGTATAAGTGCACAACAACAAACAATACCAAGAAGAATGATACTCCGACGTGTACGGTTGAGACTAACCATTTCGCGTCGTATCCCATGATCACTTCAGGAAGGTGCGCGCTGAACATCAGTGCAAGACCTGAAAGAATAAGTACAGGCAGTGCAACGAAGAAGACGCTCACGTAAGCTACTTTCTGTAATGGGTTAAGACGGTTGTCTACACTGTGTCCCGCAGGGCTGTGTTCGCCTTTAAACATACCCCATACGTAGTAACGGGTCTGTTTAAGCAAAGCTCCAATAAATCCTTTACCCGGAGCGTACTGCTTGATCTGTCCAGATGCTGCCAAGTAGAGTACTTGCCATATCCACAGAACAACCAGTGCAGGTGCAAACAGGTTATGGATGTATTGCGCTGCCTTGAAGCCCATTATGGAGCTGTAATGCATTGCAAAACCACTCACAATGAGAGCTGCAAACAACAGTACGTTCAACCAGTGCCATACGCGGATTGCTGTAGGGAACATTAATTCTTCTTTACCATGTCCGTAGACAGCGCGGGTGCCGAGCACGCGAGCTGCTGTGTGGGCGGCAATGACAAGAAGCAATGCAATAACGGCGGAGAAAAAGCCTTCATTAAGCATTGTGGACTGGGTAATTCCAATTACATATTCGTTTTTAAGCAAACCGGCGTTCATAAAGCCGAATGGGGAATCTGCTCGGTCTTTACGTTCGGCAATCGCATCCTTGTTCTTTTTGACGAGTTCGGAATCATCAAAAACATTTTTGTTTAACAGCGAGAATGCGCGCTGTTCACTTCTGTACTTGTACAGAGTTGAAGTGATGGCAGTTTTTTCGGTGTGACAGCGACCACAATCGACTTTGATATTTTCTACTGGTTCAATGGTGTGAACAACTGTTCCGCCCATCATACCGTGACAATCAACACATCGTACTGAAGCGAAATGCTGTTTTTTGTTCGGCAAGAACCAGTGAGACATATCCTGATCGAGAAGCTTTTTGTCAGTCAGTTTTTCATATCCGCGCAAATCAGAGTGACATTGAATACATGCCTTGTTTGCCTGCTCTATATTTGCCGGAATGTCTTCTGTACGGGAAGGAAGCGTAAATACGTGTGCATCATGACATGATGAACAGGTAAATTCCTTACCTTTTTTAACAATAGCTTTGTAGTGGTAGCTTTCGTGTGTCTGGTTGTAGATATCTTCGAAAAACTTACCGTGACAGGTGCTGCATTCTTTTTCCGCTGGCTTACCTTTAAACTGGTGAGGAGCGGTATCGAATGCTGCTTCGTTTTTGCCAAGGTGGCAGCTTTGGCACTGCTGACCACCGTGGACAGAGTTGCGGTATGCTACAGGATCCACATACAGCTGTAGCTTGCGACCTCTGTCGGTTCTCCACTTATCATTGATTGAACTGTCGCCATGACACGACATACAGCGCTCATTCGCGATGTCAGCATTCTGCTGTAATGTTTTGGCCTTGGCATAAAACTTCGCTGTTTCATCAGGTTCTGTTGGTACAGCCAAAGCTGTACAGCACCAGAAGGCTATCAGCGAGCATGTTATGCACAGGGCAAATGCTCTTTTTACCATTTGCATATCTCCTGTACTCTTGCTTAAGGAACCTGATAGTCGAAGTGGTGACAATTCTTACAATAAAACTCTGATTTGCCGTGCTCTTTGTGGCAGGAATCACATGGAAGCTCTGTTCCCCAATGCGGAGAATTGTGAGGGTTTGGCTCTAACTTCTCTGTTCTTTTTGCAATATCTTCCGGTGTACCGTGACACTGGAAACAATTTTTGATGTCTGCTGGTTCTACTGGTGAAACTACGCCGTGGCAGTATTCACAGTTAGCACCGTTCTGGTGAATTTTTTCATGGAATTTTTTCACAGGTAATTTGCCGAACAAATTGCTGTCCATCCATGTGATTGCGTTCTGACGAACACGATTTTTTTTCAATACAACTTCAGCCTTGGTCGGCTTCTCGGCTTCCTTGTTTGAATTTGCATTTGCCACGATGCAGCATACTGCAACAAGTACAAGTGCCAATAGTACTATTACTTTTTTACTCATTATTCTTCTCTTTCAATGCAGTTACAACAGTGACTAACTAGGCTCATTGTCGGCAATGTTTTTACCGGCAATGCGTCCCATTACAAGGCAGTCGGTAATAGCGCAGCTACCAAGTCGGCTTGCACCGTGAGGACCACCGGTAACTTCGCCAGCAGCATACAGACCGTCGATTGGTTTGAATGTCTGCGAATGAAGCACATGACCTTTTGTATCAATCTGTACACCGCCCATGCAGTGGTGAACCTTCGGCCAGCCGCGAACAGCGTAGAAAGGTGCTTTTACAATAGGTGTAGCAGTAGAAAGCGGCTTGCCGAATTCTGGATCATGCTTGTCAGCAACATACTTGTTGTAATTCTGGATTGTTTTTTCGAGAGAATCCGCAGGAACTTTGTAGAAGTTCGCTAACTCGTTGATTGTAGAGAACTCACCGACAACTTTGTATTTCAAGCAGCGGTCGAGTGTAGGACATGCTTCTGCGCCTTTACTGTCTACAACAATGATTGGGTAGTCAGGTTCGCCGCTGTCACTGATTTTTGTGAGCATAGCGTCAGCACGGGTTTTACGGTCAGCAAGTTCGTTTACAAAACGTTTACCTGTAGCACGTTCAACCATTACCCCGTAACGGAAACCGGACTGGATGTTAAACATGGAAGCAACACCAAAGCCCTGCTCATCAGGAGAAGCCCAAGGACCAAGCTGAATGAGTGACATCTGCACAGGAATAGCGCCAGCGCGGAATGCAGCACGCATTGCTTCGCCAGTTGCACCGAGCTGGTTTGTACTATCAATTTCACCAGCAAGACGAGGATCCTGTGTTGCGCGGAACTTAGCATCCTGACTGAAACCACCGGATGCCAGAACAACACCGCGACGGGCTTTGAAGTAACGAATCTGTCCGCTTTCTTCATCTGGGAAGCGGTAGTTGTCTCGTACACGCATGCCAACAATTTTGCTGTCATCGTTTACGATGAAGTCTAACATTTTACATCCGGTGCGGAGCACAACGCCTTCTGCACGAGCAGTGTTAACAAGAGGGCGTACAATGCCGGAACCTGATGCATTGTGTGTGAGATATGTACGGGCTACGGAGTGACCACCGAGCCAGGAAAGTTTTGGTTTGAAGATAGCGCCGCAATCTACCGCGAAGTTGTAAGCTTCCATAGAACCTTCAGCGATAGTTTTGGTAAGCTCAACGTGGTTGATACCGCGTCCCGCAGCGAGCATGTCGTTCACCATGGTGTCGATGCTGTCGCGTACGCCTTCTTTCTTTTGCAGATCACTTCCGGCTACTGCAAACAGACCGCCGTTAATGCATGAGTTGCCGCCAACTACGCGCATTTTTTCCACGATCATAACATCAAGACCTTTGCGACGCGCTTCGATAGCAGCAGCAAGAGCAGCAAAGCCACTACCTACAACCAGCACGTCAAATTCTGCATCCCACTTAGTAGTAGGAAGTTCAGAACGAACAGATGGAGATTTTTCGCTTGCCAGTGCAGTACCTGCGCCGAAAAGCAGGCTACCGGCAGCGATTGCCCCACCATTTTTGAGTAACTTTCGTCGACTCATAGCCTCGATTTTGTTTTTATCTTTAAAAACAGACATTAAATGAACACTCCCTTGCATATAAAATAACTTGATAGAACACTCAAAAATTGTGTCTACACAGCTACATCACCCGCTGGACCGTAGATGAGTTCTCGTAAGTCCTCGTAATCTACTGCGCCAAGGAATCTGCGCTGTTCGACGCCTGAAAAAAACAGCAGATAGGTAGGGCTGCCTTCCAGCTTCAGTGCATTTTCAAAATATGCACTGTAAGCAGGGTGCAGAACGGCAAAGCGTGCTCTGCCTCCCATCGCCTGTGCTGTATTGACTAGTATTTGAGTTTGACGACTGGCGAGCAGGTCAGTCGAAAGGTAGCCAATAACAACGAGTCCGGTATTTTTTTCAAGAAACGAACTGTACTGATTGGGTGTTAGCTTTTGACAATATTGTCCTGACATTTCCAACCTCCGAAGATTACTTACCTTAAGCAAGGAGTATTCCAAAAAAATTGACAGTGTTTGTTGTTTTTTTTTAACGAGTTATACAGTGAGATTTAAAAGTGTCCCAAAAGTGTAACTGTAAAGTGTTTCAAAAGTGTAACCCCCTGTAACATACATGTTACAGGGGGTTACACTTTAAAAAGCAAAAAAAGAAATTGTATGAATTCGTTTGTAAATCGAGGGGTTGTGCTAGGCTTGCTTCTGTAACCAACGATACAGAGTTGTTCGGCTGACACCTAACATTCTGGCAGCTTTTGCTTTCTTGCCACCAGCTGCATCCAGAGCTTGTTGCACCAATTCAATGCTGAGCGTCTGTTTTTCTTCTACTTGAGCAGGGGGACTGCTAAGTAGTTGTTTTACAACCATTTGTTCTGGTGTATGGCTTGGCTTCTCTTCTATAACAACATCTTCGATTCGCTGCTCAATAATTGGAAGAGGGAAGTGCTTTGCGTTAAGCGTGCTGCCTGTGCACAGTACAAATGCATATTCTATAACATGGCGTAGTTCACGTACGTTCCCCGGCCATGAATATTCTACAAGTGACCGGATACATTCAGGACAGATAGATAAAACTGATCTGCCGAATTCAACATTGAAATATTCTAAAAAGTGGTGTGCTAATAACGGGATATCTTCTTTACGTTCACGTAGAGGCGGAAGCTCGATAGGGAATACATTCAACCTATAATAAAGATCTTCACGGAAAGTTCCTTCCCGCACTTTTGCCAGCAGATCGGCATTTGTAGCGGTTACAACTCGAACGTTAGCTTTGCGTGTTTCAGTGCAACCCACTCGCTCGTATTCCTTGTTTTCAAGAAAACGGAGGAGCTTGATTTGAATTTGAGGTGAAATGTCACCAATTTCATCAAGAAAAAGTGTACCACCCTCGGCGGCAGCAATTCGTCCTTCAGATTCTCGAATTGCACCGGTAAAGGCTCCTTTAATATGCCCGAAAAGTTCACTTTCCAGTAATGCTTCGGACAGTGCTGTACAGTTCACTTTGATAAGAGGGTGATCTGCCCGCGGGCCTTTAAAGTGTAACGCTTCTGTAACTAGTTCTTTACCGGTTCCGGATTCACCAGTGACAAGTACAGTGGTGTCGGTTTCGCTAAGTCTGTTGATAATAGCTGCGACTTTGGAGAACGCCTTGCTTTCTCCGATCATATCCCCGCATTCATAGTGCGGGATTAAATTTTCTTCCAAGGCAACGAGCCGCGTAATGTCTTTGATTACAAGAATTACGCCGTCAACGCTCAGCTCGTTTTCCCCAATGGGTGCGGCGTTTAACTCAAATTTACGCTCTTCCCCATGAAGTGTAAGCAGGGTGGTTCTAAAATGTGTTGTCGGACGACCAAGCTCCATTGTCTGTCTGGAAACACTTAAAAACGGCATAGCCGCTGCGCCCATGCATTCTTCCAATGTTTGGTTTTGCACCTGATCGAATGATTTTCCGGTCTGCTGGAGGAACGCTTTGTTTGCGTACGTAATTGCATAATTACGTGAGAATATGACGATACCATCAGGGATGCTGTCAAATGCCGACTCAATACTGAGTCGATAGCGCTGCATTTCTTTGTTGATAGCAGCAAAGCTTTTTTGTTGCTGTTTGTATTTCAGCAGGAGTGACAGTTTATGCAAAAAATCTTCAAGAGCTGCTGATGTGTACCTATGAGAAGGGCAATCAGTAAGTTCAAGCGTAATAGATATATCGTTGGCGACAAAAGAGTAGGTACGTAATTGTTTGAGTGCTGATTGCTCGATTTCTTTTGCAGTTTCGGGGGCTGCATGTACCTTGCCGTCTGATGCGGAATAATATTCTTGATTGATTGTGCTGATATCGTTGCCGTGAGCCGCCATACGTCCGTATTCACATCCAAGCAGGTCGGTGAGTTGTTCCAGCGCATCCAATATGACACTTTCGATATCTAAATGCGTTCTCTCATCGAGACAGAGCATGATTTTCGAAAGTTTTTCGGTAAGCGCTTGGTATTCAGCGAAAGAATTTTCAGTAGTTACCTGTTGAATCATACAGAGCCAACCTGTGTCCTAGTATGTTGTGATTCATTGCTTGTCTAAAATGGCCTTGTCAGTACCAATTACTAATAAGCTATAGTTATAAAGCGAACGTATGCACTTCTTAAAGCAGGCCATAATTTTTTACAACAACCACATGGTATATGGATACGTACTGCAAAAAACTATGGTATAACATATTGCTGCATCAATTACGTATGATGCTGATTAATAATCTGTTGTAGTAAAACTAGTGGTTGGAAATAGAGAGCAAAAAATATTGTGTTGGTATATCGAGAAATAGGATTATTACGAAATATTATGCACGGTTGAACACAATTATGCATTGAGCATGAGTTAAGAACCTCTTTATTCTATTGCATGACAGAGAAGAAGATGAGGCAGGTGCGTTTAGTTAAGAGTAAGATTGGTCGCGCTTTTTGTTTTATTTGCAGGCAGAGAAGTACACCCGATAGCTTTGTGCTTTTTCAGCAACATGCTTTTAGCACAGCATGATGTTTATTCGGCTATAGATAGTAGTGTAGCGTGAGGAATTAAAGGTTCTACGTAAGCTTTACAGGGGAACTCGTCAATAATGGTTGTCTACAGTTGCAATACCAAAAATATCTAAAAAAGGGATAGATAAAGTTGTCGCTTATCCCCTTTTTAGATGATTAAGGCTTTAGTTAGCTTTCGTAGTTGATTGGTTATGAAGCATAATAACTGGTTTTCATCATTATGATTTTTGATAAAACAAATAACTTTCTATTTGTTTTATCAATTTGTTCAAGTGGTTTTGCGGATGTATAGCGGGTGGAACATTTACTACCTTGGAGGAAAAATGAGCGAAGCTGCATACACAGCCATGTGGGAAAAATTGAATCTGGACATATCTGCCCATGACGGATTGCTTGAAGTTTTGGGGAAATTCTATGGGGATATTTATCTTTCCCAGCAAAATAGATTGACTGGTATGGAGTACCTCGACTTTGTTCTTTCCGAAGTACATGGTTTGCGTATTAAAGAGCTTCAGGATGCAAAAGCTGCGGGTAAAAAAGTTATTGGCACTTTTTGCGTATTTGTTCCTGAAGAGCTCACTCTGGCGGCAAACGCAGTGCATGTAGGACTGTGCTCTGGTGCAGATGCAGGAACAGAAGAAGCAGAAAAGCTTGTTCCGCGTAACACCTGCGCACTCATTAAATCTTTCATAGGGTTTAAGCTCGCACGTATCTGTCCGTATACTGAATCTTGTGATGTGGTTGTTGGCGAAACAACATGCGACGGCAAGAAAAAAGCATATGAAGCATTCAGCAAGCATGTTCCTATGCATATTATGGAAGTGCCGCAGACAAAAACCGCAGATGCAACGGCGTTGTTTAAATCAGAAGTTCTTCGATACAAAAAAATGCTGGAAGAACTGACTGGTACAGAAATAACCGTAGAAAATTTGAAAAAATCAATCGCTATCGTGAATGCAAAACGCAAAGCGTTGCAGCGTCTTGCCCGCCTGCGTGCAGCTGATCCTGCTCCGATTTCAGGACGCGACGCACTGCTTATCAATCAGGTATCTTTTTATGATGATCCTGAGCGTTTCACACAGTCAATCAACACCCTTTGTGATCAGATTGAAGAACGCATTGCTAAAAATGAAGGCATTGCACCAGCTGGAACAAAGCGTTTATTAGTGTCAGGCTGTCCAATGGCTGTTCCTAACTGGAAATTGCCATACGTAATGGAAAGTTCCAATGCTGTAATCGTCGGCGAAGAGTCTTGCATCGGTTCACGTAACGTCAGAGACTTGGTTGATGAGTCTCCAGATACTCTTGATGGCTTGATGGATGCAATCACTGAGCGCTACATGAAAATTGACTGTGCATGCTTTACTCCAAACAATGAACGCATGGATAATGTGGAGCGCATGGCAAAAGAACTCAATGCTGATGGTGTCATTCACTATGCCTTATCTTTCTGTCAGCCATATGCACACGAAGCAATTAAACTTGATACTGTGCTGTCAGAAAAGGGTATCCCTATGTTGAGCATCGAAACTGACTACAGCATGGAAGATGTTGAGCAGTTGAAAACTCGCGTAGAAGCCTTCGTTGAGATGTTAGACTAACCATGTTTGCCGGAATAGATATTGGCTCACGCTCTATTGAGTTGGTGATGCAGCAGGATGGGAAAATTATCGACAGCATTCGTATGCCCACCACGTTTTCACCACTTGAGCAATGCCAAAAAATATTGCGCGGGCACGCACCCAAAATGCTCGCGGCAACTGGCTATGGTCGCGAGTTAGTGAAGAATCTTGATCTTCCGTATGAAGTGCAAACTATTACGGAGATAAAAGCCCATGCCATTGGTGCTCACGCATTCTTTCCAGAAGCCCGTACAGTTCTCGACATTGGCGGACAGGATACAAAGGCAATCGCACTCAATGATAAGGGCAAGGTGCTTAAATTTGAGATGAATGACCGGTGTGCAGCGGGAACTGGAAAGTTTTTGGAATACACTGCTACGGTTTTTCAAATGGATGTTGAGGCGTTTGGTACCTATGCGATGGAGGGAACTAACCCGCCTGTAATTAACAGCATGTGTACCGTGTTTGCAGAAACAGAAGCTACGTCGCTTATGGCGCAAGGTGTTTCACCTTCCGATATTGCGTTGGCTTTGCATCAGGCAGTTGTGCGGCGCACTAGCACTATGCTGAAACGCATAGGGTTGAAGACTCCGCTGGTCTTTTCTGGCGGTGTCGCAAACAATGTGTGCATCCGCACTTTGCTGCAACAGGAACTTGGTGACGAAGCACCTGTGTGCATAGCAGACCAGCCCGATATGTGCGGCGCCTTTGGGGCGAGCCTTTGGGCAGAGCAGGCGTACTCCGCATAACATCTCTTACAAAGATGCCATGATGTTTACTGTGGCAACTGAACCATAGATAGGGTTTACAATACGGTGCAGGCTGAAGTGATTCAGCCTGCATTTTCATATAGAATTGAAAACAGTTATGTAAAAAAATATAAAATTATCATGTTTCTTTTGAAATGAGGGGCCGCTACGGAATGTCCGCATTGAGAATACGTAAGCTCAACTCAAAGATATATTGTCAAATGTTACAAGTAGGTATGGATAGAAAGGGTGAATACGATTCAGTGTTTGCTATTAATTCTATGTATTTGATTTATGGTGCCCTATCTGGTCAATTGCATTCGACAAAAAACCTCCAGACTACCAGGGTGTGTTTCTAAATTGCAAACGTGTGCTGCTTCCTTTTTGCCTCTGCGCTATCAGCAATAAATCTGTTTGCAAGTAGCCTTGCTACGCCTTCAACATATTTTTCACTTCTGCCCTGCAAGGGCAAAAAAGTTATCTAGTATCTCAGTGTATACAATCTAGGAACACACCCTAGTATCAAAGGCAAAATACACTATGTCTACAACCGAAGAATTATTCGCATGCATCGACAGATTCAAATCTATTCCCGAACAAAGCATCGCTGAGTTTGACGACTTTAAAGAACAAGGCGGACTTGTTGTCGGAGTCTACTGTATCTATGCACCAAGTGAGCTTATTCGCGCTGCTGGTGCTATTCCGGTAGGGCTTTGCGGTAAGCGTCACGCGCCTATTCAGGCAGCGGAAAACCACCTTCCAGCCAGCCTTTGCCCGCTTATCAAGTCCAGCTACGGCTACGCCATCACCGACAACTGCCCATTTTTCAGCTTGTCCGATGTACTCGCTGCTGAATCTACCTGTGACGGTAAAAAGAAAATGTACGAGTTGATGGGTGAGTTAAAACCTATGCACGTAATGCAACTGCCCCACACTCAGGAAGGCGAAGCTGTGCGTCGTTACTGGGTCGATTCGTTGCATGAGCTGGAAACGTTCCTCGTCGAACACGGTGCAAGCTCAATTGATCCAAAAGAACTTCAGCATCAAATCGAACTCCATAACCAAATGCGAACCAAACTCTCGCAGGTGATGCTTCTGGCTGCTGCTGAGCATTCACCGCTGCGTGGTGCTGATCTTTTGGCGGTTCAGGAGAGCAAGGGCTTTGTTGTAGATGTCGAAAGATATCTTGAACTGCTGGATGCGCTTGAACAGAAGCTGTGTGCGTACTTGGAGCAACCGCAGCCAGCGCCTAAGCGTAGTCCTCGTATCATGCTTACTGGTGTTCCTGTGGGTAAAGGGTCGGAAAAAGTTATCCGCATCGCTGAAGAGCTGGGCGCTCGGGTTGTGTGTATGGAAAACTGTACTGGCGCTAAGGGGCTTGATCTGCTCGTAGATGAAAATTCATCTCCTTACGAAGCCCTCGCTGAACGGTACCTTGGTATTCCTTGTTCCTGTATGTCGCCTAACCCCGGTCGCAGGGAGAGCATCAGGGAGCTTGGAACTCAGTATGCGGTTGACGGCGTAATCGACCTCTCATGGTTGGGATGTCACACCTATAATACTGAAGCGTATTCAGTTCAAAAATGGGTGGAAGAATCTCTGGAAGTCCCTTCATTACATCTTGAAACGGACTATTCAGATTCGGATGTGGAGCAATTGCGAACTCGTATTGAAGCTTACTTGGAATTGATCGATCTTTAACTCTAACATTCGGAGAAGTAGTATGTTTGGCAACACACTTTTGAAACGCGGAAAAATGCTTATTCTGCTTGCTGCGGTGCTTTGCTCTGCACTTATGTTTAGTGCAGACAATTCCATTGCGGCGACTAAAAAAACACCTCGTTTGTACATGGGGTATATTTTTACAACCCACCACACTCCGCTGATGGTTGCGGCAATGAAAGGTGAGGCGTTCAAAGAATCTGGCGCATATTTTAAAGAAATGGTTCCGAAGCAGAAGTACGAACTTATTTCAAAAGACGGTAAGTCACTTGCTGTTATCAACTTGATTGTTTCTAAGAGTGGTTCTGAAACAACCACTCTTTTTGCTCAGGAACGTCTTGATTTCGGTTTGGCATCCAGTACTGCTTTCATGAGCGGCATTGATAAAGGTACCAAAATGAAAATTCTCTGCCCGTTACATGTTGACGGCATGAGCATGGTTTTCCCGCAGGGTAGTAAAATTAAGGGCTGGAATGATGTGAAAGCTCTTATCGAAAACTCTAAGAAACCAGTCCGAATTGGATACCATTCACCAACCAGCGCTCCTCGCATCGCTTTTGAAGGTGCGCTCCACAATGCTGGGTACAAAATTTCCCAGAATGCTAACGACGCAGATGCAGACATCCTTCTTGTTGATCTCAAATCTACATCCAACCTTATTCCTGCACTCGTAAGTAATCAGGTTGATTGCTGGGTAGGACCTGCTCCGCACCCTGTAGTATCAGAACACAAACATGTTGGGCACATTGGCTTGAACTCCCGTGAGCTTCCTCCAGCAGGACAGTGGGAAGATTTTCCATGTTGCGTTATGGGAGCCAGCGAAAAAGTTACAGCATCTAACCCGGAAGTTGTTCAGGGAATCACAGATTTGATGGCGCATGCTTGTGCATGGGCTAATGAGCACAAAGTTGAAACCGCGAAAATTTCCGGCAACTGGATTGGTGTTCCTGTTGAAGCAGTGAAAAAATCTACCATTGTGTACTCTGCTAATCCTACAGAAAAATGGCTCAAAGGTGAGGGCATGTTCCTCAACATGTTGCAGAGCATGAAAAAGCTGAAAGGCTCTTTAAAAAGTGCGGATCTTACAGCTGCAACCCCTACATTGTTTGACTTCAGATTCATTAAAAAGACACTGAACGAGAACTAATTCTCAGAAACCACAAAAGAACGGCGGCACTTTCGGGAGCCGCCGTTCTTTATTGAAGGAAGCAGTATTATGCAGCGGAGCAGAGCGCTTGTTATCCCTCAGGTAGTACCGTTTATTACCCCCATATTGTTTATTGGGCTTTGGATGATGGCAGCAGCACAGATAAGCAACCAAGTTATTTTGCCATCAGTAGAGCAAGTGTTGGATTTGCTGATGCAGCCGCTGGCGGATGTTATCAGCATGGGGTCACTGGCTGAAAATGTTTTGGTCAGCCTTGTGCGCGTTGTCATTGGGTACTTGGTCGCAGCTATGATTGCCATCCCGTTGGGGGTGGTTATGGGGTATTATGGTATTGCCTTTAAGCTTTTCAATAACTTCCTTAATCTATTTCGACCAATTCCGCCGTTAGCGTGGGTTCCGCTGGTGATGGCGTGGTGCGGTGTTTCCAGCTTCGCAACCGTTCTCGGCGTTGAAACAGGGCAGGCGTACATCTATTTGAACAACATCAAGTTTTCCATGGTGTTCATCATTTTTATCGGAGCGTTTTATCCTATTCTCACTGCGACATTGCACGGTGTTACAGGAGTCAATAAGACGTTAATTGACTCTGCACGCGTCCTTGGTGCCAGCGAACAGCAGATATTTATTAAGGTGCTTATTCCAGCGGCTATGCCATCCATAATAACCGGTATGCGCATTGGACTTGGCATTGCATGGATGTGCCTTGTGTCTGCGGAAATGCTTC
Source organism: Halodesulfovibrio sp. (assembly GCF_025210605.1). NCBI lineage: Bacteria > Pseudomonadati > Thermodesulfobacteriota > Desulfovibrionia > Desulfovibrionales > Desulfovibrionaceae > Halodesulfovibrio > Halodesulfovibrio sp. The sequence continues at coordinate 139,870 of NZ_JAOARI010000002.1, read as the reverse complement.
CGGGGTCACTATCCGGAGTGGGGTATTTGATTACCCATGCGTATACGTTGGCTTCTACAGATATTGTTATTGCAGGTATGATATCAATTGGTGTTGTCGGTGCCGTAATGGATTTGATGTTCCGGAAATTTGAAAAAAAGAAATATTCATGGCGCAGACAGGGTAAGTAGTATGTGTGATACAGCAAATAGCGTTATCCATGTTACAGGGCTGACGAAAGCATTTACAACGGAGCGAGGCGAGCAACTTACAGCTGTCGATGGCATTGATCTGGATGTTTCAGCCAACGAATTTGTGTGCATTGTAGGACCGTCCGGCTGTGGCAAGTCCACCGCACTCCGCATTATTGCCGGTTTGGAAAAGGCAACCGCCGGTACTGTTCAATATCGGGGTGAACCGGTGACTAAACCGGGGAAAGAAGTGGGGATGGTTTTTCAGGAATACTCACTATTTCCTTGGCTTTCGGTTCTTGATAATATTGCCGCAGGGTTGGAATTTGCCGGTATATCCAAAGCTGAGAGACGGGAAAAGGCGAAAGAGTATCTGGATATAGTAGGCATGCCCGATTTTGCAGATGCGTACCCGCATGAACTTTCAGGCGGCATGCGTCAGCGTGTAGCTATTGCTCGCGCCCTTGCAAACGATCCGGATGTTCTTCTCATGGATGAGCCTTTCGGTGCGTTGGATGCCCATACTCGTATTCTTTTGCAGCGGGAATTATTGCGGATTTGGGAAGTGACACAAAAAACGATTCTTTTTGTGACCCATAGTGTTGATGAAGCCGTGTATCTTGCTGATAGGATAGTGATAATGTCGCATCACCCCGGTACGATTCGTGATGTACTGACAGTCGATATGCCACGTCCTCGTTCGCGTGCTATGCCAGAGTTTGGCAAGCTGACGGATTCTATTTTGTCTGCTTTAGAATAAGAGAGGTAGGGCAAGGCAGCCGATTAGGGCATTGTAAATAAAAACTCCATCGTAACTTCGATGGAGTTTTTTGTGTGCAGTGTGAAGCATTGTCGTTAATTGCTTCTAAGTAAGGTGAGGTCAGTACACTGAAGTCTATCGAAACTGTGTGCAGATATCGCATGGCGAAACTGAAGTTGCAGTGGCTGCGGAGTGGTAGACTAGGAAGGAGTGTCAGCATCGAACAGGTAAAAAATTTGTCCACTCACTGACAGTTGTTAACTGCCTTCTTCAATAACGGAACCGGGACCTGCCAACGGTCTGAATGTTTTTGGGGAAGATCCACAGAAAGGGCATTTCCAATCAGCAGGAAGATCTTTAAATGCTGTTCCCGGAGGAGTGTTTGTCTTTGGTTCGCCTTTATCAGGGTCATATACGTATCCGCAGTTACTTACCTGACATTGATACATATCTTTTAAATCAGCCATGTTCAGTCTCCTATCTTACTTGGATTGTAACACGAATGTTCTTTGAGGATAATCCACTAATTATCTATTACAAACAGATTGTTAGCGGTCAAGTGTAATCAAATTATTCGTAGTGCTTTAATTCAGCGTATCTCGTTCATTAATCTTGTAATAATAAAAGATGATTACAGATTTATACATTTTTTTGATTTTGCATTGCTAGGTTGTATTCACGGTAACGTTTTAAAGTTAGTGCTTTCTTTGTTAACATCTTTTTTTCAACTGATTACAAAAAAAACAGGTAATAAAATTGAACTATTAATTTTATGTATGAAGATGTGTTCATATTTTTGCTTGAAAGTCTAAATAAGTCTTGCTAGCTCTTCACTCGATTTTGAAAGTCAATATCATTTGATGAGGCGGTCAACTCTTCAAAAAAAAGATGAGTCGTTCTGTCTAGGTGGAATTGAGAAATAAATTAGGTGGAGAATGTATGAAAAAATTAGTGCTATTTTTTGCTGCGGCTTTGGTTGTGTTGAGTACTTCAGCTATGGCTGCTGACCAGACTCTTTTCAGTACTCGAACAGATAAGCCAATTGTACTTGATGGAACGGCTGAAAAGGCTTGGGATAAAGCCAAAGAGATTGTGGTTACCGTTGATAATCTCGTGTATGAGCCAAACAACGGGTATAAGGGGATGCAGGAAGCTGATGTTCATATTAAATCGCTGCATGACGATAAGAATGTCTACTTCCTTATTACCTATAAAGACCCGACCCAAAGCCTTGCTCGTTTTCCTTGGGTGAAGCAAAAAGATGGAAGTTGGAAAAAGTTAGCTAACAAAGATACAACTGGACATGAAAACACGTTTTACGAAGATAAGTTTTCTATCTACTGGAATATCAATACAAAAGGCTTCGAAAATGAAGGGTGTATGATCTCCTGCCATCTTGACATCAAAGGGGACAAGTCTGCGGGCAGAAAGTTCACTCCGTCTGAGGGGGAAACCATCGATATGTGGCATGCAAAATATGTTCGATCTATGCCGATGGGAATGTTTGATGACCAGTACGTGGACAGCAATACTGATCCGAAAAAGAATAAAAGCTGGGGTAGAAAAGGGGATACCGGAAAGGGCGGTTACAAAAATAACGATAACGCGGATAAGTCCGCACCGGCATTCATGAACTTAAACCCGACAGCAGATGAGCGTTACTACGTAACTCCAGATAAAAAAGTACCATTTGTGGATAACTTTAAAGCAGGAGATGTTGTTCCCGGGATTTCCATTTCCCCGATGCGAGGCGGTAGAGCAGACATCCTTTCGCGCATTGAGTACAAAGATGGTCAGTGGACACTTGAAGTTGTGCGCGCATTAAAAACTGAAGGCGAAAACGCAGATACTCAGGATGTACAGTTTGTCGATAAATCCAAAGCATATCCATTTGGCATCGCCGTTTTTGATAACTCACAAATTAACCACTTGTTCCATAACAATACGCTAGAATTACGATTCAAGTAATACGATAGCAATATAAAGCAGGTCTCATTACGTATTATGAGACCTGCTTTTTTATCAAATATAGTTCGCGGCATGTATGCTCGATTACTCTGCCTTAGCACCATGCGCATTGGGGTTGTAATATGGAGAGTTACACACCGGCAGTGCGGGCAGAGTGCTACATTCCAATTTGGTCTGCTATTTCTGTCATGGCGTCTATTGAAAGGGTGACAAACTCACTTCGGTCAAGCCCGAGGTGTTTGTCGACGTCATTAATGAACTCTCTGTTGACAGAGGCAGCGAATGAGCGGTCTTTAATTTTCTTTGTGATTGATTTTGCTTTAAGCCCATCAATCTTTTTGGTTGGACGCATTTTGACGTAGGCAGAGATGATACCAGTCATGTTTTCAGAAGCCGCAAGCGCATAATCCATCTTGGTGGTTCGTTTTATTTCAGAAAACCCTAAAGCTTCTGTGTGAGCCAGAATGGCTTGGAACATTTCTGGAATTTCATAGCCTTCTTTTTGAAGTAATTCGACTGTTTCAACCCCATGTCTGGCTAAGTCTTCAGTGGTGAGTTCGCTGTCTAAGTCGTGCAGCAGCGCAGTAATCGCCCATAAATCAATGTCTATATTTTCTTCGGGGTGGGTAGCCTGTAATTTTTGTGCAACATTGCGCATGATCGCTTCACTTTCTATGGAGTGAAAGTACACAGTTTTAGATCGAACGTATTTTTGTAAAAGTACAATTGCAGATTCTCTATCGATAGTATTTTTCATCGTAAATCAACCTTATGGTAAATCAAAGTTGTATATTGCTGCATGCCACAGATTGGTCTGCCATATCTGAAGTTATGCAGAGTGCAGGCATTGCTTGCTCCTGTGAATAGTCTTTGGATGAAAAATACTCTTGAATAAAATTGCTTTTTTTTTTGATCAGAAAAAAGATCTGCTAGCCTTGTAGGCATTTTTTATATTGGCTTGGGGAAAAGCCATGAATTGCTTTAAAACTGCGGGAGAAATGTGCTTGGTCTGCAAAGCCTGCATTAAAAGCGGCGTCCACAAGTGAACATCCTTGGTCGATTGCATGCCTCGCCAGATATACACGACACTGCATAAGATAGGCGTGAGGTGGAAGCCCTGTTATCGCTTTGAACTGGCGTAAAAAATAGTAAGGGGAAAGCCCCGCCACAGACGCAATGTCATCAAGAGAAATAGTGTCAGCGGCGTGCTGGCGTATGTATTGTATAGCGTTATTCACGGCGCAGGTGTTTCGACTGATCGGGCGTGGTGATCGGCGGTTGTCGCTGTGACGCAAAAAGAATTCTGCGACTACCTGCATCATTAACGTTTCAGCTGCCAAAATATCTGTTGTTTTTTCCATAAACAGGTGAGCATTAAGTAAGGCAGAAGAGATATTCTGGTCGGCAATCACTGGAGACTTAAAGTAGGACGCATAGCGTCTGGTTTTGTATAGTCCGAATAGGATTTCACTGAGCATATCATCATTAAAATATGCGACTCTGTACCGGCACCCCGCTGGAACAGCAGACTCTCCGTCATGAACTTCATCTGGGTTTATAGCAATTATCGCCGAAGCTGGGGCAACACATTTGGTACCTTTAAGACGGAATTGCTGGACACCATCTTCTATGACACCCAATGCATAATGCTCGTGGCTGTGCTTTTTGAATGAAAACGTCTGGAATTTCGCTTTATAGAGCGAAACTCTACTTTCTTTTACAGGCTTCCATAGCTTAGCCCAGTCTTTTTGGTTTGTGCTCATTAGTTATTTTAAATTCTGAATGGAAGTAAAATGATACGTCGTATCCGTAGTATGAAGAGTACAAACAAGATGGTCAACTGAGGTGGTTATTCCGATACCTTGTAGCGTGATCGATAGCTGCGTGGGGTCTCTTCCTTAAATTGTTTAAAACGACGGTTGAAATTGGATAAGTTGTTGAAGCCACAGGTATAAGCAATAGATGTGATGTCGTCATTACAAGTCAACATTTTTTCACATGCTTTGCTTATTCTCAGTCGATTGAGGAATTCAACAAACGTTTGACCTGTGTATTTTTTGAAGAATGAGCAGAACGCAGAAACAGACATATGATACCTGCTGGCAGTTTCACGTAGAGAAAGTTCTTTTTGGTAGTTCTCGTGTATGTACTGAATAATATTGGTCAGGAGGTCATTTCCGATCTTTTCATTTGCTAATGTATGTCCGGTAAGTTGGGTAATGGTATCTTGTTTTGTAATCAGATCTAGTATCTGTAGAAAGCAAGTCAGCCTATGTATTCCTTCTGATTTGCAAAGTTCTTCCATTAAAATAGCTATGTCCCCCACTGCATCTTTCGTAACTATGTACGCGCAGTTTGCCTTGCCAATAAGTTGCTTTGCAGCCTGCATCTCAGGCAAGTCGAAAAAGCCTTCACCTAGTGTTTCAGTATGAAAAAGTATTGAGATGACATTACTTTCTTCAGAATGGTCTAGTGTTCTATTCGGATGGTAGAAGAATGAGTGCGCAAGCAAGCTTCCTAGCAAAATGATAATGCTGGATTCATCTTCTGGGTTAAACGAAATCAGACTGTCGCCTAGAAAAAAGGTGCCATACGCACGTTCCATATAAATGATTTCTGTTTCCTTATGCTGGTGCCAGACAACATTTTCCACAATATTTGTGTCTTTAATTGCCCCAATGGTATGTCTTTCTGGAGTGAGTTGTTTAAGGATTAATGTGTCTATGTATTGAGTATGCTTCATAAATTGCACCTACTCTCTTTTATCTGAACTTGATAATATCGTACGTAAAAGTCGTAAGAATTATGCAGCTGTTGTATGATCTTACAGTTATAATGTCAGTCACAAAAAATTTTAGTTTTTTGATCGAGAGTACTGGAGAGTAGCATGTCAAAAAGTAGTGAAGCACAGTCGCATCTATATCAACTTTTGGAAGACATTAATAACAAGCCTGAACCGTTTGAGTTCTATACAGCGGAAGAGTTGTGGACTGATGAGCATACGTCGATGAAAATGCTTGAATGCCACTTAAACGATTCTGTTGACCTGTCGTCCCGAAACAAAGATTTTATTGTCCGCTCTGTGCAATGGATAGTGTCTCATTTTGGAATAAATATGGGCACAAGTATTGCTGATTTTGGGTGCGGGCCGGGTTTGTATACAACCTTGCTTGCTGAGAATGGCGCTGATGTTACAGGAATTGACTTTTCAAAGAGATCAATCGCACATGCTAGAATGGTTGCGGATAAAAAAGATCTGAATATTGAGTATATCCGGAAAAATTATCTAGAGTTTGAAACGAAAAAAAGGTTCGATCTCATCATGATGATTTTCTGTGATTACTGTGCATTGAGTCCTGTCCAAAGGAAAACGTTACTTGCTACGTTTCGTGAGCAGTTGAAGCCTGACGGAGCAGTGTTACTAGATGTGTATTCCTTAACTGAGTTCGATAAAAAAGAGGAAATTACAACATATGAGCTAAATCAGTACGATCATTTTTGGTCGCCTGAAAAATATTATGCATTCCTGAACACGTTTAAATATACCAACGAGAAAATTACCTTAGATAAATACACAATACTCGAAGAAACGAGATGCCGTGTTGTCTACAATTGGCTTCAATACTTCAATCAAGAGTTGTTAAAGAACGAGTTTGAAGAAAACGGATTTATCGTCGAAGAATTCTATTCTGATGTTGCAGGCTCACCTTTTTCTTCTGAATCACCTGAGATCGCGGTAATTGCGAGAAAAGTGAAATAGTCAATTTGCTTCCGAAATGAGTTTGAAGGCAACTAAAAGGAAGTAAGTGCTTTTTTGATGACAAAGGGGGGCAGGGGAGAGTAATAATATGTATGCTCTATCCTAATGGAGTGCTTTGTGGGCTACGGCTAATCAGTAGTATGATTTTTAGTACAGTGCGAGGTTGTGATTGACTAAAGCAGAACAGCAGATGACCGGCTTAATTCCGGTTACGTTGGCTCATTGTGCGGAATACGAATACGAGATTGTATTGAAGGCTGTGCGAAATTGTTTGCAGGGCATACAGTTTTTTCCATCAGCTGGAACAAAAGTACTTGTTAAACCGAATTTTCTTAAAGCAGATAGCACGGGACTTTGTTGTACAAATCCAACTGTTGTTGAAGCTGTATGTGAAGTTCTGTTAGAGCAAAATTGTTCGGTTACCGTGGGTGATTCGCCTGCGTTTGGCTCTGCGCTGTCGGTTGCAAAAAGTATTGGGCTTATGGAAGGGTTAGATAGACTCGGTGTGCCGCTTATAACCTTGGACTCTCCTGTTTGTGTTAAATTTCCAAGCGGGAATGCTATTGGCATATCCCGTAATGCGCTTGAGTGCGATTTGCTACTGAATGTGCCGCGTATTAAAGCACATACGCAAATGCGTGCGACTTTTGCTGTGAAAAATCTATTTGGATGTGTGAGCGGTGTCCGCAAAGCAATTGCGCATTCGACGCATGGGGACAAGGCAAATGCATTTAGAGAGTTACTCGTGGATGTTGCATTGGCTTTGCCGCAATCGGTGAGCGTTGTTGATGGCATTACGTGTATGCATAAAACAGGACCCAGCGGTGGCGATCCGTATGCTTTGGGGTTGATTGGCGCAGCTGGCGATCCGGTTTCGCTTGATACGGCACTGTACACTCTTTTGGGAACTAAGGCTGATGAAATGCCGCTATGGCGTGAGCTTCGACGGCGTAATGTACGTGGTGCGTTTGAAGAGCAGTTGGAATATGTTTTGGCAACGCCGCAGGAGTTTGATGCGAGCGGATTTATCCTTCCAGCGCAACTTACACCGGAAACTTTTCACCCTATCCGTCTCATGCGCAGCGGCATCAAAAGGTTCTGGAAACGCTATATTTGCTCTTAGCTCTGCGTAGCCTGCTGGCTTCTGACGGCACGTTTATGGTTTTCTAGCTCCATCGTTAATTTGGGAAGAGGGTGCTCAATAGTGAGCGTTTGTCCATGCATTGTTACAAGCGTTCCGGCTGCAACTGTGCCGCGAATAATAACACGATGCGCAGGATGAGTGAATTGCGGGGTGACCTTGTTCGCAATAGACTTCCGTATGCGTTTTGCTTTTTGTAATAACGTATCAGCACGCTGACGCATGGCTCCTGTCAGCTCTTTTTCCTGACTTCTTTTAATCCAGTCATCAAGCTTTGAAATAGATTGCGTTAAGGCTTCTTCTGTTTCTGCCGCAGCTGTAGATACCCCGCGCTGTGCGGCAGCTTCATTTGTGATAATCAGGATAGGAGGTGTGCCGTGTTCTCCTCCTGCCCCTGCGATATTTATTTCGCTTCCCGCTACAAGCGTACTTCCGAGCACTGTTCCTTTTTCTGTGCATGTCCGGATTGCTTTACCGGCGGTCAGTTCTGAATTTACTATCGAACCTGTTGTGATAATATTTTGTGCTGCAACTACGTCTGCATTGTGTATGTGATTTGCGTAGACTGATCCTTTAGAGGTAATTGTGCTTGCCTCATTCATAATGACTGCACCAGATACAAAAATATCCCCACCACAGGACACACTGCCTTGATCGATATCTCCATCAACAATGACATGCTGTGGCGCTTCCACTGTGAAGCCAGCTGTAATTGAACCTGTAACATGCACGGAGCCGCGTTGAACGATGATGTTACCGGTCTTCATGTTTACATCGCCATCTATATGTAAGACGTCTGTGATGGACAGAATATCGTTACGAACATTCAATAACCCTTTGCATGAGGAATAGTATACCGTATGTCCGCCATGCTGCATGATTCCATATAGGTTCTTACCAATTTGCAGGTGTTTTTCTTCTGCTGTGGTATTTTCTGTGTCATCTGGACTCATAACAGGCAGGGCGTTGCCGTATACATCAAATCCATTTGAAGGCTCAGGTGCAGGCACTTTAACCGCAACAGGTGTGTGCGCTGGAACTTCTGCAAAAAAGCCTCTGTCCTTAAAATTGATCGGGTCAGATGGAGATTGCATTGTGCGCAGAACCCGCTCCGGCAATAACGGTAGGATTGCAGGCTGTTCTTCATGAATTGGCGGTTTACCTTTGCATATAGGCACCATGCGTACAGGATTGCCATTTGCGACTGCTTTGTTTGCAGCAGCAGTAAAACGGGCAGTATCGATAGGTGTATTAACATTCAGTTGCCATAACGCGGATGCATAGTGGCTGAGTAATAATGAATTTCCCGAAAAGTCTTTGTGGTAGATGTCAGCATAGACGGTCATGCCGTCATTGGCAGGATATAGAATAGGTCGCACGACGATTTTGTTATTATCGATGTGAAGCATACCGAGTGAAGTTGCATAAATTTTGTTCGTGGTAAAATCGATAGAATAATTGTGTGATAGGATTTGCTTTTCCTGTTCGTCGCCTATTTCCGAAGATAGATGAAAATGTCCAAGGCGCAGTGCTTTTCCTATACATGTTCCCGGTGTGACAGGTAGAAGCGGATTTCCCGCGAGAGCAATATAGCGTGAAAAAATAGATTCTTCTTCAGTAAGAACGGGTTCATTGATAGACATCATACTGTCCTCCGGCGTACAGGCGTTTGTCTGAAATACGCAATAATACTAGTCGGTAGTATGTGTTCAGTATGCGCTATTTTGTTCTTCGGTTCTATGTATCCCGTGTATATATTTGAGCCTTATGCACTGATAATAAAAGAAATAGTGCTACATGGTGTAGTGGTTGGGGTAGCCTACGGTACGCTTGCCTTTTTGAATAGCAGGAGTAAGTTCAGCGCAACCATACAGGGTGACAAGATGAAATCATCAATACATACATTGATGTTGGAGATACTATAATGACCACTCTTCCTATTGGATTGTTTGATTCCGGTGTTGGCGGGTTGACCGTGCTCAAAGCAATGCGGTCTTCCTTGCCGTGCGAAGAAATTTTGTATCTTGGGGATACAGCGCGTTTGCCCTACGGAACCAAAAGTCAGGAAACCATTGTCCGCTACGCGGTGCAGGCTGCTGGAAAGCTAGTAGAACGCGGCGTCAAAATGCTTGTTATCGCTTGCAACACTGCAAGCGCTGTTGCCATTGAACCGTTGCAACAGGCTTTCCCTAATATTCCTGTGCTGGGCGTTGTTAAGCCGGGTGCGGCAGCCAGCTGTGCTGCAACAGAGAACGGCAGCATTGTTGTGCTTGCAACAGAGTCCACTATCCGCGGTAACGCATATCAGCGGGAAATTTATGCATTGAAACCTGATGCACAGGTGACAGGCGTACCCTGTCCGCTGTTTGTTGCGCTTGCAGAGGAAGGCTGGACAAATGGGGAGCTTGTAGAAGGTATCGTCGCGCGGTATCTTGATCCGCTTTTTGCTTCGCCGCTTGATACCGCCCAGCAGAAAGCACCGGATACCATTGTTCTTGGCTGTACACATTTTCCTCTGCTTGCTGCGTCTATTCGTAATGTGGTCGGCGATTCTGTTCATATTGTCGATTCCGCAGAAACAACAGCGCTGGCAGTAAAAAAAGTCCTTCAGGAAAACAATCTGGTTCGTCACGAAGAAACCTGCGGCAGAACAAAGTTTCTCACGACAGATGATGTTTCCCGTTTCGCCAGAACAGGCAGTCTGTTCTTAGGGTTACCAATTGAAATAGATGACGTGGAATTAGTAGATTTATAGCAGGGGGAATGTTTTTTCCGTATGGAAATAACAGCACAATAGAGGGCGAAAACTTCCGTTCATATCATTTTTATTCATAGTGTCAGGTGTATACTGTTTGAAACAGTGAACCAGCACGATAGCATTATGGAGAAGATGATGAGACATTATATACGGTTGGGGCACGTCTATGCTGGCGTGTTATTGTTTTTTATAGTGACTGCATGTAGCGCAGCATATTGTGCGCAATCTGCCTCGCAGATGATTGCAGTGGCTGTTCCGGCTAAAGCCTCTTCTCTTACAACACCGCAAGCAAGCTATGCCAGCCAAAAAGCGCGTTCTGCTATATATCCAAAAACAGGGTTACAATACTATACGCCTGAAGCGCAGGGCATAGTATGCCCGCCGGGGAAAATTTTCTTTATCTCCGCGTTTGGTGACAGCTTAACTTCAGGCTATGGCTTGGACAGTGGTTTGAATGCGTTTCCGTCAGTATTGCAACAGACGCTACGCGAATTAGGATATTCCGTTGTAGTTGAGAATGATGGGATTGCCGGAAACACAACCGCAGATGCTCGGATTCGCCTGCCTAAGGTTTTGATGACGCGTCCTGATATTGTGATCGTCGAACTTGGTGCGAATGATATGTTGCAGCACCGCAGTACTGTTCGGATGAAAAACAATCTTTCAGCAATGATACGCAAAATTAAACATGCAGATGCAAAAGTATTGCTTGCTGGCATGTATGCTCTTCCTCATTACGGTAAGCGGTATGCAGATAAGTTTGATGCGGTATTTCCTGACCTTGCTGCGAAATATAACGTGGTGTTTTATCCCTTTTTTTTAGAAGGGGTGGCGCTGAATCATTCGTTGAATCAGAAAGATGGGCATCATCCTAATGCAGCAGGGGTAAAAGTTATTGTGCGAAATATTGTACCTTATGTTGTTAAGTTGATGGGAGCTATCTGCAAGAGTACTCACTAGAAGCGTACAAGGATAATTCGCTTGCTAAGGGGAGTTGTTATGTGCATAGTGTTTCCATAGTTAACTGACATCCTTGTGGAGGAATAAATGAAAAAGTACGAATGCCCTTGTGGATACGTGTATGATCCGGAACTTGGTGATATGGATAACAATATTCCGCCAGAAACAGCATTTGAAGATCTTCCGGAAGATTGGGTTTGCCCGCTCTGTGGAGCTGAGAAAGAATACTTCGAAGCTATCGACTAAATAATACTATGAGAAAAAAGCGATTTCAGTTTGTGTACGCAACTGAGATCGCTTTTTTATTATGCTGATATTGCGGCATTATAATTTGATTTTGCTCCTGTACGGCGCTGTGCTATATCTTGTGGATAAACACACGGGGAGAGTTGTCTTGTTATTTTTTCGTAATGCCAAATTCTCTATAGCGACCAAGTTTGCTGTTGCGGCAGCTATTTTTTTCAGTTGCTCCGGCTTGCTGGTGCTTTTTGCACTGCTTACCCTTGCAGCAAGTTCTCCTTTAACACCTGTGGACATTCTATGGCTCATGGCGTGTTGTGCGGCAATTACGGTTCCCTGCTTTTATTATCTCTTCAACAAGTTATGTAAGTCCATTCTCTGTCGTCCACTGGAAGCACTTACTCATACTGCCACAGAGCTTGGCAGTGCTCCTCTTCCAACAGAAATACCTAAAGAACTAGAGCTTGATGCGCTTGCGATGGCATTGGTGCGCTCTGGTGAAGTCTTCAGCAGGCGTATGCAAAATGCTACTGAGCGGCGTTCCTATTTTGAATCCCTGTTTAAAGAGATGCCGGGGTATGTTTCTGTTGTAGATACCTCTTTCACAATTGTTCATGCGAATAACGCGTTTATGGAGACGTTTGCCATTGCAGAAGGTCGTTCCTGTCGCCATGTATGTACTCGCGAGTTCCCCGGTGGAGACTGCCCCGTTGCCAAGGTCTTTATTTCTCAAGAGCCTGTTGTGGTGACTGAAGAGGGCATGTACCCTGATGGCACTGCGGCACTATGGCTTGTAAGTGTTTCTCCAGTTTTTGATACAACCGGTGAATTGACAGCAGCCATTGAATCCCGTCTTGATATATCTGAAGTCATAAAGACAAATATTGCACCCTCATATCAGTCATAGCGTTGGGCTATATAATTTTGACGGTGTGCGGTGGTTATTCTGAATTGAGATAATATTTTGTCACGCGTTATGTGCGCAATATTGCTTTTTATTGGCAAGTTGTTGTCTTTAAAAACGGTATTCTTTGCGTGTGGCGTTCAGGTAGGTAGCTACTTTTAAGTGTTTGCTATTTTTGTTTTTGCAAAAGATAACCCCCTGTAATCGGGGGGAGATTACAGGGGGCAAGATAGGTTGGTCTGAATCTACGCCTCGGTATCCGGATTGCAGCCATAGGGGGGGAAGTTAGCTACAATCTTTACCGTATTCAGAACCTAAGCACGACGGTTGGTACGTTGGGGGGGGGGACGCCTAATCGCTGGCAATCCAACCGTCGCAAACAATATAGCATTGTTCGTGCCAAAAGGTTAAAATTTTACAAAATAAAAAATACATTATAAAAACAGCGTGTTATAAATAGTCGTCATTTTCCTGTTCAAGAAAATGACATGGCTATCGAAAATAGTGTGCGAAATCGAACGTGCGAAAATGCACAATGTGCGAAAACGCACAGCGGTTAGAGTGCTACGATAACTTTCTATATAGTGCGTATCTGGAAATACCAAGATAGGCAGCTGCCTTTGTCTTGTTTCCATTAAATTTTGCTAGTGCTTCTTGAATAATTGACTGTGTCAGCTCTTCCAGTTTGAACGGATGCTCCGGTAGCGTAATAGTTGACGCTTCGATAGTCACTGACGGCGCTTGTGATGGTGTCGTAGGCGTTGCACTTGTAGAGCGAGAGGCATTAATAAATTCAATGTGCTCAGGCTTGAGTATTGTGTCGTCATGAATGAGCACTGCACGTTCGATGGTGTTTTCAAGTTCTCGAACGTTACCCGGCCAAGAGTATCCGCATAGCAAAGTGAGTGTTTCTGGCGCAATGGAAGAAAATTGTTTGCCCTTACGCTTTGCCTGTTTTTTCAAAAAGAGCTTTGCCATTTCAATGAGATCTTCCTGACGTTCCTGCAATGGCGGTAGACGCAGATGCCCTACAGTAAGCCTGTGGTATAAGTCGCGACGAAATAGCCCATCTTCAACCATCTGCTCAAGATTTTTGTTACCAGCACCGACAATGCGTGCGGTAAATTCTTTTTTCTGCAATCCCCCCACTCTGTAGAATGTTCTGTCTTCCAGTACACGGAGCAGTTTGGGCTGCAAATGCAGTGGCATTTCTGCAATCTCATCTAAAAAAAGAGTCCCGTTTCCTGCCAGTTCCAGTTTTCCGGCAGAGCCACCAGCGCGAGAACCTGTATAAGCTCCTGCCTCATAGCCGAAGAGTTCACTTTCGAATAATGATTCTGCAATAGCTGAACAGTTAAGGGCAACAAACGGAGTGTCACAATGAGTGTCACCGTGATGCACCAACCGTGCGATAACTTCTTTACCGGTGCCGGTTTCACCTTCAATAAGGACAGGTACATCTGGAGAATGATGAAAAATGGTGGCGTCACGGATAATTGTCTGCATACGGGGCGAACCGGAAATAATTTGCCCAATGCCGGAAACTTTTCGAAGTTGCGAACGCATTTTTTCTAAATCGTCCTGCAAGGACTCTTTCGCTTCCGCAACACGCTGCTCCATATTTTGCTTCAGGTCATTATTTTCAAACAGCAACGTCTGGTGTTCGGAACTACGCTCAACTGCTGCTGCAAGTTCTCGAGCGTTGATAGGCTTGTTCAGGTAATCGTATGCGCCGTTTCGCAATGCTGTGATTGCAGTATCCATGTCACCGTGACCAGTGATGATGATGACATCACTCTGGCGGCACATATCGCATGCTTTAAGTTTGGCAAGCAGTGACAGACCGTCCAGTGCAGGCATTTTAATGTCTGTAATAATAAGTGGATAGTAATTTTCTTTTGCGTGATCGAGTGCAGCAACAGGGTCGCTGAATGTCGTAGGCTGATGTCCTAAGTCTGTTAGAACAACACTTAAGCTTTGCAAACTGGTGGGGTTGTCATCAACAATGAGTATTCGCATACAGATCTCTTAAATAGCCGGAGCTTGCGGAAGTGAAATTTTTATTACTGTTCCTTTGTTTTCGCAGAGAGGGGAGGTGGCTGTAATTGTTCCCTCCCAACTGGTAACAAAGGTGTGAACCAGTGCAAGTCCAAGCCCCATGTTTTTTCCGGATTCTTTGGTAGTAAAAAACGGGTCGAAAATTTTTTCTCCAAGCCCCTGTAACCCCGGACCGTTATCTTCGATGCTGAGACGGACATACCCATCTTCAGAGTCGTAGGTCGTAATGATAATACGTCGTTCCTCTTCTATACTTTCAAGGGCATGTGCCGCATTCATTACAATATTAATCACAATTTGTTCCAGTTGAATCGGCAGCGCCAGCACGGGAGACAGATCCGGTTGCAATTGTGTTTCGATGCGAACAGCGCGGGTATCAAGCTTACTTTGCAGCAGGTTCAGGGCTTGCGATACCGCGTGATTGAGATCGGAGCGTTGCAAAGGAAAAGAGCCTTGATGGCGAACAAGCGAACGCATATGCGTGATGATATCTTCAATTGTGCCCGTTTCCCGCAAAATCCATTCAAGACGTTCTTGTAGGATATCCACAGGAACAGAACCGCGTTGTTCCACCATGAGATCAAGTCCGCTTGCATACAGGCGCAACGCTGAAAGTGGCTGGTTAATTTCATGCGCAATGCCTGCTGCTAGAGTACTCATGGCTTCCAGCTTACGCATTTGCTGGGTTCGCTGAGCAATCTTTTTCTTTTCGGTAATATCTTCCAGAAGAATAATTGCTGAGGAAAAAAGTTTTGTCCGGTGCAGTGGGCATGCCGTAATTCTGAATGTTATGTGCGCTCCGTTACGGACAGTAGAAAATTCGCATTCATGTTCTTTGCCGTCTTGAATGGTGAGACTTGTAGTCTTATCAAGAATACATTCTCCGCTTTCATCTTCCTCTGTAAGTGCCGCAGGGCAGCTGACAGGGTATGATTCTGTATTAATAGCAAACCAGTTGCGGAACTGCCGGTTTGCTGCCGTAATGTTGCGTTGTTTATCTATTACAGCAATGGCAAGTGACAGGTTGTTTGTAATGAGATGGTATTGCCGCTCTGTAATGGCAAGTTTTTCCTGAAAACGGGTTAACTGCGTGATATCAAGTCCCATAAGCAAGATAAGCTGAGCACCGTCAGAGTCCGTGAAAGGGTAGCTTAAAAAGCGGTATGAACGACCTGATCGGGGACTTTTCCACGCAGAGAATGAAGGTGAACCTGTTTCAAAGACATCAAAAGGTGGCAGGTACGGATGGGTTGGCTCTGCGGATGACTTTGTATGCCCCGTAAATGCTCCGTAGCAACAATCTCCTTCTGTAAGCTGTACTTGCTCACGAAAGGGCTTGTTGATGTATCGTAGTGTAAACTGTGGCGTAACCAACGCGACAAATTCAGGAAGCTTATCCAGAATAGCCAACAGGTTTAAATGTTGGCGATTGCAGCGCTCTTGTGCCGGAAAATTCGATTCAAGAGAAAGGGTACTGCTTATCCTTTTGGTGCCATCGGCAAAACGTAACGGGCGTGGGTGCACTAAAACAGTTACCTGCTGCTGATGCATATCTATAAAATGCAGAGGGAATGAATGGAGTTTACCCGCTGTCTGTAGCTGAAGTTGACGCGAAATGGTGGTAAGGTTGTCTGTTTCAAGAAGTTGCGCCTGTAAATAGTGCAACACATCTTTGCGGGGCCACCCAAGAGCAGAAGACAAAAATCCCCGTACATAGTCAAGATCAAGACTTTGATCTGACGAACACGTATCGCTGAGTTGCCGCAACAATGTGGATACGGCGTCCGGTAGCGGGGAAGAAGTATAGGATGCAGTGGGTGCTTGCAGTAGCTGCGCCATGGTGTCTCCGGCATGGCAATATTAAGAGAGTTTCTCCATATTGCGCTTGATTTCTGTTGTGGTCAGCATGCTTAATTGTTCTAGCTGGGCTAGGTGGTCGGCAGAAATGGGCTGTTTATGCGTTGCTGCTGTATACACCTGCATGAGCGCGTTACCCAGACTGTTGGCTCCGATATTAAAAGCGGATGCTGCAAACGATTGGCTATGTAATGCAGCTTTGTCATAAGCATTCTCTTGTAAAAAGAGTTTCAACCCATACAGACGTTCTGCAACTTCGTCTACAAAGAGCAGGTAAAGACGACAAATGAGGTCGGTGTCATTTTCTAACCTCATAAGTGTTCCTTCTACATCCAGCAGTTGCGTCATGTCAGTTTCTTCAGCTTGTTGCTCCGGCTGGGCAGCTAATTCTGCTGGTTGCAGAACTCGTGCAAGTTCTCTGTAGAACTCGGTTGCATGAATTGGCTTTGCAACATAACCGTCCATTCCTGCTTCAATAAACCGTTCCTTATCACCCTTAAGTGCAAACGCTGTTACGGCAATAATCGGCAAATTCTTTGGAGTATTGGGAATAGTTCCAGAGCGTATATGCTGCATGGCTTCTAAGCCGGTTAGAAACGGAAGTTTTATTTCTGTCACAACAAGGTCAATAGTTTCTGAAGCGAGAAGTTCAAGCAGTTCAGCTCCATTTGAAGTAATGTGACACTTGAACCCTTTCTTTTCTAGCAATTCATGTAGCAGTTTTTGACCGACTATATTGTTGTCAACAACTGCAACGTGCAGTCCGGAAGGAAATTCTGGTATTGCTTCCGGTTCTGGTATTTCTTCAACCAATTCACCATGTTCAAATTGTGCTGTAAAATGGAAGGTACTGCCGGTTCCGGGTTTGCTGCGCACCCAAATTGTACCGTTCATTAGCTCAACAAGTTCTCGGCAGATAGCAAGCCCAAGACCGGTTCCGCGAATTGGCGTTTTTTCTTCTGCGTGCACTTGTTTGTACGGCTCAAAAATATAGTTCTGTTCTTCTTCCGTAAGACCTACGCCTGTATCTCGTACAGAAAATAAGAGCATACGGTATTTGGGAGTCGGAAGTAGCAGTTGGTGCTCTGCATAGGCTCCAAGCGTTGCAAGGTCTGCAATTTCTAATGAAATAGTACCTTGCTCAGTAAACTTGATCGCATTGGAAAGAAGATTCGTGATGATCTGTGAAACACGAGTGGGGTCTCCTTTGAGCATTCTGGGGACAAAAGCCGGAATGTCATAAGTAATCGTAAGCTTTTTTTTGTGTGCCTTGGGGATTTGAGTCCGCACCACTTTATTGATGAGTTTTTCCAGATCAAACCGTTTTGGTGTCAGCGACATTTTTTGTGCTTCAATGCGAGATAAGTCTAAGATATCATTCAATATATCGAGAAGATTTTCGGCAGAATCCAGCACGGTTGTCATATATTCTTGCTGGTCTGCATCAAGCTTTGTTTCCAGTGCTAAATCTGTCATGCCGACAATTCCGTTTAATGAATTTCGGATTTCGTGACTCATGTTAGCGAAGAAACTCGATTTTGCGTTGTTTTCAAGTTCAGCTTTGTGTCGTGCTTTTGTCAGCCGTGCTTCTTCAGAATGTTTGATGAGTGCTATTTCAATGGCTGAATGCAGTTTTCGTGCATCGAAAGGTTTTAATATAAATCCGTAAGGATTTGCAGACTTGGCGCGGTCAAAGGTATCTCTATCTGAATATGCGGTAAGAAATACAACCGGAGTGGAATATTTAGCATTGATGATATGCGCAATGGCTATACCATCCATTTCTCCTCGAAGATTGATATCCATAAGCACTAAATCTGGGGAGTGCACCTTCACAGCCTCAAGAGCAGGTTCCGCAGCATTGGCAACAGCACAAACGCAGTAGCCGAGTGTTTCCAGAGTACCTTTTATGTCAAGAGCAACAATACGTTCGTCGTCAACCACAAGTATACTGATAGAAGGCATGTTTTTCTCCGGTCTGCCGCGTGCGGGCTAATTAGGTGCAACGGCGTATGGATTTCGAACAGCAGAAGACTGCCGATATGCAAAAAATAAATAGAAAAAGCTCTCAAAGTATATGCTATAAAAGCATGTGGTTGTCTAGCTGTGCTTTGGGGGGATTTCGGGATGGAAATACAAAAAAAGGCGGTCATAATGACCGCCTTTAAAAAACGAAATTTGAAGGACTACATTGTCTGAAGATTCCAGACAACACGACCTATAACATCTTCTGTGCAGCGATCCATCGGCAGGTATTGCTCAGGATGGGCAGGGTTTTCGCTACGCAGGATAAAGCGTTGGTTGGCAGCATCTAAGAAAATACGTTTAATGGAAATACCTTCGTACGGAACGTATACACCATAGATTTCGCCAGAAAGGATATTGGTTTGTGCAGTGTCTAATCCAACGTATGCCCCTTTTTTAATGAGAGGTTCCATGCTGCTTGCATCAACACGGAAAACTTGGATTGTGGCACCAGCAAACGACTGTGGAATGGAAAGTTTACCAATGCTGGTAAAGCGGCGAGCCTCTTCACCTTCTTCAGTAACTTCAACGTTTTGCATGGAATGGATTGTTACAACAGCGCTGCGGGCATCTGGATCACCAAATTTTGCAGGGTTTTCAAAAACCCGTCCGGCAGCAGGGCCTTCTACTGGTTGGTAGCCTTCTTCCTCTGTACGTAAGTACATTGGACCGACACCTTTTTTAAGCCAGTCTGGATTAAGACCAAATTTTTCAAATAGCTTCATGAACCAGTCTGAAGGAACAGAATCTCGACGTTTGGCATCTGAAATGCTGGATTGCCGAATATCTAGTACTTCCGCTAGTTCAACCTGAGTTCTCGTATTTGTAGCTAACTTAATACGTTCAAAAACTTCATCAAAGCTGGACACGTGTCTCTCCCGCCAAGACATTAGAATAAGCATAGGCTTATGAAAATAAGTCTTGTCGTTGAAAATTGCTGGGTTGTCTGAGTAATTCTGCGACGTACCTGTGTAGGACAGGTAAGGCAGCAGGGAAACGTTGGGAATATGTCCCAATGCAAAAAAACATCATAAAACATAAAGCGTATGTTTTTAGATGACCAAAAGTTTTTACTTTTAGTGGATGCAACCATTCTTTTTGGACGGATTCGCAATGTTTTGTCAATATGGATGTGACTCGATATTGCCGAAAAATTGTAAAAAAATCCTAATTGCATTGATATTGAACTCTATGAACTCTTTATTCTACTAAAAGTTCATAACTTTTTAACTCATGCGGAACAGTAGAGTAAAATAGGGAAAATTACATCAGAAAAAATGTAAATGTAAAAAAGAGCGTAGCGGCATAGAAAGAATATGCAGCTACGCTCCCTGATGGTGGCTGGCTACTGCATTTCGTGCAGAAACTTGTTTTCTGGAGTCACGATGATGCGAGTATTATCTTTGAAGCTGTCTTTATATGCTTCTAATGATCGCTGGAAATTGTAGAACTCTTCATCTTGCCCAAGCGATTCTGCGTAAATCTTCGTTGCAATAGCGTCGCCTTGACCACGAATGATCTCAGCTTCTTTGTTTGCTTTTGCAATAATGATTGTACGTTCTTTGTTTGCAAGTGATTTAATAGTAATGGACTGTTGTTGTCCTTCAGATCTGTATTGTTTTGCCTGACGTTCACGTTCTGCACGCATGCGTCCAAAAATAGCGCGCTGGTTTTCCGGTGGAAGGTCAGTGCGTTTGATGCGTACATCAACAATTTCAATACCGTATGCCTTGATTAAGTCTGAAGAACGTTTGGTAACCATTTGCATGATGTTGTCACGTTCTGTCGAAACAATCTCAGTAAGTGTGTAGCGACCAAGCGCTGCACGGAGCTGGGAGTATACAATGTCATCGAGGCGCGCTTGAGCACCTGGAATGGTACGAACGGTCTGGTAGAAGAGGAGCGGGTTAATGATGCGCCAACGTGCGTAGTTGTCCAGCACAAGAGCTTTTTTATCTTTTGTGAGGGCTTCAGCTGGTTGTGCATCATACTCCAGAAGGCGTGCATCAAAATAGATGACGTTCTGGATGAACGGGATTTTGAAGTGCAGACCGGGACCATAGACATTGTTGTCCGGCTTACCAAGCTGGAGAACAATTGCTTTTTCTGTCTGCTTAACAATGAAAGCAGACTGGAAAACTACAGCGATGATAAGGACAAGTAAGATAAGAATAGGAGTAGTTGTCTTTTTCATTACTTACTCTCCTTCATGCTGCTGTCGCCAAGCGGTAAAAACGGAATAGTCGGTGAAACGCCTTTGTTTGGCACAATGACTTTGTTAACTCCCGTACCGCTGAAAACATGTTCCATAGCTTCTAAGTACATACGTTTTCTGGTGATGGATTTTGCCTGATTGTATTCAGCAAGGATTGCGAGGAAGCGTGACGCATCACCCTGAGCTTTGTTGACAGTGGATTCTTTGTACGCCTGTGCTTCGTTGACGATTTCTGCTGCTGCACCGCGTGCTTTCGGCAAAATATCGTTACTGTATGCCTCAGCTTCGTTGATAATACGGCTGCGGTCTTCTCGGGCACTGGCTACATCTTTAAATGCGTCAACAACCTCTTGTGGTGGATGTACGTCCTGCATTTGTACTGCAACAATGTGGATACCCGCTTTGTAGCGGTTCAGAATATCCTGCAACAACGTGCGGCAATCGTTCTGAATCTGCAATTTACCTTCAGTCAGAGCATTATCAATCTGGTTGTGCCCGATAACTTCGCGCATGGCGGCTTCTGCGGCACTTTTAACAGTGATTGACTGCTGTGTGACATTAAAAAGGTAATCTACAGCATTGCTGATGCGGTACTGAACAATAAACTGAACATCGACAATGTTTTCATCACCGGTAAGCATAAGTGACTCCGCTTTAACAGTACGTGACTGTCCCTGCTGGAAAGATGATGATTTTCCAGTTGAGCGGAATCCGACCTCAATACGGCGGATTTGAGACACTTTAGGTTTGTAAACTGTCTCAATAGGATAAGGAAGATGGTAGTGTGGACCCGGACCTGTAGTGGCAACATATTTGCCGAACCGGAGCACAACGCCTTCTTCATCTGGTTGCACGATATAAATGCCGGATGCGAGCCAGAAGAGTAAAAGTAAGGCAAGAATGAACTTGCCCGCAGGGAAGTTTAATCCCCGAAGTTTCTTCAGGCCTTCGCTGACCGGGTCAGGATTATCGCCATCTGGAGGTGTTCCACCCCAGTTTGGACCATGACCCGATTGCCTCTGCCGCTTTTCTTGCAGTTTTTCCCAATCCCAATTCATAATATATGAAATCTAGGGCAGTTGTCTTAATAGGTCAAGCTGCTTTCCCCGTATCGATGATAACCTGCTGTATAAGTTTCACTATAGGATTCACGTTAGGGCGTGTATAGGGGAATATGGTTCTGATGAATTACGGAGATACTCCTTTTTTGATTAGAAGATAAATAACAGGTGGCAAGTATGAAAAGACTTGAAGCAGTCCGCATGGAGCAATGCATAGGGTGTCATTCCTGTTCGCTTGCCTGTGCGCGGCTTGTTCATAAAAAGCTTTCGTGGAACACAGCTGGAATTCGCATCACTTCTGCTGGTGGGTTAAGCACTGGCTTTGAGGCGCAATTGTGTGTGGCGTGTAATCCTGCGCCGTGTGCAGAAGTGTGCCCTACTGAAGCCCTCAAACAGCGTAAGGGCGGTGGCGTTATAGTTAAGCACGATACCTGTATTAAGTGCGGTAAGTGTGCTGAGGTTTGCCCTGTGGACGCTATCTATTACGAAACGGAAAGCGATTTGCCTTACCTATGTATTCATTGCGGGCGATGCGTGCCGTTTTGTCCCCATAACTGTATCGAGTTGCGTGAAATACCAGCACGCGAAGAAGACTAGGAGCTTGCTATGAAAATAAATCCAGACTTCTCTCGTGTATTACATGTAGATTTGAATACTGAAAAAAGTACAGTCCGAATGATTCCAGACCGCCATATGCACATTGGTGGAAGTGGACTGGCTGCTGTCTTATATGAACAGTATGGCGTTAACGACGCTCCGGCGAATGATCCTCGCCAGCCACTTATTTTTGCCATAGGTCCGTTAACAGGATTTTATCCACTGATGAGCAAGGTTGTATGCGGGTTCCGGTCTCCATACACTGATGAATGGTCAGAGAGCCACGCGGGTGGGCGGTTGGCTCTATCAATCCGTTTTGCGGGGTACGATGCACTGATGATTACGGGAAAAGCGAAGGAGCTAAGTGCGCTCGTCATCGGTTCCCGTTCCTGTGAGGTTAAAAATGTTGCGTACCTTCGTGGAAAAGACGTTTTTGCTACAGGAAAATTTTTGCGTCGGTTCGATAAAAAAAATGCGGGGCATCGATCAGCAATCCGTATAGGTCAGGCAGGGGAGCGTGGCGTCGCGTATGCCTGCATCAACGTAGACTCTTTCCGCCATTTCGGTAGAATGGGGTCCGGCTCTGCAATGGGGTATAAGAATCTCAAAGGTATCGTAGTTTCAGGAGACGGTTCATATGACTTACCGGAAGGGAAGGCATACGCAAATCTGATGAAAGAAATTTATCAGGATATCACTGAAACTGGTAAGATGAAAAAGTACCATGACTTAGGTACGCCCCAAAACTTGATACCATTGAATGAATTGCAAGCGCTGCCTTGGAATAATCTACAAAAAACGCATGATGACCGTGTGGACAATATTTCTGGTGAAACCTTTGCAGATCAGCTTTTATTGAGGCAAGCGGCATGTGCTGGGTGTCCGGTCGGTTGTATCCATATAGGTCTATTGCGGCAGCAGTTCGCGAGCGAGCATGAATTTCTCTACAAGCAGGTTTCGTACGATTATGAGCCAATTTTTGCGCAAGGCAGCATGCTGGGCATAACGAATGCTGCCGATGTTCTGGCATTGTTGGATGAAACTGAAAAACTTGGGCTTGATTGTATGAGCGCGGGAGTTGCACTCGCATGGGCGGCAGAGGCAACGGAAAAAGGTATAATCAGTAAAGATGAAACCATCGTTGATCTTAAATTTGGCGATATGAAAGGGTTCATCGAAGGGCTTAAATTCATCTCTTCGGGTGAAAACGAATTCTATCAGGCACTCTCCCGTGGCTCCATGGCAGCGGCAAAACAGTACGGCGGCGAAGACTTTGCCTGCGTATTAGGACAGGAGATGGCAGGGTATGCCACAGGCGAAGTGTTCTTTGTTGCATCAGCATATGGCTTCCGGCATTCGCACCTTGATACAGGCGGATATGCGTTTGACCAGAATACTACTGAAAAAGATGCGGATAAGGTTATTGAGTTCATGCTTCAAGATGAGCGAGAGCGTATCTATATTAATACAATGATGGGCTGCCTTTTTGCGCGTGGGACTTACGGTGCGGAAAAATTGAAAGAAGCTCTGACCGCAGCAGGGTTTGCCAACATTGCTGATAACCTCGAAGCAGCAGGTAAATACGTTCAAAATCTGCGTTGGCAATTGAAATGCAAAACAGGGTTTGATGTAGATGCAGTAAAAATTCCGAAACGCTTTACAGAAGTAGTAACTTGGAAAGGTGCAATTGACACAGAGTACATGAACGAAGTAGCAAGGCGCTATGCCTTAGCCATTAAAGAGATGGCTCAGTGTGAAGAAGTAGAATAGCCTGCGGCACTGATAGTGCCACAGTAGAACCGGAGAGCAGATGGGATTTTTTAGAAATAAGCGGGGACCGTTAATTCGCTCCAAATCTTCTGGTGAATTCTTTTTGCGTGCCATGTTGTTGATTGCAGTATTCGTTGCTGTAGCTGCCGCCTTTTGGTACCAGACTGAACACAGTTTTAAAGAGATTCGATCTCGCGGCACTGTGTACGATCAAACAGAAACATTGACTCAAACCCAGAAAGCGGCGCTGCGTGATTATGCAGCAGCTCTACGTGAAACCCATGGGTTGAAGTTGCGCCTTCAGGTACGCAATACACCTGTAGTTCTTCCGGAGAAACTGGATACTAAAACTGTTTTTATCGGAATAAATCCGTACAGCCGTCAGGTTCTGATTGAATTTCCGCCATTGCTGCGAAAAGCTTTGGGGCAGGATTATATGTACAAGCTGCAAAATGAATATTTTATACCGTACTTCGAAAAGAACCAATGGCAGGTGGGGCTGGGAGCGGCTCTGCAACAGCTCTGGGATGACATAGGCGGGAAATAATATTCTGACTGTTTACAATATATGAAGGCGGCAGGTCACAACGACTTGCCGCCTTTTTACGTAGTGTATTTACTGTAAGTACAGCGTCTTGAATTTTTCATATCGGGCGCGGTTTGCACCGAAATCTGATTTGCCAACTCGGGAGGCAGATCGGAATTGCACGTTTTGCGTTTGCGGATCAATATAAAATTCAACATCGTCATGATACTGCATGAAAGGTGTGACAAACACCGCATGGACGTAGTCTGCGTCTTGTGAAGCTATAGTATTATTTCCCATCGCCTGAAGGCATTGCAAAATTTTATTTTTTGTCTGCTGCACGGTTCCTTGCATTGGCAATGGCGCTACGTATTTGTCCTTAATATCTGTTTGACTGGACACTGCATTTGGTGTTGTCGGCATAGCTGTAAGCTGTCCGTTGGTGACGCCGAGTTGCATGGTCATGTCTGCTGATTTAGTGCCTAGATGCCTGAAAAAGAATAATCCTGCCAGAACCAGCGCGCAAAAAATAATAAATGTCCACTTGATGAATACAGAAGCTTTAATCATGCATACCTCAATGAGCTGTAAGCTGTGTGTTAGGTTGAAACAATATAACCAACAAGCCTGATTGCTGGAAATTTATTGCAGTCAGGTAAAAAAACATAGTTGTACGATTCGTTGGTTTAAGTAATGTATTGAACCATAATCATTTGCTTTTTCCGCAAAAATTTCAACATGATGGGATTAAAAAAGAATACGATCTTTTGGTGAGTATACGCAGAACCGTCTGCAATGTAATCTTTTTTTGAGTTTTATAGTATTCGTATTACAAGGTGTTGCGCCATTGTGTGGAGTGGATGGAAAAAAGCTAGCTGTTCAGACATTTTTATGTTTTTTACTGAACATGCCGCGGCAAATGCTACAGCATGTTGCGCCACACATGAATTATCCAACTACTACAGTATGTGAGTGATTTTACGATGAAACATATTTTGCTTTATACAGATGGGTCTTGTCTCGGTAATCCCGGTCCCGGAGGCTGGGCAAGTATCCTACGATTCGGTGAGACAGAAAAAGAACTCTCCGGTGGTTTTGCTCTGACGACAAATAACAGGATGGAGATTCTTGCTGTGGTAGAGGGGCTTGCCGCGTTGAAAGAACCTTGCAAGGTCGATTTATATACTGATTCTCAGTACGTACGCAACGCTGTAGAAAAAAAGTGGCTTGTTAACTGGCAGAAGAACGGTTGGAAAAATGCTTCCAAAAAGCCGGTTAAAAATAAAGACCTGTGGCTCCGCCTTCTTCCTTATCTTGAAAAACATGATGTCACTTTGCACTGGGTTCGCGGTCATAGTGGACATCCAGAGAATGAGCGATGCGACGATCTTGCCCGCGCTGAAGCGTCAAAATCTGATTTGCCGCGGGATAAAGGGCACGATGACGCAGCCTAGCGTTGTATAGCCGCAATTTGAGCTGAGCTATGTTTAGGCGAGGCTGCTCCACTCAGCATTGATAGTGAAGACTCGTTCTACGCTCTTCCAATTTGTTATTAAAGTAAACTATGGTAAAGAGTTCAGTATGCATACTGAACTCTTTACTTTTATGGATTATGACGCGCTCTTGAACGGACTTTTTTATCCGTTATTCAGGCTTATTTTTTCTATCTCGTTAGGCTTGGCTATCGGTAATATTATCGAGGCACTGCACTGGGGACGTTTTTTAGCCCGTATTTCTTCTCCCCTTGTACGCATGGCGCATTTGCAGGATGTTTCCGGTGCTGCATTCACTATGGCGTTTTTTTCTAGCATCACTGCCAACACGTATTTGGCAGAACAATATGAGCAAGGAAAAATTCTTCGCAGGGAACTCTATTTTTCCAATTTATTGAACAGCACGCCTGTGCTTTTTCTTCATCTGCCTTCACTCTTTTTTTTAGCTGTTCCGTTTTTAGGCAAGGCTGCCGTGTGGTATGTTGGTGTAATCGTAGCTGCCGCATTATTTCGTACATTCGGGACGGTCATAATAGGTAGAATAGTATTGCCCCCAACACCGGAAGGCTGCGTTACGTGCGAGTTGGATGATAATGCACCCAAAAGCTTTACAGAAGTTCTCGGTAGAGTTCGCACACGCTTTATGCGGAGAATTAAACGTGTGCTTCGTGTTACCATTCCGGTGTATACCATCGTTTTTGTGTTGAATCGGTCGGGAGCATTTACAGCGCTGAATGATGTTATTGGCGGGAGCAACGGCTTACTTCCGTTTATTAATCCTCAGGCGGCTGGTGTGCTAGTTCTGAGTCTTGCTGCGGAAATTACTGCGGCAATGGCAGCGGCAGGAGCGTTGCTAACCGAGGGAACAATTCACGCAAAAGAGATTGTATTGGCATTGCTGGCAGGGAATATACTTTCTTCCCCAATGCGTGCTGTACGGCATCAACTACCCACGTATATGGGAATTTTTCCACCACGCCTCGCCTTCTGGCTTATCGTTTGCAACCAAGGCGTTCGAGCCGCTTCACTTATTCTTTTTACGCTTCTGTATTATTTCTGGATGTAGCGTTGAGGGGATGTAGCTTCAGGGCGTGAAATTGTATCGTTAAATACGAAGAACCCCGGCGCGGGTGGGGACCGGCCGGGGTTCAACTGACTTTAAGCTTACCTATCTGAAACTAAGCCCTAGCTGGACTTAGTCGCATTCAAAGCACGTTCCTGCGGGAATACCGGCAGGTAACGGTATGACAGGCTCAGGATAATAGCGCCGTAGGCAACTACGAGTGCACTTGCACCCCATTCTGCCCAGTTTGGTGCGTATGTTTCCCAAGTGTCGAAAGGCATTACAGGCATAGCAAGAGCCTGAACCGTAAATACGTAACGGTTAATTGTAATGCCGATACAATCAAGCAGTGCAGCTGCGTAGAACAGAGCAGGAGTGTTGCGGAGTTTTGGTGTAAGCAAAATGATACACGGAACTACGCCGCACACGAACAGCTCTGACCACAGGAGCCACTTGCCGTAGATTGTCTGGTAGAAGTTCTGGTCAAAAGTGAGACCGGAACGTGGAAGTACGTCAATTGCCCATGCGTAGGTGTCTGCAAACTTGAAGATCAAGTATACACACAGCATTGCACCAGCAATTTTACCCATGAGGGATTTGATTTCCCAGCTTACCAGTTTCTTGCCAGTCATTTTTTCCATGAGGGTTGCAATCAGTACGGTGAATACCGGACCGGAACCAACAGCGGAAATAACGAAGAGGAAGAATGTCCAAGGCCAGATGAAGAAGCCATCACGCAGTACGTAAGGACGACCAAAGAGAACGCCGTACATACCACCGAGTGAACCCTGGTGGAAAGTGGAAAGGAACGCACCGATACCAGCAAACAGAGGCATCCACACGTGCAGGTTGTGCGCGAGGTGATGCAGTACTGGAATTCTGTTAAGCTGCTTCTGCTCGAGAATCAATGGAATGTACTCGATAATCAGAACAATCAGGTAACAGGTAATACAGAAAATAACTTCTGTCAGCATGGAGTGTACGTTCGCATGCCAGTAACCGAACCATGCACGAATCGGCTGACCTACGTCGAGCACGAGAATGAGCATAGCACCGGAATAGCAGATAAAACCAATAATAACGGTAAGGTTGATGATGTTCTTCAGTGGGTCGATGTTCAGAATGTATCTGAGCAGACCGGTGAAGAACGCACCGGCACCGAGAGCAATAACAGCAAGGTCAAAGGTAATCCAAAGACCAAAGCCGAAGTAGTCATCAAGGGCTGTAACGGCAAGACCTTCCGCAAGCACTCGGAATGCAGCGTAAAGACCCCAAAGAGCTACAGCACCGACAAGTCCCATCCAGATCGAAAACTTAGTCAGAGAGCAACGTGAAGTGCCTTCTGGAAAGAGATCATGATCTGCTGGAAGAGAGTAGTTCTTTTCCATGACTGTTACCCCTTAACCTTTTCGTCTTCCAGATAGTTGTCGAGCTGACGCAGTACCCATTCACGACGGCTTATGTAGTAAACCTGAGTGTCGGCACCGAGACGTTCGAGTAATCTGTGAGCGTATTTAGAGCTAGCAAGCTTAGCTACTTCGTGTTCTTCGTTGTTAAGGTCACCGAAGGTAATTGCACCGTTAGGACAAGCCTCGGTACAGGAAGTAACGTATTCGCCTTCAGGCAGATCCATAGGATCGCGCCCTTCAACTATTGCTTTGTCTTTTGCAGCCATCCAGCGGTGGTGGCAGAAAGTACATTTTTCTACAACACCGCGTGGGCGTACAGATACGTCTGGAGTAAGAGCTTTTTCAAGTCCGCCAGGCCATACCGGATCGCTCCAGTTAAAGTAGCGAGCATGGTAAGGGCAAGCAGCCATGCAGTAACGACAGCCGATACAACGAGGTGTAACCTGGCTGACGATTCCGCCTTCTTCGTTTTTGTCAGTCGCAATAACCGGACAAACAGAAACGCAAGGTGGATGACCACACTGCTGGCAAGGGCGAGGCAGGTAGGCTACGTCATGTTCAGGGTAAGGTTTACCGTTGGACAGTTCGTAGACTGTGATCCAGTTCATTACTTTGATTTTATTGGAAGCATCGACAACTGGCGCCAAGTTGTTTTCTGCCTGACATGCAACCATGCAAGCACCACAACCGGTACATTTATCGAGGTCAATCGCCATGCCCCATTTGATAGTGAATTCTTTAGTTTCCATGACGCTCGTCCCTTATGCCTTGCTGACGTTTACACCAGCAACATTCCAGACAGACTGTCCGGTGCCGGCTTCATAACCAACAGTCAGCAGCTCCATGACGTTTTCGCCTTTGCCTTTGCTGAACTTATCAAACGCGGTGTGACCAAAGCCCATCAGCACAGCGATGGTGTTTGGCATAACGCCTTCGAAAATGTTCACACGGGCTTGGATGCTGCCACTGCTATTGCTGAGCTTGATACGGTCGTGTTTTACCACGCCAAGCTCACGCGCTGTTGCACCGTTCATAGCAACATACATTTCGTTTTTCTGGAGTTCCCAGCGGCGAATTGTTTTGTTGTTGTACGGTGGAATAGCGGTGTTAGGAGTACCGATGTTAAGCTTCTGTACAGGGGCGATGCTCAGCTTGCTAGCCTTAGGCGCAGTAGCAAGAGCTTTACCGATAATGCCTGCACAAAGGCGCAGACCGGATTGTTCTACAACAGCATCGCTTGTAAAGAATTCGCCTTCCATCAGGCTATCCCAATCAGCACCTGCGGCTTCTGCTTTTGCCTGAAGAACTTCTTCAAACGTAGCAAAACCAAGATCCATGTTGAGCTGACCGGCAACACCAAGAAGAACATCAGCAGCAGGTTTGCCGTCAACTGCACATGGTGCAACAGGACGGGCAAGACCGTAAAAAGCCTGACCAATGCCGTAAGGTGTTTCTACGTCATCAAAACGTTCGAGACCGAGTGGTGTAGGCAGAATAAGGTCACACGCTTTAGCTGTTTCATCAAGGAAGCTTGTGAAAGCAACTTTAAACGGAACCTTATGCATAACTTTTGACATAGCTGCAGGCTGAGGCAGACCGTAAACAGGGTTTGCTTCGTAGAAGACCATAGCTTTTGGTGCGGAAACTTTACCTGCATTAAGGCGGGAAAGGTATGCAACGAGGTCTTTTTGAGCAATTTCAGAACGATCCATACCGGAAGCGATAACTTTCGGTGCCAAAGGAAGAGCTTTTACGCCGCCTTCGCGACCAAAGCTACCGAGCAGCATGTTAACCGCGGTACCAGCAAGAACTGTTGCTACGCCAGTGCCCTGACCGAATTCGGAACCGGTAAGAACAACTGGGTTCTGAGCTTTTGAAAGCGCAGCTGCAATAGCTTTAAGCTTTGCAGGAGCAACGCCTGCAAGTGTCGCAACTTTTTGTGGAGTGTAGAGAGCAGCAAGCTCTTTGAACTCTGCAAAGTCAGGTGCGTCAATTGTAGCGCCGGATTTGATAAGCAAGTTTGCAATACCCATTGCAACAATTGCTTCTGCACCGGATTTAGCTGGTAACCATTCGTCTGCGCCTGCGGCAGTGTTACTCTGCACAGGACCTGCGTAAACGAATGTAGCGGTAGGTTTCTCTCCAGCAGGGTGGGTGTTTTTAAATGCAGCGCGGTTGCGAAGCACAGTACCCCATGACTCAAGAATGTTGGCACCGATAGCAAACACGTAGTCGCTGTTTTCGATGTCGTAGCCGAGCTGACCTTTACCATTCATGTTGGCAAAGGCGAGTGCTGCTGGCTGAACCTCTGAAGGCATCATGTAGAAGTCTTCGGAACCACTTGCTTTCGCCATACCGGAAAGAAGTTCGTTGATCGTACCGGTTTCGTCTCCGGATACATAAGCAACTTTGGAACCTGCTCTTCTGAGGTTTTCTTTGAGCATTTTTTCTGCTTCTTCCCATGAAATCGCAACGTAAGCGCCGTCACCGGAATGCTTAAGTGGACGTTTCACACGGGAAGGAGAGTACATAAGCTGAACTTCTGCTGCAGCAAGAGCAGTGATGCCACCCATGGAAAGAGGGTGGTTATCATCTGGAAGCGCACGCACAGGGCGATTGCCTACAAGACGAATTTTCATGCCCGCAGCGGAAGGACACAATTTACTGATTGTTGAAATGTAGGAGTTTTCTCCATCTACATTTCGTGGAATCCAGGGCCAGTTCTGAGTCCAGATACTCGCGTCATCAAGGAGTTTCCAAGGTACCGGAGTAGCCAGAACACCAGTGGTGGCGCCTGCAACAAACTTAAGGAATCCTCGTCTATCTACTGCCATTGGATACTCCCCTTTTACTTATGACAGACGAAGCATGCGTTGCTGGAACGAGTAACGCCAAAGTGCTCTGGATGAGCATGGCAGCGTTCACATTGCCACATCTTCATGGTCTGTTTGCTGTACGTAGTCAGCTTGTTTTCATAGTAAGTCGGGGTCTTGTCCATATTTGCCACATCAATGTGACACTGGGAGCAGAGCTCAACTTCAGAGAAGTCATGACAGTTGTTGCATGACTCTAACGAGTGAGCTGCATGACTGAAGAAGACGTTATCCGGCTGTTTCTGGTAAACATACCATTTAACTTCTTTACCGGTCTCCACGTACTCCTTAATGAAGCGTGCTTCTTCCGGATCTTCCCCGAGTGGTTCGTCGCTGTGACATTCAGCACAGCTTTCAGTTGTCGGAAGACCGGCAAACGTGCCGTCTTCACGGAAATAATGGCACGCAGAACATTCCATTTCTGCGTCTTGAATATGCACCTTGTGGTTGAAATTAATAGGCTGTTCGTTCTCGGAATAAAGCATTCCAGGGAAAGCCCACCAACCAAAGATGAGTGCCACTACCAGACCTACGAAGAACGGGGCCGCGCCGCCAAATTGGCGTGACGTACTGTTCCCGTCGGCAGGATGTAAAAGCCTCTCCTCCATAACCCTTCGCCTCATAGCTGGTTTAAAATATTGAAAAAAATCCCACATTACCACATCGCTGTGTCTACTTCTTGGGGACAATTGCGTCAAGGTGAAATATTTCACGAGCAGTAACTAGCCCCTTTGAAACGTCCATATCTAGCGGATGTGATGTCTCCATTAACTGTGTTTCTAAAACATAAAATGAAACTTTTAGATACTAAAAAAACTGCTAGCCCATGACTGTTTGAAAATCCAATCAACCGTAGTAATTACGATTTTTCAGCATGTTAACGTGAAAAATGGAGTAAATTGGTAGTTTTTGATGCTTGTGCAAAAAATATTAAGCGTACTTTTTGTAGACACAAATAGGGAGGCTAAATTCAAAAAAAGTGGCTAATATTTCCTATGTATTGCCAAAAAAATTTTATTGGCGAGTATGTATAATATGAAGATTTTTTTCTGAAGCTGTGGTACTGAAAAATGTGATTTAATGGATATGTGCAAGAACTGGGGGCGCATATGGATAAGAATATTCGAGAAAAATTCTCTTTGCTTAGCTCCGCACAGGGAGAATCACAACTTTCTGGCTCTACAGATTTTTCGACAGCTATTGAAAAAATCGTCGAGCTTGAAACATATTCGGCAAAACTAGAGTTGGAAGCATCGGCAGCGAAGCGTGAAGCGGCGTTGCTTAAGGAGCTTTTGCGCGTGATTCCTGCTGATGCAACAGTATATACGGCGGATGACCAGATTTTATACAGCACTACAGCAGCGCCTGATCCCATGTGGGTATCGACACAGGGCGGGGATGGCGAGCAAAAAGCAGAAGCGGAACCTATAGTTTCGCAGAGCCAAAGCTCTCAATCTTCAACAAGTCGTCTTGCCGGTGGTATCGGCTATGCAGAAGTAGAGCGGCATGTAAAAACAGGCGCGCATCGCAATGTTCAATATATTCCCCTACGATCAGCGCAAGGCGATCCGCTTGTTGTGAAGTATGCGTATGATGTAACCCGTGAATTGGAAATGGCGCATGAGTTGCGAGCTGCAAAAGATGCTGCCGAAGCGGCAGATAAAGCAAAAAGCGACTTTTTAACTACGATGAGCCATGAGATCCGCACTCCGATGAACGGGCTATTGGGTATGCTCGACCTTGCGCTTGATACTGAGTTAGATGCAGAGCAACGTGAGTACCTTGAGGCGGTAGAGAATTCCGCTGAGTCTTTGCTGGTGCTTATCAATCAGATACTTGATTTCTCGAAAATCGAAGCAGGTGTTCTGGAAGTTGATAAGCAGGCCTTCAGGCTTCGGAAGCGTCTTTCTGCCTTGCGGACGATGTTTTTTCATCGTGCAGAAGAACGTTGCTTACATCTTGTATTTACAATTCCCGACGATGTGCCGGATGTGATTGTCGGAGACTTTCCACGTATTAGGCAGGTGATTGTCAATCTGTTGGATAATGCGCTCAAATTTACGGACGGTGGCACTGTGCATTTGTCTGTAGACTTGGAAAGTCTTGAATCTGATAATGCTCAGCTGCGATTTTCTGTAAAAGATAGTGGCATAGGCATTCTTAAAGAGCATCAAGATGCAATTTTTGAACGTTTTGTACAGACTGACAGCTCAGTATCGCGTCAATATCAGGGCACAGGGCTTGGACTTGCTATTTGCCGTAAGCTAGTTGAACTGATGGGCGGGGAGCTGCGAGTATCAAGTGCGCCGGGCGAAGGTGCCGAATTTTATTTCACTCTCCCTTTTCAGCTGGGTAAGCTAAATGAGCGGGGAGAGGTGGCAACTCGTGAAACCGCCATGGCGAAGCCAGTGCTTGGCAGTACTAAGAAGGTTCTGGTGGTTGATGATAATGCTGTTAATTTGAAATACATGGATATTTTTTTGAGAAAGCAGGGCTTTGAAGTCGAGCTTGCGACAAATGGAATTGAAGCGCTGGAAGCAGTAAAGATAGAAGAATATGATTTGGTATTGATGGATATTGCAATGCCACAGATGGACGGGCTAGAAGCAACGCGCAGGATTCGTGAATCAACATCTTTTTGTGTTCGTCCAGATGTTCCAGTAGTGGCAATGACTGCTCATGCCTTAAAAGGGGATCGTGAAGCGTTTCTTGCCGCTGGAATGAACGAATATGTTGGTAAACCTATAAATCCCGATAACTTGTTACGAGTTTTGTTCGGATTGCTTCAAGAGTTTGATGCAACGGCAAAATAGCAATCTAGAAAAAAGTTAAGAAAAATACAAAAAGTACTTGCGCTTTGAATTGTAATTCCCTATACAGACCACCTCTGCTTCGCAGAGAACACAACAAGGAGAGGTGGCAGAGCTCGGTTGAACGCGGCGGTCTTGAAAACCGTTGAAGGTTTGCGCCTTCCGGGGGTTCGAATCCCTCCCTCTCCGCCATGATATTAAGCCCTTACAGTGAAAACTGTGAGGGCTTTTTTTGTGTCCAATGATTGGGATAAACGAGTTTGTTTAACCTTTGTCCAACTTTTTTTGTTTATGTGGTCGCAGTAAGGGGAAGCTTACGCTTTTGCATTTCACGATGTTGTTGGTCAGGCTGTAAAAAATATGGCGAAAATGTTTCTTACTGTCGAAGAAATTGAGGCAAAATATGCGGGGAGATGGTCTCAATTTTATCAAAGTGATGGTGTCCAAACTTCCATACCACGTGTACGAAAACAACAAGATGCTTTGGTCGAAGATTGCGAACCATAAGCTCGTGACTGTTGCCATGCTTAATTTTGGCTGTGGACTGTTTGATGAGGGTACTGGTCTGATTCTTTTTTTATTTCGTGATTATGATCCGTCAACTGGGCGTTTTATTCAGCGGGATCCATTAGGCCTGCGAGGCGGTGATGTTGATGTATATGGGTATTGTTTGGTTGACCCAGTTAATTTGATTGATCCGATTGGTTTGCTTGGGTTGACTAAGGATGAAAGGAAAATGATAAATGGCAAGCCCCGTGGTTGGACTCATATTATGAAACAGTTAGCGACGTTGTTGACATCTTTTTCAGGAAGAGCTTTTATCTTTGCTGAGGTATTAGAAGAGATACTTCCATCGAGGGATCAAGGAGATGAGCGAGATGATTCAAAAGATGAAGCACCCAATGAAAGTTATCAAAGAAAGGGTGAAGACGAAGAGCATCGAGTAATTCCAGAAGAATCATATCCGAAGCTGTCATTGTTGTAAGTGAACAGGAGTTGGTAAGATGGAGAATAGGTTCTGGACTATATCAGCGTTTATTATTTCTTTTGTTTATATTTTATATCAATTAGCTGCCCTTTATTTGTTATGGCAATCCCATGAGCATGTAATGCCATCAGGCGGCGTTACATATGCTGTCTCTGTGTTGCTTACTTTTTTAACACTGTTTCTTCCTGAACGAATGCGAATATGGGCAACACCGGTGAGTATAATGGGCACGAGCATTTTATTTGTGGTAGCAGGCTGTATCCTTCAAGACTTTGACTCTAGTATGTTGATTGTAATTAGTGGGCATGTGCTGGTTGCCATAATAGTATTTCTGAGCTTTAGGCGGGCTGCTGCGTCGCGGATAAAAAATATCTAATTTTTTTAGTGGATTTTAAATAAAATTTACCTAAGTATTACTTTCATTTTGTGTTTTGTCCGGTTGGTTTGCGTGGTTTGCTTAACTAGCGTGTAATTGCTAAGTTGAGAAACACACTGGTTTACCTTTGAGGTTACCTATTTTCTCTCTTTTTTCAGCATAAGATTTTTTAGCAATCATTTTAAAAGCTAAAAATTTGTTCCTCTCTTGAATAGGCGGGACAGCGGGATACTTTTATATTTTGGTCTCTAAACGGTGGATGGCTGACTTGGATTTACCCATTTCTTCTACGATTTTTCGGATTCAGAGACCGTTTTCAAGGTGCTTTTTAAACTGTCCCAGTGTCTGCCTCTTCAATGTCCCGCTTTTTCCATGAGAGAGCGTTGTCCTCTTCAATAAGTGAGCCTCGAAAGGCTTTACTTCCTCTCCGGCAACTCCGCGTGCTTTGGTTAGATGCACTTCAAAGCGCGCACCTTTCTGCATTGTATATCCCTTTGGCATTTTAAGGCTGATTACGGTGTCCATAATGTCTTCTTTGGAGGTGCCTCGCTGATCTCCGGATTTACCTGCATGATGAACGATAAGGACAGATAAGCCCCTTCGTCGCAAATCAAGCTGCCCAGATTGTACTGGCATCCAGGAGTCAGATTCGTTTTCGCGACCATTTCGGCAAAGGGTGGCTAGGTTATCCATAACAATGAGCTTGGTGTCTTGGATTAAGGCTTCAATGGATTGTTGGCCTACTGGGTTTGCAAGATTGGGCATGGGAACTGTTTGTAAATCTGGAGTAATGATTTGGAAGAGCTCCGGATAAGGAACGGTTAGTTTCATTCCTTTAGACAGGCCATTGAGACTTTCTTGCATAGAGCAAGCAGGCATTTCGCCATCGATGTAGAGAACTTGATGTGGACTTGTAGCTTGCCAATCATAGACTTCGCTGCCAGATGCAACGGCAAGAGCAATGCTTAGGGCTGCATATGTTTTTCCTAGTCCACGCGGCGCGTAGAGTAGTGCAAGTCCCTGTTGTGGAATTATTGGATTAAGAAGAAAACTTCGCTCAGGAAGTTTTAGGGTGAGAAAACCAGAGATGGTGATGTTATGCATGATTATCATAACTGATAGTATGGAACAGTCTCATATCTATACATTTTAATGTTTAAACTGTTTTTTTGTATGTAATGAAATAAAATTAAACTGTTTTGTGATAGATTTTACTACTCGTTGTATAAAATGTTTATGGCAGGACAGGTAAGATGCCCCCACTTTTGATGTGAGGGTATTTTACTGCATGCCACCAAAAGGTGGAAAAGAACTTATTCGCTGCGGGCTCAACGTAGGAAAACTAGATAACAGACCACCACTCATAACAAGTTGTAACTGAGTGATGGCCTTAATTGGTTTCGCACGTTTTCTTTGCACATCTTGCTAAAGTTGTTCTGTAAGTCGTTTTGTATTGACAAGGTAGTAAGTATTTACAAATAGTCGGTGCTAATAAAAATTACTATACGATAGTGGGAGGGGTAATGGCCTGTAACGAACGGAAGAAATACAAATTTTCATTCGATCTATGGTGTGCAAGAGCTATTAGCTGGTTATTTTTTTTAATTATAAAAAGTTATCTTTTTGTGAGTGGGATTCTCTTTTGTGGGATGGCATCGTCCATTTATCCTTATGGTGATTATGTCGAAACCGGATTGTCCGAATTATCACGTGGAGAGAGTTTTTATTATTTTGTTGCAGTAATTATGCTATGGAGGCTCTATTCTTATTCTAAGAAATTTAATGTCAGTTTTTTTAAACAACTTTTTTTTGTAATAAGAAAATCTGGGATTATTGCAACAGGCCTCATGGTTGTTATTGCAGTAGAGTTGATGGCTGAAAAAATGGGATACCCCATTGAACAAGTCGAGGATGCCTTAAATTTCAACGGTTTTGCGATGCTGAGTGTTTTATTTTGTCTTTACTCAAGTGTTCCTGATTCAAGTAACGTGACGAGTTGTTTAAAGCAAACGGTACCTACTTCTCAAAAGAATTTTGTTCCTGATTTAGAAACTTCTGAGAATGTTATCCTATCAAAAGAACAGGGAAATGAAACGGGGAAGAGTAATGAAGTTCAGTAAGATGATATGCGGTTTATTGTTTTGTTTATGTTTCTTTAGTGTCGTATCCACGACGAATGCGAAGCGACTGTCGAGTGAAGAGTTAATTGATGGCTGTTCGTCGTTGGTAGAGATTCTTGAGAGTAAGGATGAAATATTAAGTATTATTTCGGATATCTCACAGGCAGATGCCATGCGTGCTGGTGTATGTCGAGGCGCACTAGAAGAGTATGCTCGTGTGAATCATTGTCGTGGAAGTTTGAAGAACAGAGCTAGTGTGATTTCAGAAGAGTTTAATGTTGGAAAAAGCTATCAGCAACTGCTGAAGAATACTTGTTGGTAAGTCATGGTGAGCGAGCAATATTATCGTTATACCAGAGCCCAAGCTTTTAAGAAGTTGTTTGGTAAAAAGATTTCAGCCTATGGTAATTTGAAAGATAAGTTAACCACGTTCGAGCGTAATGGAGTTTTACCATATGCGTCAGAAGCTGGGGTGCAGCGTGATAAGCGTCTATTTCATGATGCCAACTTGCCGTTATTTTATAATCTAGTTTTGCTTCTTGCCTTTTTCCCAAAACCTTCCCACGTAACAAAACTTGTTTTAAATTTTGAAGAAAGGGCAAGAGTTGCTTCAGTCCTAAGTTTAATTTTGAAGGAGCGGAAGAGCTCTATTCCAGAAGTAATGTTTTCGGAAGATCTTGAGAGTTTTATTGAAGCCATCAGTAGTTGGGGCGATATTACCGAAAAGCAGTTTCCTAATCCCTTTATAGAACTTCCTACTGCATTTTTTGATGGACGTGAGGTTTCGTTGCCAGAAGTGATTTTGACTGCGAACACTAAGCAAACTGGACAGGATGAAATGCTGCTTGCTTTTTTACAGCACGACTTTAAGCGGGCATATCGTATCGCGGCAGCTACTACTTTTGAGGCGTTAGATGCAAGGTTGTTAAGTGAATATATAATGAAAACATATAAGAACGCTCAAGAGTTTAAAAATTATTTAGACGAAGTATTCTAATTTTTCTTTAAAAAAGCCTTTTTAGTGCATTGCACAAAATTAAGCTCTTCTCATCTCACGTGAGAAGAGCTTTTTTATTAACTACTAAAAAAGAGGTTTTTGAAATGTCAGCAAAATCTAAAAAATCCCCTGCCAACAACAATGCAGACCAGAAAAACGCAAACAAGGGTACTTCTGGACAAAATGAAGCTTGGTCAAAGCGTAATGGTAATCGCGGCAAACAATTAAACCCTAATCAAAACAAGTAGGTTACAGTATGCCTGATTCATCAGAAATGACGCAGGAAGAGTTGGATGTTTGGTCAGATATTAATAATCCAAATAATGATGCTGACATGGATGATTGGGCAGATGCTCATAATCCGAACAACGATAGCTACATTGACAATGAATAGCTGTCGGTAAACTTGAAGCCTCTTCGTAGAGAAGAGGCTTCTTTCTCGTAAATGAAATTGAGCATAGCTACCATAACACTCGGCTGAATAACATGTTATTTGACTTGGAGTTGCGTTGGCTGAATAAAAAAGTGCCGAAGTTCATTATTAGAACTTGCGGCACTTTTATATGTAGGTGTTAAAGAAAGACCTTGTATCCAATCCCTGTAACCTTCTCGATACGTTTAGCCATTGCTTTACTGATAGGGCGACGGCCATGTTCCATGTCGGAAAGGTTGCTAGGAGATATTTCAAGCTGTTTAGCGAGTGCTTTTTGCGTAATGCCTTCTTTTATCCTGTAGCCCTTTAAAGCGACTCCAGGGTGTGAATCAGGGAAGACTTCGTCTAAAGTGTAAAGAGGTTCGCCTTGTTCGTTTGTTTCCTGAACGGGCAAACCTGCAAGAAGCAAAAACTGTTTGGTTGCTTCAAAGACCTGCTGAGCGTCTTTAGTTGGTACGCGCAAGCAGATCTCAGTTACATCACTAGTATGGTGCTTTTTCGTGAGTTCCAACATACTGTACCTCAATGAGTTTAATAGTTGTATCTGTTACCTGCCATACTGCAACATAGCGCGGTTTACCTTTGTTCAGGTGGCAGTGGTGGACTTCTTTGCGTCCTTTTAACTTTCCATAGTGCGGCCATGATGTTCTTACTGGGCCGTACTGTTGAATTTCCTTAGCAAGCAAGTTAAGCACAACCTGCATATCCTGCGGGAGCTTGCGGACTTGTTTTCGTGCTTTTGACGTAAATAGTATTTCCCACATATTGAGAATTTACCCTTTTTTTGAGAAGTGTCAATGAGTGGCTAACTTGCCAAGGATAAAGCACCTTCAAGAGCGTTAACAGCTTGGCGTTTTGTTTCAGACATTACATGAACGTACCGCACCAACATGCGGAGGGTGCTCCAACCCATTATTTCTTGAACTGTTCGTGGATCGACTCTACTGGTTAAAAGAATAGTTGCGGCAGTATGGCGTAGGTAATGAAAGGTTAGGCGTGTTTGACGTGCGTGTCCTTCATTGAGACCTAGCTTTTCAACTGCATGACGGAAAAAGTATGGGGATTCTGTTTTTCGATATCCAGTTCTATCTGTGAACCACGGAGCGCCTGTACGTTGTTTGAACACAGGTTCACTTGGTAGGCCTTTTCCAATCTCTTTCAGCATTACAATGAGTTCCTTAGTCATAGGAACCGATTGGGGCTTTCCGGACTTTGTATGGACAAAATTAATCTGTTGGGCACGAAAATCGACTCTGTCCCATGTAAGATGAGCGATTTCACCTAAACGTGCTCCTGTATGAGCTGCACACAGAGTTAATTGGAAGGTTGAAAGATTTTTTTTCTTTGAGCCAATTAAGGACGAGTTGAAGTTCTTCAGCTTTAAAGTAACGCTCTCGTTTTCCTTCAGCTTTCAGTCTGTCCATAATGAGAAATGGATTATCGCCAGAGATGAGTTGGCGTTTTCTTGCCCAGTTCCATGTGGCTCGAAAGAGACTCAGAGTATGATGTATGGTTGAAGAAGATTTGCCGGCGTCCATCATTGTGGCTTGTAGTGCTTCAAGGTCTCGTGTTGTAACGAGTTTCATCGGCTTATTTCCGAACTGTGGTGCACAGCCAGTTTTTAAATCGTCCGTTATTGACCGCTAGCACTTTGTCTTTTTTGTAGACTTTCCCTGCGGCAGCATACTGTCTAAAGACTTCGGAGAAGGTTATGAGGTCTTTTTCGCGCTGTGTGGTGAGTTCTTCTTCCTCTTGGTGTCTAATCGTTTCTTCAAGCAGTTTTTGCTTTCGTGTTTCTGCAAGAGTGCAAGGACCACTACTAGTCTTTTTATTGCGTTTGAGAGTTGCGAGAAGTTCTGCGCAATAACTTGGCTTGATGCCCTCACTTGCCAACCTACAGCTTCCTGTTTTGGTTTTCCCGTCGAGCTTGTAGGTGATGGTGTAGTATTTTTCGGCCGTGATTCCATGTTTACGATTAGGGTGTTCTCTGAATCTGACGCCAGGAAATTTTGATTTGATCCACTTGGACATATTTGCTCCAGACTATGAAAAGTTGTCCAACTTTTTCGAGTGAAAGAGACCTGTTTATTGTGAATAACAGGAGAAGCTTAAAATTTATTCAATTATTAAAAAATAAATAATTTCAAGTAAATATTACCATATGTGGTCACAGGTGAAGATAGCGAGAGCGCGCTTGAAAACCGTTAAAGGTTTGCGCCTTTCGGGGGGCTGTTGGCTGCTGGTAAGGGTGCAATTTGATTTTATTTACTTTTAAAAATAAAAAATCGCTAGCCTAAAAAAAAATGACCGATTTCATCCTTTTTTAGGTAGTGGTTCAGACTAAATCTAACATGTGCTTAAGCAAAAGGGCCATGTGCAGAACTCTGGCATAGGGTGTGTTAAATAATTTTATTTATATAAAGCTTTATATGTATGTCTTGCCGGTTTTCTGTTTTTTTTGTCTATCAAAAAATAAATAAACGCTTTTATGGATTTTTTATGTAACGAGTTTCATTTTTTATTTATGAAAATGGGGCGAATCGTTTATTTTTTAATAAAAAAGCTATATTTTTTCTAAAGAGTAAGTAAGTACTGACGATATGTTTAATATAACGAAGAATAAATTTAATATGAGGTGTGTGATGAAAATAGAAAATGTATTGCACTCAGTTAGAAAACTCACTCCACAACAGCTTGCAAAACAGCAAGAGCAGCAAGTTGAAAAACAGATTGGGAAGAAAGAACAGCGTAATATGCTTTCTGGCCTGTTTGTTAACCAGCAAACTGATCACTCTCAGGTAATTCGTGCACAGCGAAAAGCAAGTCAAGCAACTCAAAAGGCCATGGATAACAAAATGGCTTCGATGACTTCTTTGCTACAAGCGCAAATGAGTTATGAAGAAGCTAATGTTCCTGAAAATAATGCCTCATACCATGGACCACTTGATTTAAGTTATTCGAGACGAGCTAGAATCGGGAGGAGAGGTGCCGTACTGTATCGTGATGAGGCTGCACGCAGACTGAACCGCGCAACGGAAGCAAATACAGAAAAGAGTGAAGAACAAAATGCCACACAGAAAGGGGCTAGTGAAGCCATTGTCCACGCGACAAGTCGCAGCGTTTCACGGAGGCCGCGTCTGGCCTCTGCGCCAGTAACCGCACCATCGAGAAGGGTTTCTATTCGAGTATAGAAGCCTAAAAAAATGTAAAAGAATCTCCTCTTCGTCATGGGGAGGAGGCTCTTTAATCTACTTTGATCGCCGCTATTTTCTCCTCCCCCCCCCCGCACACGTATAGTGTAAAAACATTTTTTCAACTTTATTAATAGCAGTATTCGCATTGCGCCAATGCCACTTACAGGATTGAAGAACATTTCGTGTAGCTAAAGATATCCTTACGAACTTTTTTGTTTTTGTATTTCCCCTTGTCTACTCATTCCTAGTTTTAAAGCCAAAGAAAATTTTTGCCTCACAAACTAGTGCTGCTTATCATTCCCAATACTCCTTGCCGTTGAAATTTCGGGTGTCTAATCCAAGCAGTGAAGTTGGCATAATGAATCTGTGTCATTTGCGCGTGGTGCCGGTACCAAGCATATCTGGCGAGTCATGAGAATCGTCTACACGACTAGGATTCAATGGGGCGTGCTACACTAAAGTCGATATCTCGCCGGAAGTGAAGTGCCTTTATCGATAGCTTTTCTCACCCTCTTCCGCATTACCAAGATACTTTTGTAAGCGATCTGCAAATTCGTTTTTTCAGAAGAGTATTGTCTAGGCAACACATTTGAATTTTTGTTTGGGCCATGCAGTCGAATGGCTTCTAGGATTATAAAAGTAACTAGTTATCATTTTTTGAGTAATGATATTATAAGCATTTCACTTAGGCTCACGAGACTCATATCGTGTTTTTTGAAAACAGCCTGTAACTAGAATGTTAGGACTAAGTGCGGCTGTAAGAGACGCCGAATCCTTCCCACGTTATTTAACCAGCCAGTATAAATCTGCTTTTGCGTCAACAAGAAGGACAATATGGTGTTTTGGGTCTGCACAGCAAATATTTTCACAATACCTAGAAGTTAAATGTGGTCATTTCAGGTGGGCGACCATATCCAATATATGATTACGAGTCGTCTATAAAATTTTTTGATGTTGAGATAACAGTCTGGCGCCTTAGGTGTTTAGCTCTTGTTTTTCTGACTAAAGATTTTCTAACTTGTCGCGCCTAATGGTGAATAACATTCGATAGATCGTTCTAGGTGAGGTCTGCATTGTTGAGCGAATACAATTTGTCCTCTTAACTAGCCGGATATCTAGCTAGAGCATCTTTTGAAAAATTTTTCGCGCCATTTCATCTACAAATGATTAAGTAAAAACTTGCATCTCTTAGTTTATAACATTTTTCTATACCTTTATGTCAGGTGAATGGCACGAGAATGCATCTTTAACTATGGTAAAAGACTTTCTGTCTGCGAGGTGCGTTATGTGGCTTGTTTGTGGATGCAACTTTGAGTTTATCCGTAAAATCTTTGTCTTTCATCGTTGTTAAAATAATTTGAGAAGCTATAGTGAAAAAAACAAAAATGATAAAAATATTCAAAAAAAAATAATAAATATGTTGCCATATTAAATATATTGGTGCATGTAAAAAAAATAATTGAAAAGCTTTTCATCTAATCAAAAAATTCTTAAAGGAGTATTTTATGAAAAAGTTAGGAAAAAAAGCACACAACTTTGAGTCAGTTCTTTCTTGGAGCATTTGTTATTGTGCAGCGTGTGGTTGTATTGGTGGTAGCGGAAGTTTTTCTCGAAATGTTTCTGTTAAAAACAGCAGAAACTATTAAGAACTAGTAAAAATAAAAGTACAGTAAAGATTTTGTTCTTTACTGTACTTTTTTATGTAAAAAAATTTAGCAACGAGAATTTATGATGCATAAGAATAATGAATTATTTTTTTCTTTTTGCACACCACAGAATCACTATGTTTATGATGCAAATAAGAATTCTATATTAAAAGTAACACAGAAAGTTGCAAGGTATCTTGAAGATAGAGATAGTGTAATCATTTCTGAATCAGACAAAAAATTTTTAGATAGTATAAAAAAACTTGGTTGGTTACAGGATAGCAAAATAGAAGAAATTGTTCACCCAAGCACAGCCATCCTCCCCTCCTTATTAGAACGAAGGGTTGAGGGGATTACATTGCAGATTACTCAACAGTGCAATCTTCGCTGTAAATATTGTGTTTATTCAGGATGTTATGACAGTAGGGGGCATACAAATAAGGCCATGTCTTTCGAA
The DNA here is from genome assembly GCF_025210605.1 of Halodesulfovibrio sp. Lineage (NCBI taxonomy): Bacteria > Pseudomonadati > Thermodesulfobacteriota > Desulfovibrionia > Desulfovibrionales > Desulfovibrionaceae > Halodesulfovibrio > Halodesulfovibrio sp. The sequence goes on along the minus strand of NZ_JAOARI010000002.1, from coordinate 95,241 downwards.
ACAGCATGCAAGGGAGTAGATTTTCTTCTGAACCACTCCATTGACTGCGATGATATCAATATAGGGTTTTATGGCGGAGAACCCTTGTTGGCATTTAACGTGTTAAAAAAAGTTGTGGCATATGTTGAAGAGAAAGGGGAAGGGAAAAATATTGGCTTCCACATCACGACCAATGGAACTTTGTTTACGGAAGAAATTTTAACATATCTTCAAGAGAAAAAATTCCATGTTTTGATAAGCTTAGATGGAGATAAAGAACAGCACGACAAGAATAGAGTTTTTGCCGTTTCAGGAACCGGTACCTTTGATACTATTATGAAATATTTGGGAATAATTAAAGAGCATTACTCTGATCTATATTCACGAATGACGTATAATGCTGTAATTGATCCAACAATAACCAATCAGTGTTCGAATAATTTTTTCCTTCAATGTAAAGAAGCTGAAGGGGTAAACGTTACCGCAAGCATTATTTCTAGCCAGTATCGAAAAGATGACATTGACATTCCTGACGAATTTTTCATTCAGGAAGAAAAAGAGAATTTTAAACTTTTTCTTCACAAATTAAATCGATTAGAGTCAAAACATATTTCCAAAATTACGTTAGGGAAATTTGAAGAGATCAAAGGAAAGATGTTTTTGTTACGTCAACGCCCGACAGCACTCCCTGAAAAATGCCATCCAGGTGGTCCATGTGTTCCCGGCGTTAGGAAATTATTCTTAAATGTTGATGGCGAGTTATTCCCTTGTGAAAGAGTTAGTGAATCTTCAAAGCTAAGCATTATAGGAAATTTGATAGATGGATTTGATTTCGAAAGAATTGAGTCCATTCTGAATGTAGGCCGCTTGACAGCCTCTCACTGCAAAAAGTGTTGGGCTTTCTTAATGTGTACGCAATGTATTGCAACTGCAGATCAAAATGAAAAGTTGTCAGCACAAAAAAGATTGGCGGGTTGCAAAGAGGTAAAAGGCTATGCTGAAGAGATGCTGAAAGATTATTGTACACTTCTTGAGTACGGTTTTGTTTTTGAGAATGATGAAATACCGTTATACACATGGGATTAGGACCGATGAAGGAAAAAACACTCGTATATCCATTTGATAAACATTTTGCAGTAATGCTTCGAAAAAAAAATATCCTTGCAACACAGTGTGATTTTACGGAACTCGTGTCACCTGCAGGATGGGGACTCTCAGGACTAGATGCAGGTATGGTCGATTTTGGCTCTACTTGTGGAATTATTGTTCACGCCGACTTTAACGAGGCACTACGGAGAGTCGATACTGTATTTTTTACAGAATCAGACCATATGATTGATAAAGAAACGCTTATTCTTCCGAAAATAAAATTATCCATTGAGAAAAATAAAAATATCATCTGTGCTCTTGAGCTTACAGAATCTGAGTGTAAGCTACTAGCTTCAACGGCAAAAGAAAATGGGGTTGTGTTTACATATTGTCGTGATAATCAACAGCGTAATCAGATAGATCTCATCTCTGAAGAACAATTGTTGCTAAGAACAATTAATACACCTGTAGTAATGGTTTTAGGGACGATAGAAGATGTTGGAAAATTTACTGCTCAGGTTTCTTTTGCAGAATATTTGCAAGATATTGGCTACAAAGTTTCTGTCATCGGTTCGCGGGGATGGAGTCATTTAATTTGCGAACATTCAGTTCCTAGCTTTATGTTCGATAAAAACTATCATGAGCATGAAAAAGTTGTTTTGTTTAACAACTTTGTCAAGAAGATTGAATTGGAAGAAAAGCCAGATGTAATTATTATCGGCGTACCTGGTGGTTTAATTCAAATGTCGCAGCAGCAAACAAATAGATTCGGAATTACTGCATTTGAAATGATTAATGCAGTTCCACCAGATGCTACCTTTATCTCGACTTATTGTGAAAAATATACGAAAGAGCATATTTTAAAATTAAGAACGCTTATTGAAAACAGGTTTTCCATTGAAGTTGTTGGATTTCTTATTAATAATACTGCAGTGGATTATACATCCTTTGACTCTACAAGTAAATTGTCAACATTAACTGTTTCTCCAGAAACCGTTGACGAATCATATTACGTCACACTTCCCGTTCCAGTATATGGAATGTCATCACAAAATAAATTATTCGATGCTGTTATTGCTCAGCTAGCAAGTTACAACGAAGTTGAAGTATTATAACAAAACGGAGCTGGAGAGTTAGTTATGAACACGTCAGAAGAAGTACACAAATATTTAGTAAGCCTTTTACGCGAGAAATTTAGCATTCATTGGAAGTCAGACTTCTCTAACGCACATTTTTTTGGAGATAGTTTGCAATTAAGTGCCAGAGAAATGCTCTTTCTATTCTTCCAACTTGAAAAGACATTTTCATTTTTGTTTACTGAAGAAGATATTTTAAATGACAATTTATATTGCCCAGAAGGAATTTCAAAAATTATTGCTCATAAGTTAGCAAGGTAGTGGGGGGCTTTAAGTGGGAGCTGTTATTTTGAAAAAGGATACTTCTCTACTAGTAAAAAGGCTTTTGAAATTATTTCGACCACATAGGAAGAAACTGGCATTCATCTTATGTTGCCTTGCTTTTCAAGCATTTTTTGCATTTATGCGCCCATTTTTAACGAAATACCTTATTGACGATGGAGTAGTAAAGCAAGAGCTCGCATTCGTGACTAAAATGATTATTGTGATGCTTTCTTTGGCGTTGTTGAGTTCTGCTATAGATGTTTTTAAAGAATTGCTTCGAGCAACAATTGCATCAGAAATATATCAAAAGCTTATTGCAGATAGTTTCCGTGCCCTTTCGAAAATATCAATTTCTTTTTTTCACCATAATGACGCAGCCGAGACATTAAACAACCTAGATGTTGATATTACAAACATAAAAAAAATATGCGACGATGAGATTTTTCTTGCAATCAGTGAGTTGTTAACCTTCATAGGTAGTGTTGTTGGTCTTTTTTTTCTTGAGAAAAGATTATCTTTATTGGTGTTCTTGTTCGTTCCAGTTAAATTCATAATTGTAAAACATTTTTCACGGCATTGTCATGGTTGTGCAGAGCAACTCATAAATAGCTCTTATGCTTTTGCTCAGTGTTTTGGAGAACATGTCAATGCGATGCAAGATATTCGGCGCTTTGGAATCATAAACGAACGAAAACAAGTTATAAACGCACAAGCAAAGCAAGTAGCAGGACACGCTCGGGATATGAGTGTTGTTGCTCGATACAATATGTCTTCAGAATTTTTTGTAGTCCGACTGATAGAAGCATTGATTCTTCTGATCGGTGCACATTTTGTTGTTGGAAATACAATGACGATAGGATGTTTATTTGCATTTATAGCATGCAGTATGCAGGTTATTGGGCCAGTCGGTTCGATATTAAATATTATGTATCTCCTGTCTGGCGTACTTCCATCAGCGCAACGACATTTTATGTTTCTAGACTCTAGCCAAGCTCAACAAGAATTGGATGGGCATGAACCGCTTTCCTTAATCAATGAGATAGAATTCAAAAACGTGTCTTTTGGATATCATACTCAGAAAACACTTCAAAATATCAATTTCACTCTCAAAGGAACAGAGACTTTAGCTATCGTTGGGCCTAATGGCTCTGGGAAATCTACAATTCTACAATTACTGGAGCGATTCTATACTCCTGATTCAGGTTGTGTCCTTGTAAATGGCCGTAATGTTGATGAATATGACCTTGAAGCATATCGTAAATCTTACTTGTCCATCAATCCTCATAGTTATCTTTTTAATGCTTCTATTTATGACAATATAACATTGGGAGAACCTTTTTCAGAGCTCTCAGTGTTGGCAGCAATTAAAAAAAGTGGGCTAACTGAGTTGGTTGAAAGGAAAAAGTACACTCCTGTAGGAGTGAATGGTAGAACTCTGTCCAGTGGCCAGAGGCAAAAAGTTTTTCTTGCAAGAATACTCCTCAGGAAAAAAAATTGTTACATTTTTGATGAAGCGAGTTCAAATATGGATTCTGCATCAGAGGCCTCTCTTTTTGCTTTATTTGAAGGGCCATTGAAAGAAGCTATGAGTATTGTCGTAACACACAATCATAACAATTTAAATAAGTTGGACAAGGTGTTGATGCTCGAAGATGACGGTTCTGCAACTTTTTATAATTCTTATGCTGAACTAATATCAAAGCAAGCTAGTGGGTAATGGGGGCTGCAAAAATCAATTCTACGCAAAGAAGAATCTATTATGTCTAAGAAAAATTCCTTGCTGTTAAAATACATTGCTATCGCTCTTGCTGTTTTGTGTTCGGGTTCTTTTTTTTTAAAAAAAGAGCAGAAAGTTAATTCTCCACCATACAAGATAGTTGAGGCACGAACAGGAAATGTTGAACAGCAGATAATGGCTGTTGGAGAGATTACTCCAATAGAACTTGTGCATGTAGGAGCTCAAGTCTCTGGCCAAATAACAAAGATGAATGCCAAACTTGGGCAGTTTGTAGAACAGGGCGAGCTGATTGCTGAAATTGATGCAACTCCTCAATTGAATAGGCTGCGCACAGTTAAAACACAGATCACTATATACTATGCCCAACTGGCATCAAAAAAAGTGTCCGTCAAAGAAGCACAGCAAAGTCTTGCCAGGCAGAAGGAGCTTGCAAAACAACGTGCTACGTCTCAAGAAGCTGTAGACAAAGCAGAGAATGCTTTAGCACTTGCACAGGCCGCAACGGCAGAGAAGAGAGCATTAATTGAGAAAACTCAAATTGAATTTGAGAATGCTAAAGCTGATCTTGAATATACAAAAATCGTTTCTCCTCTTTCAGGGACTGTTGTGGCTATTCCTGTAAAAACAGGACAAACTGTAAATGCCGTTCAGTCAGCTCCAACGATTGTGCAGATTGCTGATCTTACAAAATTTGAAGTTAAAATGCGTATCTCCGAAGGAGATATTGCTAACGTTAGACCTGGCATGAAGGTCTCATTTAATATTCTTTCTGCGCCCAATCAAAAGTATGATGCCACGTTGCATTCAGTAGACCCTGCTCCCATTCATATCACTAATTCTAAAGATGGAAAAAGCGCCACCCAAAAGGATCCAATATACTATTATGGAAGGTTGTACGTAGAGAACCACTCCAGATTACTGCAGATAGGAATGACTGCGCAATGCGTCATTACTATTAAAACTGCTGAAAGTGTAGTGGTGCTGCCAATAGATGCAATAAAATGTCACGGCCCTTCTTGTTATGTTTGGAGCCTGTCCGCTGAAAACATACCAATCAAGAAAAGTGTCACTACAGGATGCACAAATGGAACAACAATAGAAATTACCTCTGGAATATCTGTTGGCGATCAAGTGATACTTACTGGAATGAATGATGACTATTCAGCTTGTGGTGTTAACATTCCACTCTAAGGTTTCGCATAATGCAGCTAATCTCATTAAAGGGCATTAATAAGTCTGTAGATGATGGTGAAGAAGAATTCCATCTTCTGAAAAATATTAATGTAACAATTTCTTCAGGTGAATTTGTTGCAATAGTTGGGCCGTCTGGTTCAGGGAAGTCAACACTTCTTAATATTATTGGATGCTTGGAACGGGCAACTGCCGGCTCATATCATGTTGCCGGAGCGAATATATCCAAATTGGAAGATGATGATTTAGCAGCATTGCGAAACTATTTCTTTGGATTTATTTTTCAGCGTTATAACTTGCTAGAATCATTAACCGTTGTCGAAAATGTCGAATTGCCAGCGCGTTATGCAGGAGCACCAACCAAGCAACGGAAAGAAAGTGCTCTTGCGTTACTCGAGCACCTTGGGCTTAAGAGCAAAATTAACTACAAACCGTCGGTACTTTCTGGGGGGCAGCAGCAGCGTATAAGTATTGCCCGTGCTCTGATGAATAGAGGTAAGGTTATTCTTGCTGATGAGCCGACCGGAGCGCTGGATGTAGAAAACAGCAAAGTTATTATGGAAATCTTAAAACAAAGGAACAAAGAGGGTTATACTATTGTTTTGGTTACCCATGATGAATCGATTGCAGCTTATGCTGACAGAACAATAACACTGAGCGATGGTTGTATTGTCTCAAATGAAGTTCACCGTCCCGTAACTCAAACAATAGCTTTTGAAACAAATTATGAAGCTCAAGATCTTGCAAAAAGAGCCGCAAAAGTTTTCGGTGATGCACTTAATATGTCGATACAGACAATATGCACTGAAAAGTTACGAGCATCGTTAACGATGCTGGGTGTCATCATTGGAATAGCGGCGACACTTTTCGTAATTGCCCTCGGGGAGGGGGCACAGAAAAAAGTATTATCAGATTTAAATGCAATGGGAACGGCGTCGATTGAGGTGCACCCAGGAGAAGGGTTTGGTGATATTCAGTCATGGCGTTTAAACAGTCTTTCATTAAATGACGTACAATATCTTGAGCAACGCCCATTTATTAAAGCTGTATCCCCAGTTTTAATTTCTACCGGACAGATTATATACAATAACAAGGTCGGACAGATTGTTTTAAAAGGCGTTGGCTCTCAATATGTTTCAATTAAAAACTTTAAATTAAGTGAAGGACGTTTTCTTCACCCAAGTGATATTACCGATATGGCATCTGTAGTTGTGATTGATCAGCAAATAAAAAATACACTATTTCCCCATTCGACATCGGTAATCGGACGTGCAGTTCTTTTAGATGATGTCTCGCTAAGAGTTGTGGGAGTTATAGAGCAAAATTCGTTACAGCAGGATAATGTAGGCGCACTTACAGCTTATAGCCCATTTTCAACGGTTTGGACGAAATTATCACCTGGGAGTAAGATTCAATCAATTTCCATAAAACTGAAAGATAGCGTTAATGCCACCTCTGCTGAATCAATAATAAATAGTGTGTTGTTAAAGTTACATAATGGGAAAAAAGATTTTTTCACTTTTAACATTGATTTGCTGCATAATGCTGTAAAACAAACATCTGAAACAATGAGTCTTTCAGCCGCATGTATTGCCTTTATCTCTCTTTTGGTGGGCGGGATAGGTGTCATGAATATTATGCTTGTTTCTGTTGCAGAGCGTGTTTCAGAAATTGGTTTGAGAATGGCTATCGGCGCTAGGCGTGCGGAAATACTGATTCAATTTGTAATTGAATCTATCATACTGTGTCTTCTAGGTAGCCTTCTCGGCGTGTTTACTTCATACATTGTTCAATTGCTATTCATGAATTTCGCTCCAGATATTCCGCTTGCACACTCCGCTTGTAATATGTTCTGGGCATTCTTCTGCTCTATCATTTTTGGTGTTTTTTTTGGAATAATTCCAGCATACCGAGCTTCTCGATTGACTCCTGCAACGGCGTTATTGCGCGATTAATCATATATAGAGTGCCTATGCTCCTTCATTTGGCGCCAGGACTTAGGTGAGCACGTGTAGGTGTATTTTATGTGGTGGAAGAGAATAATACTTAGTTCGCTTATAACTTTAAAGATAGCAGCTAAGATGCGAACCCAGTGCTCGCTCCAGAACTGGTACACAGGGTGCACATTATAATCTAAATATTATTTAACTAGTTAAAATTCAAATGGTTAACTATTAATTCGAATCCCTTCCTCTCCGCCATTAAAAAAAGCCCTTACAGTGAAAGCTGTGAGGGCTTTTTTTGTGTCCAACGATTGGGAGAAACGTGCTTGTTCTATTTAGCTAGCTAAACCTTCGAAGGCTTTTTTTATGCAAAAGTAGTAGGAGTGCTATGTTATGTCAGCAAGCACATGGTTGCACTTGTACAATCGCAGCTCCATAGGTGTGCTCCTATGGAGCTGCGATATTTTTTATGATGTCATACACGCTAAGAACGTGCAGGGAGTTTTGCGTATAACTCGATTAGTGCGTTACAGCATTTTGGTATTACTACCAGCATGTAAGGAGAAATAGAAACTACGCAACACCTTTTGTTGATGCGCAGGACTGAGCTTGCCCCCGAATTTCATGTGTTGCTGCAAGAGTTTTCCTTGCAACTTCCTGCAGTTCCCAAGTGGAGTAAGAATAGCTTTTGCTTATATGTAACGTTTAGCCAGTTCTCAGTTTGCCATAAATATGTCGCCAAGATTTAAATACTCAGCTAGTTGAATCAAATTATGAGTAGAATATGGCATGGGTTTGAATAAGGAGTGCGGGGGGGGGAGTCCCGTTACGAGCTTGTTGTCGCTAAGAGCAAAGCATTCGGAGGAGCTTAAAAATAGATTCAGTGGGAAAATTTCCGTATTCGCATACAGAGCTATGAACTTCGTCTCTAGTTTTTTTTACATTTCTAAAAAGGGTTATTGTTTCGTCATTAAGCTCAATTCCTGCAGCCGCCGCCGAAATGATAAACTTATCTGTAAGATAGAATTTTGCTTTGTTAATTCTTGTCACAGATTTCGTTGCAACGTAATTAATGTATTTTTTCGTGTTTTTGTTTAGTAAGTTGTAATTTTTTTGCGATAGATCATATATCTCCTGTTTACTCAGTTCTTTGAATGCATTGCTACTTATTTTTTCTAGGACTATCCATAAAGATATAAATTGTACGTATGGTGTTGCAGTCTTGTGTCCTAGCGATTGCATCAGGAGTAGCCCATCGATGTTATTGGTTAGAATAGAGTTTGAGTAAAAATTATTTACCATTGTATTTGTATCATTGCATGTTTCAATAATCTCCATTGATGCAGAACAAGCGATTTTATTTAGCCATACTTCCATACCCGGTGTCTCAATTGATGTAGAGGATGCTAGCTTTTGTGTTGAAATAGAGTTCTTACTTTTTATTAGGTAGATACCTAGGCTAGTTGCTTCTTTTTTTTCTAGAGTTAGTAGTTCATGCTCTAGCTCACTTGGTAAGAATCCAGTAATAATACCATCGACTTCATAATAAGAAATGTGTCCGTGAACGCGATGATCCTTTGTAGGGGTAGGTTGAGTCCTAGCTGGCTTAGCAAGTGGGCTTGAATCTTCCATAGGAAATAGTTCTACACCTGTTTCTATTCGATTGCTGACTTGAATAAAGGTTCCTGTTTGGGATTCTAAGTTATATTTGTTAAGAAGTGCTGTTTCATATTCTTCTATTGGGTGGCGTTGCCAAGTTTTTCCTGACATGGCTGATAGAAGCTCAGCTCCAAATTTATTTATTATAGCATACGGTTTTATCACATTTTTTTCTAATTTTGAGAATATGGTAAGTTGGCAGTCATCGGTTAACAGGGAGAATGCAGCACCTTCGTAGTTGAGCCCTTTAATAAAATATAGCGAGCGAACTTTGAGATAGTTCATCATGTTCCTCCATGCAGCTTGATAACGAATAGAGCTTAAAAGTTAAGATGGGGTGATTTAGAGTTTTGAAATAATCTCTGCCATTAATGTCTATCTATTTGAATTAATACTAGCAATACGAGATGTGGCTGCAAATGGGATTCGACCCCATTGTTCACCCGAAATGCGGTACACATGGGGCTTTGTGCTAAAGGACGTTCTTTTTCTGGCAATACTCGGTAGGCAGGTAGATTGCCAGTGGTACTCGGTGCGCTTTAGCGAGTAGTTGGCGAGTTCCTAAACAGCTTCTGCGCTGCAGTCAGCTAAAAGAGGTGCGATTGCGTCTTTAGGTGAAAGAATTGGCTGAGTCTCTATTGGCCATGAAATATTTATTGTGGGATCGTTCCAAGCAATCGTGACCTCAGCGTGTGGGTTGTAAAATGACGTGACTTTATACGCTATAGTCGCTTCATGGGAGCAGGTGAAAAATCCATGCGCGAACCCTTCAGGAATCCAAAGCTGTTCTTTGGTTTCGCTGGAAAGATATTTGCCGAACCATTTTCCATAGGTTGCGGACGTAGGGCGAATATCGACCGCAACGTCGTAAATGCAACCGCTGATGCAGTGAATAAGCTTGCCTTGTTCATGCGGTGTCCGTTGGTAATGCAGACCTCTAAGTACGTTTTTGCGGGAACATGATTGATTGTCCTGCACAAAAGATACGCTTTTCCCAACAGCATCTTCGAATTTTTTTTGATTGAAGCTTTCAAAGAAAAAGCCGCGTTCATCTGTGAATACGTCAGGTTTAAGAACAAGCATGTCTTTCAACGGCGTATCAAAAATTTGCATGAGTGATTTCCTTTTGTGATGACGCGTAAACATATTCTGCGAGTGACTCTTTCCAAGGGCGCATAGTGATGCCTGTGTTGAGGGTAAGCAAGTCTGTAGATAGCGCAGAGTAGGCTGGACGGGGTGCTTGCTGGTTGTAGTCAGCGGTACGTATAGGAACAATATTATCTGGGTGTCCTGCCAAGGTTACAGCAGCTTGAGCGAGTTCATACCAGCTTGCAGTGCCGGAGTTGGTAATGTGATACACCCCATTTGTTTCTGTGGCAGATAGCGTAAGGCATGCTCGGGCTAAATCATGTGTACTTGTTGGGCTGCCTACTTGGTCTGCAATGACGGGCAGTTCTTTTTTTTGCCGAGAAAGAGCTGTAATTGTGCTGACAAAATTTGCTTTATGAAGTCCGAACAACCATGCAGTCCGTAGAATCATGGTTTTATCTGCAATGCGGTCAAGCAATGCGTATTCGCCGAGTAATTTTGTTTTTGCGTACACATTACGGGGGTTGGGGATATCTTTTTCAGTATAAGGAGTGTCATTCTGCCCGCTAAATATATAATCTGTGCTGAATGAAATACAGCGCACAGGGCGTGTGCTCAAAACCTCAGCGAGTGTTTCACAAGACGTTGTATTAACAGCGTAGGCTTCATCCGTGTTTTTTTCTGCCTGATCTACATGAGTATACCCGATTGCGTTGATAACAATCTCTGGCTCTATAGAGTCGATGTGTTTTGCTAGCTGAGCACTATTAAGAGTATCAAAGTCCGTTCGCAGCGGTGCGTGAACAGTATAGCCCGCAGCTTGGTATTCTGCCGCAAGCGCTTGACCAAGGAGTCCGGTTTTTCCACCAAGGATGATGACGTGTTTTTTCATACCATGCAGTAAGAGTCGAAACTCGAGTTGGTTTATTGCAACATAAAGACGCTCATTGCGCCTAAGCATAAAAATGGTCCATAGGGTAATGCTGTCTGCATCCTGCTAGCTCGTTGTTTAGAAAAAAGTAACTGCGGTATACTCCAGAGAAGCAACAGCATGCTCCCGAATGTAATTGCATAGAAAATCCCTGATGGACCAGTGAACGCACCAAGGCTGAGAAGCAGCTTCACATCTCCCATGCCCAGCCCTGATCGTTTGCGGATTTTTTCATATATCGCCGCGATGATGTAAAAAAATCCTGAGCCAGCGAGTGCACCATATAGTGCAAATTCAGGGCTGTTCCCAATGAGAAAAATGGAAACAGGAATAGATAATGCGGCGGCTGGTAGCGTGAGCACATCTGGTAGCAATAATACTTTTAGATCAATGGCGCTGGCTGTAATAAGCATGGCTCCTATGCAAGATATAGCAAACCACCCGAAATTTACTCCTGTTGTAAGGAGTGCCAGTACACACCAGCTGATGCAGCACGCCGTAATGCCAACACCTGACGGGGACTCGCTTTGAATTTTCCGTGTGTAATGATGGGCAAAGCGAGTTCCGGCAAGCCCGCAGCATACGCCAAGTGCTGCTGCGAATACCAATTCCTGCGTATTAGCCAACAATGTGGTGCTCTTTTGCGTCTGCCTGCATTACGTGGACAGAACAGTCGAGGCATGGGTCAAAGGAATGCACAACGCGCAACGCCTCAATTGGCTGGTCAATATTAGTAACGGGTACGGAGAGCAATGCTTCTTCTAATGCCCCGTGTTTTCCACTGGCATCTTTGGGGGAGCAATTCCAGCACGTCGGTGTAATGACTTGGTAAGAAGAAATTTTACCTTCGCTAATGCTCAGCCAGTGCCCAATTGCGCCGCGTGGAGCCTCTGTTAACCCGAATGCTTTGGCACTGTTCGGTACGTTAAATCCATTATGTACAGATGATGCATCGCCTTGCGTAATCCAAGAGGACATTTCAGTTAAAAGTAATTCTGTTTCGACTAAGCGTGCCATCATTCTATCCATTGCTGAAATTCCATGACGGTATTTTCCTGACATCCAAAGACGAGCAAGGGGACCGCATTCCATCGGAAGCCCGCGATAGCGCGGTGCTTTTGTCCAAGTGTAAGCATCGTCTTTTGGGTATTCAGGAGTTGTTGAGCCGGAAGAAGGATGGCCGCCGGACTCTTCTGTATAAAAAGCAAATTTGGTGGTTTCTTCTATTTCACCAGTGTAGACTTTGTTAACTGTTGAAGAACCATCAAGAACATAGCCCCCCGGAAGAAGCGGGGAATTTGTGCCGTGTGAAAATACATCAAAGCACATTAGGTTACCCGGCCCTCTACCGATGTTGTAGTACTCTGGATACACTCGCGCTAATGTTTCCACATCTGGACGAAAATATGTGCGCGTGAACGCCTTAACCTCGGCAAGCAAGGCTTTGAACTTGTTCACTCGTGCTGTTTCGAGTCCTGCTGTCTGTCCTCCCGGAATAATCGAAGGAGGATGCGGCATTCTGCCACCGAATATTGCTGTCATTTCATGGGCTTTTCGTCGAGCTTCCAAGGCTTTGTTCATGTGAGTTGGAATGCTTTGCAACGCAGCATCACTTCGCATGTCTACGCTCCACGTCTCTTGTGCAAAAGAGCCTTGAGAGCCTGCAACATAGTCTGGAAGTGCAAGCAGATAAAAATGCGTAATGTGGTTTGCCACAAAGTTTGATGCAAGCATCAAGTCGCGAACAATTTTCGCATTTTTAGGTGGCTGCTCCCCTGACGCATTTTCCAAAGCAGTGGCAGCTGTGATGCCGTGCACAACCGGACAGACTCCGCAAATACGCTCTGTGATGGTAATTGCGTCCACCGGATTACGTCCAATAAGAATATTTTCAAATCCGCGGTATAATGAACCTGCACATGCCGCATTGGTGATAGTCTGGTTACCTGAAGCGTCAGAAGCGGTTTCGATTTCCATTTTCATATGTCCCTCAACGCGGGTGAGGGGGTGAATTATCTTTTTCATGTGCTAATCCATTAAAAGTTTCATGATAGGTGCGAGTGTGGTTGCCTTCTGTACAGGTGGTTTGACTGGCTCTTTTTCTTCTTCCATAAACACGCCGCTGGCTTTTTTCCCTACCTTTAACAGTGCTCTGTTGCTGGCGTCAGGAAATGCCGGATGTACGCAGGCTGTGCATGGTGCATTTGCTTCCATGCACCATGTGATTCCACCGTGCCATTTTCTGGTTGGACAATCGGAAAAAGCCAGTGAACCTCTGCATCCGAGGTCATATTGGCATTTTGAGCTAGAACCGTAGGCGGTAGCGAGACCACCAACCTGTCTGCTGCACGGGCAGATAGGACTTTTGAAATATGTTGCAGGAACGCGTTGATTATCAAAAGGCGTACCGTAAAGCTGTATTTCTCGTGTCGGAATATGGCTTGATTTATCGCTGTGGCATGATGTGCAAGACTGCTTAGATGAACTTGGTGGATTCCAATCATAGCGACTGCTACTACTGCTGAAACTACTGTAGCTGCGATCATCATCGTCATCGTCATCAAATCCACCAGAGTGACAGCTTGAGCAGTCTTTACCAGCTAGATTTCTATGCTTGTCCGTGTCATCCAGATGTTGTCCACGGTCATGACATCCTGATGTCGCACATGGTTTTTTACCTATAGAGGGGTGGTCGCTTGGAAGTAGAAGTTTATCCATAACGGAGTGGCAACCTGATGCATTACAGGATTGTCCTGCTGTTGGGGGGTGATTTGCAGGCAGACCGGTTTTGCCATGATCATGACAGCTGTGACAGCGTCCATCTTGACCTTCCCATATACTTTTACCGTCTGGAAGTAGTCTGACTGTTTCACCGGCAATGAGCTTGGCAAGAGTAAGTACTAAGCGTTCAGGATGCACAGGACAGCCCGGAATATTGATGACATCCTGTGAAATAATGTCTGACACTTTTTTTACGGCGGCAGGATTAGGACCAGCAGCAGGGATACCGCCAAAAGAGGCGCAGGTTCCAGCACAGACAATGGCGGATGCTTTGCCTGCAAGGTCAATAAGCGCATCTTTCACCGTTACAGGTGATCCGTTGTCTTCCCATAATACACATGCTTCCCCGTTAAATGCTGTAGGAATAGCTCCTTCAACAACGAGAATAAATCCGTTTCCGGCGTTTGTGATTTTTTCTTGAGCCTCGTCACCGGCAAGTCCCATAACAGTGCCGTGATACTGAAGGTCGATAGTATCAATAAGCAAGTCATGAGCGTTCTTAATGCCGGTGTCCTGTAGAAGGTTCAATGTAGAAATTGTACAGCCGGAACAACTGGCACCTTGTAACCAGATGACTTTAGGCTCACCTGTTGCTAACGCTTGTTCAAGGTTAGACAAAACGCCGGATGAAAGCCCGAGAGCTACGGCGTTGATACCGCAAAATTTAAGAAAATTTCTTCGAGATAGTTTCATAGTTCATCCACTTTAGTAATCGGTGAGAATGATATTTTTTTCTACAACAGGCTTTTCAAGAGATTTAAGAACTGCGGTAGTTAATTCTTTTGCACTGGAAGGATCGCTCGGTACAGGGGTTAAGTAGTGTCCTGGTGAGGCACAATTTTTAAATGCGTTGCTTTTCGAATCCTTGTGATATTCTATGACACTAATAGTTATGCCAGCATTTTTTAGTCTGCTGCATAGCCCGCCTAATATTTGTGTAGCGTCGGTTCCTGGAGGTGATCCCATTGCCCCGTCGGTAATAAGAACAAGGTACTTATCCACATCAGGTGAGCTTGAAGGGTTACCGCCTGATCCCCATGCTGTTCCCCAGCTTGGGAGCAGTGTACGACCTGCCCATATTACTCCTGAATCCTGAGCAGTCATACCAGAGCGCGTTCCTGATGTTTCCATAGGATCAATCGTAGCTAATAGTTTGGTAAAATTTTCTGTAAGGGGAGTTAATGCAGCACTAGGGCAAACAGGTTTTAGCCACGGGTTGGGTGCTATATATTTGTAGTAATCAATATGCGCTGTGAAAGGTGGCAACAGAGCTTGGTTTGCAGTGTTGCTTGCATTAAAACTAGTAAAGCTAGGGTATCGGCTTTGGGCACATTCGCCAAAAGAGCTTTCAGGGTGGACTGTTGCCCATGCTCTATTGCGACCAATATTAACCTTGTCAGCAAAAGGAATCATACTTACGCGTACTCGACCGCGGAAGGCAGGATCGCCATCAGCTTCCTTCAGCAAGGCGTGAACCGCTTTTTTTAGATGGGTAAACTTTCTGTTAGGGGTAGAGTGCCCATCGAAGATATTAAAATATCCACCATCCATTGAACCACTAATATCAAGAGCCAACGCAATTTCTCTTTTCGGCAGTGAGCTGCTGGTGCTGCTTATGAGTTTTACCCGTTCAGTAACCGTGTAGGATGCGGCGTCTGTAAATTTATGCATAAATAAAGAAGGCACAGATGCTGACGCATTCAATGCACAGCCATTTGAGGTTTTGCTCACTGAAGCCGTTACGGAAATAGTATCCTCGGGAAAGTGCCTGTTGAGCAGGGCTGTTGCAACAGGAAGCCATTTGGATTCAGGTAAAGAATACACCGTACTGATGACGTTATTTACTGCAAGTGCCAATCTGCTTTTTGTTGACATGATTTCAAGAGCATCAAGAGAGAAGCCTGTTGCAAGCATAACTGTCAGTAATAGCCCAACGCCAATTATGGAGACGGCTCCTTGTTCTTTTTTTGATGTATGTCGGTGCATATTATCGTCCTACTGCGTGGGAAATACCGTATGCCGGAAGCAGTTGTGAAAATGGAGATGGTATGTTTTTCACAAAAGAAGGCGTCTTGGGTTGGTTGGGGGCTTCATAGCAAACTTCAACCACATACAATGTATAGTCCTCAGACTGCGCGGGAGAAATAAGGGTAAACTCGTTTTCCGGCGTTGTGGTTGGTGAACACGAAGATATATCACCACCGTATTGCTGTTTAGTAACAGGGTTACCTGCTGGTTTGTCTAAAATAGTTATCCGTAGTTCCTTGGGAATAGAGTCTAGTTTTCCTGCCAGCATCTTTAAGTGGTTAATGTTTTCCGTAAGTGTTGGTACATCCGCTGTTGGATCAATAGTTGTGGCGGCATCTGCCAGCATAGCAGCCGTTTGCCCGACTCTGTTGTGTATGCGTATAGCCTGAGAGAAATCGAAAAGCAGGAAGCCCATTGCCAGCACCATGGCAATAACTCCAGCTGCTTCAATGGATGCAACTCCTTGTTGTGTCATACGGTGTCGGGTCATTTTTCAATCCTGACTACAGCAGTTGAGGTTATGACAGTTCGTTCAGGAAACAGAGAGTTCAGCAGCGTCATCTCAGGAATGAAAGTATACGAAAGGTCTACGGTTGCTATACCCTTGGCTTTGCGAACTCCAGATGCTTTTGGGTATGCGAGTAATGAATCGTAATAATTCACTGTTGCCGAAATCTTGCTTGAATCAATAAATGTCATCTCGGAAGCAGCAGATTGCAAGCAGTACCCCATATCGTTGTTGCCATATTTGATGCATTGCGATGTCTGCACAGTAATGTAGTCCAGCATGTCTTTAGCAATAACAAGACGGATAAGCATGGTGACCATGAAAAGCACAATGCAGATCAAGACCAGTGTTCCGGCAATCTCAACAGTGATGCTTCCATTTGCTTTTTTAAGGTTTGGTAACATTATTAATTACGTGTTGTTTTGTTCTGCTTTATCAGACGATACCAAGCTAAATTTTGCTTGATTTGCTCACTGGATAAATCGATGCCGTATACTTTTTCTGCTTGCTCTGTTTTGTCTGCAAGTCCGTACGCTAAGGCAAGGTTATGGCGTATTCTGGCTGTGTTATATCCACGGCGCAGAAGACGGGATAACTTTTGGATAGCAATATCGTATTTGCCTTCGATTATATGCACGACTGCAATGTTGTTTTTGATTTCCATATCGTCTGGCGCAAGTTCCAGTGCTTTTTCCAATGCTTTTTTTCCACGAGATGTGTTGCCGGAAAAGCTGTACGTAGTGCCCAGCAGGTTCAAATATTGCGGATCATCTGCCCCGTACTGCTCGCCTTTTAAAAGAACATTCAGTGCCTTGGTGAAGTTTTCTTCTTTAGCAAAGCAACGACCAAGGCTCTTGGTAATGCCTGCGGGGTCTGCGTGTGAAATAGAGGATTCAGCAAACTGCTTTTCTGCTCGATTGCATTGTCCTGCCAATGCGTACACTTCACCTTGTTCAAAAAGGAGCACAGGGTCTTCCGGATGCAGCTCAAGTGCTTCACTGTACAGGCGGATTGCCGCACCATAGAGCTTATTTTTCTTGGCAATGCGCGCAAGATTTATGCTGCTTTCTTGCGGTGCAGCTGTTTCCATATGCTGAGTCTTTGTGCTGCATGCACCGAGCAAAAAACAGAGGGCTATTACTAGGATATTACGCATGGCTATTTTCCTCCCAGAATGCGAAGAGTCATGATAATTGGCGGGGCAACCATTAAGATTACCAGTGGAAAGAGTACAAACCCTACAAGAGGAAGACTCATTTTAGCGGGGAGTTTTCCTATGTGCTCTTCCAGTTCAAGTAGGCGGTTGGTTCGGCTTTCTGAAGCAATGCCGCGAAGTGGTTTACCGATTGGAGTTCCGTATCTATCGGATTGAGCAAGCGTATACGCCATGTTTTCCAGTTCCTGAATTTTGACTCGCGCTGCCAGATTGGTGAGCGCTTTTTTTCTGTCTCCGGTAACCAACAGTTCTGAGTGGGTGATCGTAAGTTCTTCTGATAAAGCAGGTGCGACGGTACGAATTTCGTTTCCCACACGTTCAATGGCTTTATCCAAAGTCAAACCAGCTTCAACGCACGCCACGAGCAGGTCGAGAGCATCTGGAATAGAACTGACAATTTCACGTTGGATTTTTTTTGCCCGTGAGGTCAGCCAGCGTTCTGGTAAAGAACTGCCGAACACAAAACCAAATGTACTGAATGCCACTGTTTGCAGAGTAAATCCTTTGCCAATGTACCAAAGGATAGAAGCCGCACCGCATAATCCGAGCAACCATTTGGCAACCGCCAGTAAAACGAGAGATTTTCGGCTCCTGAATCCTGCGGAAACAAGGAGTTCAGACATCTTTCGTTTACCGGATTGACCTAAAAGCAGGGTTGGAAGAATAGAAGCAGTCTCACTCAGCCACTGCGAAGAAGCAGATTGTGGAATATCCATTGCGCTTCTGAGTTTCTGATAAAAGAAATCCGAGCGGGAAGAGTGTGTATCCCATGCAAGCATGACTAACCCCGCCAACGATATCCCCAGCAACGAGAATGTCACGTCAGAGTGCTGCAACAGCATATTTTGTATAATATCTCGATTCATTATGCTGATATCCTCGTCATGCGGTATATTTGGAGCAGACCTATTAAGACGCTAGCCATTGCGTAGCCGAGAAGTGTTTTGCCTGTGCTGTCAGTAAAAAGAAAAAAGAATTGTTTCTTATTCAGCATGTAGAGCAGCCCTAAAAACACAGGAGGAAAGAAAGAAACAATGATGGCAGACATTCTAGGTTCGGCAGTGAGAGCTTGTACTTTGCGCTCCATATGCCTGCGTGAACGGAGCTTGTCACTAAGGTTACCCAATGACTCAGAAAGCTTGCCGCCTGTCTCGATGTTAAGACCCAGAATGATGGCAAAATAGTTGAATTCAGCAGATGGAATACGTCGAACCGCCTGTTCAAGAGCACTTCTGATTGGCATGCCGATTTTGATAGAGTCATGCATCACTTGAAATTCTTTACCAACTGCCCCTGTAATGCTTTCTGCCACATGTTCAAACGATGCAGGTAATGCAACACCTGCTGAAACAGCGCGCACGACAAGATCAATCGCAAGCGGTAAGTTTTGATCGAACTGCTTACGCATTAAGTGAAGTTTGTAGTTGTATCCACACAGGAGAACTCCGCCAGTTACAGTAACGCCAGCACCGCATGCCACCAGTTGTCCATACTGTGTGGTAAAAAAGTGTGATATTCCGCCACAAAGAATTGCCAGCAGGCAGACAGGCAGCAAGGCACGTATGCCGCCGACACCACTTGCTCTGTCACGGATTGTAAGCCAGAGAAGTTGTCTCCGGTTTGTGGTTTCTGTATCCGCAAAAGCCTGCTTATTATTATCTTCCTTTTGATGGGCAGAACCAAAGACAGCATTGAGCCGACGGGCAGCCAGTTTGTTTCCTGAACCGTCAGATGTAAAAATGAGCGCGCCACCCAGCAAAAGTGTGATGCAACCGGAAGTCAGTAAAGCAAATGTCATGGCTATACTCCGAGTGCATTCGCAAGTTTTTGCTCAAGCCCGAAGAACGCCGCTTTTTCGGTAAACATAGGACGGGCACTGCATGGAGTAAAAGAGCCGGACACTTCACCGGGCTTTGTTGTTTTTTCTTGCTGAAATGTGAAAAGCTCCTGCGTTACGATCGTATCGTTTTCCACACCTGTTATTTCTGTGATTGAAACAATGCGACGTACCCCGTCGCGCATGCGTTCAACTTGAACGATTATATTCACGGCACTTGCAATTTGTCTTCGTAACGCACTTACAGGAACCTGAGTTGCGTTGAGCAATAGCATATTCTCAAGACGCAGCAGGGCATCTTTAGGGGAGTTTGCATGGAGTGTGGACATAGAACCGTCGTGCCCTGTGTTCATTGCCTGCATCATTTCGAATGCTTCTGCGCCACGAACCTCACCGACAATAATTCTGTCAGGGCGCATACGCAGAGAGTTGATGAGCAAGTCCCGCAAGGTGACCTCTGCTGTGCCTTCTGTGGAAGGCGGTCTTGTCTCCAGTGTAACAACATGTGGCTGTAACAGGCGAAGTTCTGCGGCATCCTCAATAGTAACAATGCGCTCGTCAGGCGAAATAAGCTGTGACATAGCATTGAGCAGAGTCGTTTTACCTGCACCCGTACCACCGGAAACCAGTATGTTGAGCCTGCATTCTGCTGCAACTTGGAGCAATGACGCCATTTGAGCTGAAAGACTAGTGTGTTGCACCATACCTTCGAGCGAAATAGCATCCTTAGAAAATTTACGGATAGAAATACATGTGCCGCCAAGAGCAAGCGGAGGCGCGATGATGTTTACACGGCTGCCATCCAGCAGGCGTGCGTCAACCATCGGGCTGGATTCGTCAATACGTCTGCCCACAGTGCTGGCAATACGCTGAGCCACATGCTGAACGTGTGTGTTGTCGCGGAACGTAACATTGGAAAGTTCTAATTTTCCGTGTCGTTCAACAAATACCTGATCTGGGCCGTTGACCATAATATCCGTTATTGCTTCATCATTGAGAAGTTGCTGGATAGGCCCAAGACCGGTCATGTCATCAAGAATACTGCTAACAAGTCGTTGCAGCTCGGTTGCTGCAAGAGGGTATCCTTGCTCCTTGGCAACTTTTTCAAGAGCACGGTGGACTTGGTTCTCAAGCTCATCGTGGGTGAGTTGCGCAGCAACAGAAGCATCAATGCGATCAAGTGCAGTTTTGCGTAGGTTTCCTAGCTGCTCCAGCTGTTCTTTAGACGTAGCTGGTTGCTGTACCGAATGTTCATCAACATTGCGTGGTTGCTGAGGCACTACTGGTGGAATTGTGGCAGCAACCGGTTGTTGAAGGTCGCGCGTACTACTGCGTTGTTGTTTTCGACCAAACATACACTAAGCTCGTTTTTTAAGACGGGCTATCAACCCGCTTTTGTGGCGTCTGCCAATAAGTTTACATGCTAAAGAGTCTAATGAAGTTCCCAATTTACCTTTAACAAACTTTCCGGTGTCAGCAGCCAGCACAGCTGCTTTGGGGCTATGCGGAAGAATAATGTCTATTTCTTGTCCGGTAAGTTTTTTGAGATCAGTAAGCTTGATGTTTTCAACAGCAGTCGGGTGGATGCGGTTGACGCATACAATCGTTCTTGCACTGCCAGTTTTTTTCACCATTGAAAGAACTTCTTTTAAGCCCCGTGCCGAAGAAACTGTAGGAGTGAAAACAACAACGGCTATGTCAGCCATGCCAAGCATCTCCTGAACAGCTGGTGTTCCCAGACTGTGCAGCGGTGTGTCCCATAGTACAAAATTGTGGTGTTCACAGAGCTTTTCGTTCAATGCAGTAAGCGCATTTGTAGATACTGGCGCATTAGGAGTTTCAAAGCCAAGATTGCTTTTCAGCAAAGAGAGATTTTTTGAAACCGCGTCTGTGGCGTGATCCACGAGCATTGTCCGCGCACGTTGTTCATCGGTGAGCAGCATATCCAAGGTGTTTGCCGCTTTTGTGTTGAGCAGCATGTCCAAGTCACCGCAGTGTCTGTCTAAATCTGCGATAACTGTGCGACAGCCATATTTACTGGAAAGTAAGCTGCCGAGGCTTGCAGTTACCGTTGAAACACCACACCCGCCCTTTGTGCCGATGATTGGTACAAGTCTTCCAGAACTTTTTCTGTCGTTTGTAGATAATGAAAGAGCGCATTTGATGGTGCGTTCCAATAGTCCATTATCAACAGGGAATGACAGATAATCTGAAATACCCATGTTCATAAGTTCGCGGTACAAATCAATGTTGTTATGCGTACCGAATGCAAGAACTTTTGTACCCGGTTCTACGTGGTTTGCTAGAGAATCCAGTTGCAATACCGGTTCAAGCTCTTTGCTGATATCGATAATGAGCAACTTTGGAGAAGGTGTTTTGATGCAGTATTCTTTGGCATCCTCGACGGTTCCGGATTTTATGAAAATATTATCAGTGAACCCAAGGAGCGAGAGCGTATACGAGATATCATCCGCTAATTGGGGATTACTGATAAAACCGGCAACGGTGTGAACTTGATTAGTCGTGCGGGAAAAAAGCATGTTACTTGTCCCCGTCTTTTTTATTTGAATTATTTGCGCTGCTGTCAGAGTTTGATGAACCTGACTTTTCTACAGTGAGCCCATGGTAGCGTTTAATTACCGCGGTGTGGTATCGCCCGTCAGCAGGTGCAAGTTCTTGGCGAACCGCACTATTCTTAGGATTTGCAATCATTGCCCCGATATTTGCATTAACGCTGCTGCCGTCTACAGTGCGTGAGTTGGCAAGTTCGTATGACTTGGAAGGGAAGTCCCATGTGGCAGGAGCAGGCGGAATGATCGTATAGCCTTGAAGAGTGATTTCTGTATGGCGCAGCAGTTTATCCGGCGCTTTTATCGCAAGTCGTGCACCGGGAATACATAGAGCCTGCAACGCTTGACGCACTGCTGTTGCAGAAATCTGGTTTGGTAATGTTGATGTTGAAACAATAAATACGGGTTTGGAAATATCACTGTGTTTATTAGCAAAATTCTGAACCGTTGCTTGAAGCACTGCCTGTGAGGTAATTGTTTTTGTCGGTAGTGCAAGAGAATATGCCACAAGAGCAGATCTGTATTGGGCACTGCTCATTGTATCAGTGTAGGTCTTTGTGCATCCGGTTGCGAACAAGAGCATACCGGTCAGCAGGATTGTGAGTATATTGTGCATTCCAGATTCTCGCATGTTAAAAATAAAAGCCTGCTTTTCCTTCTAACGGACGGGAAGGAAGAGATTCAAGTGGGGTAGTCGTTACGGAATTCTGTGCATTTGGCGCAACCCGTTTTTGTAATCTTCCAAACAGGAGACGCTCAAATGGCGGAGCAGTAAGAACACCGTCAGTAGGCAGCGTGTAATCTTTTTCAAGCCCCGGCTTCACAAGATTAACTGTGCAGATAATGACCAGCTCTGTTTCTTCTTTCTGGTATTGCGTGGAGCGGAAAAGAGCACCAAGCACAGGAATATCACCGAGAAACGGGAAGCGGTTGGCTAGGTTGTTTTCGCGATTTTTAAACAGTCCGGCTAAAACAAAGCTTTGCCCGTCTGCAAGTTCCACGTAGGTATCTGCACTATTTCGTGTGAAGGTAAATGCTCCACTCATTTCTGGAGAAGACGCGACAACGCGGCTTACTTCTGGCTGCACATGCAGGCTGATTCGACCTGATGAAAGAATTGTTGGTTCCACAGAGAGCAGTACACCAAAATCTTTGTATTCAATCTGTGCAGGCTGGTTAGCAGCAACAGGAATTGAGACAGGAACCTGACCACCGGCGTTGAATGTAGCTTTCTTGCCGGAAAGAACCGTAAGGTTTGGTTCTGCAAGTGTCGTTAGCAGACCGTCGCCGCTCAGCGCGTTGAAAATGGCATCCTGACTGATAGTGAATGAGAAGCCCAAGTTGCTACCCATTGCAGTTTTAGCGGAACCAAAGTTGCCTGTGAAAAGTGTTGATGCAGAAATAGAACCCAGTGAGTCCCAGTTCAGCCCAAGTTTTTCTGTGGCATTGCGCGACACCTCTGCAAAGCGAACCTTGATGTTTACTTGCGTAGGCATAGTGACACCGTATTGAATTACGATATTTTTAGCATTAGGTTCGTAGCTGTTTGCGATTAAAGAAACCATGTCTGCTTCTTGCGGTGTGGCAACCGTGCCTGAAACGTACAATTTACCACGTAATGTTCTGGCGGTGATACAGCTGTGGGGCAGTTCTTTTTTTACTGTAGAAAGAAAGCCGTCAATGTCATGGCTAGCCACGATATTGATTTTGCTGATAATATGTCCATTTTCGTCAAGAGCGTACGCAGTAGTCTTGCCCGCCTTATTTGCGAAAAGAAACATAGTTGAAGGTGACGGTAACTGAAGGTCGGCAATGGAAGGATTAGCAATCATAACGGTTTTAGCTGGAACATGCAGGCTGACAAGCTGTCCTGTGCCGACAGGAATTGTTACGGTTCTTGCCTGAGCAATGGTGGCAGCAAAAAGCAACAGAGTAGTAAAGACAATAGTAAAATATTTTTTATTCATTGGAGTTACTCTGTTCGTTATTTGTGCTTTCTTCTTTTTCTTCCTGCTTGCTGTTGTCATTAAGCGGGTAGCCTTCAACATCTTTCAGGGAACCACGCAAAATGGTTGTGCCGCGAGTCGGTCCCAGATTTTTGAACTGCGGGAAGAGTTGTTCTGCTGTTGTATGCTGTTTTTTGCTCGCAAGGTCGTTAGCATTTGCGCCACGCATGAGGAGCATAATTTTGCCAATTCCTGCTGCAAGCGTGACTTTTTCTGCGTCGGTGTCTCGTATTTCCAAAACCATAGGAATTTGTGAGGAAAAAGAGCCGCTTTCGTTTTCATCCAACGTCGGTTTTTTACTACTGCCAACAGCGAGGATACGGGCATGCTGTGTGAGCAAGGTTGCCGTTATATCCTTCAGCATTGCTGGAGTGCGTTTACCGTTTGCTTCTTGATATGCTTCAAATTCGTTGCGGTCAGGAAACGTCGCAATAAGAGCAAGGTCAACGATGTCGCCCGGGCGGTAAATTGCTGCACTGGTTCCTTCTCGCCAGATCGGAATACTGATTCCGCGATGCCCTGTGCGGATAGCAATTGCCATAAAGCCAGCTTCGTCTGGTGCCACAATTTGCGCACGTTCAAGAAGCTGATTTGCAGAAATTGGTTCTGCGGCAATTGTTCCGGCAAGTCCTTCAAACGACGTAACTCCGTTGATGCTTGCATCCGAAGAGACTGGCACGTTTACCTTGCTAAGATGCCGTCTTGAAATGAACGCTCCATATGGAATATCCTGACGTGTCACAAATACGGACGTCATTTGTTCTGGCTTAGCAGCAGGAACTTCTTCCCTCGCAATCGCTTGTATCGGTGTTTTGGTTGGTTCGGTGGTGAGCGATTTAAAGGCTAGGTAGCCAAAAATGCACACAGCCGCACAAAACGAAAAAAAAAAGAATTTGCGCATAGCGTTATGACAGCCAAGCCAACGTTGTTTCATCAATTGCCGAGATTGCATGAACGAAACGACGTATAAGCGCGCTGTGCTCTCCTAGTGTGTCTGTTTCCAAAAAAATAAAATAATCTCGTATGTTGCCCAAACTATTCGAGATGATTTTGAATGTCCTTATCAGTTGATAGAGAAAAAAATAGCGCTACTTTTGGGTCAGCTTAGTGGTGACTTGTTCAAACGCAGCTTTAAGTGCCTTGCCAATTTCACCGTCTTCACCAGCGAGCATTGAGATAAGACCAGCAAGACCAACAGCAAGTGCAGCATATTCAATGGCTGTGATGCCTCGTTCGTCCTGCTTGATTCGATGCAGGAAGGCGTGCATTCGGGTCTCAAGAGAGCAATAGTATCGGGTAAACATAAAGACTCCTATATATTGTGTGCTTTTTTAAAATGCTGGATAGCCTCGAACACCGTTTAGGGGAGGAAAAAATCATTGTCAAGCTAAATGAAATCAATTTTCAAAATCAACAAAGTTGTTTTCTTTGTAAATTTTTTACGCTAAGTGTAAGTCGCCCAAACGTATTCGAGACGGTTTCAAGGAGTTATTATGAAAAGGCTTCTGCCTATAGCCGTCTTATTGCTATTTTTCTGCTCAACGTTCTTAATCCCAGCAGTAGCTTCTGCGGGAAGTATTGAATGGAAGGGGCAGACGTGGAGTTCTTCCGATAGTATTATTTCGTTTGAAAAAACGGCAGACGGAACTTTGAAGATAAAAAACTCATCTTCTTGGAGTTCTGGTACGGTAAAGGTGAGCACCAAAGGTAAAAGTGGTGTAAACCTTACCTTTAAAAACAATGTGAAAGCTCAGGGACGGGTGGAGTTAAAATATAAAGATAAAAATGATAATAATTACATAAATATATCACAGGTTTCAGATTATAGCGGTAACCAATGGACTCGTACTCTTTCGGGTAGAAAGGGATGGAGCTATGCTTTTTCTTCCAAGTCTGAAAAAGTTAGTCTTAACAAGTCAAACCCGGGTGTAATCACTTTTTCAAGATCGGGTAGTAGTGACAATTTGCAATGCTCTTTTGGTGGGTTATCTGTTGATAATGTCAACTTTGGCTCCGGTGTAGACTTCACTGAACTTCGGATTTCAATAAATGGTTACGCAAAAGAACTTGAACTCACCGACTTCAGTTTTCCTGATGCTGGCGGTGGCAGCGATGTTAAACATACCGTAAGTATTACAGCCGAAGCCAATGGCTCAGCTTCTGCTTCAGGTGATGTTGAGGTTACAGAAGGTAACGACTACCCAATAACGTTTACGCCAGATGCTGGCTATGTTGTTGATAAAGTATTTGTGGATACAGTTGATAAAACAAACACATTGACTGACGGTGATGGATTCAAAAAAATACTGACCATCAGTAAAATTGCAAAATCTCATTCAGTACGAGCCACGTTTAAACAGCACCCTCCACTTGATGTCACAGTAACTGTTAAAGGCAACGGTACGGTTACTTCTGGTGACGTCACTTTGAACGATGCGAACTCCAGCCATGTGTTCTCGGTTCCATACGATGGTTCAGTGGCACTTGCGTATACAGCTGCTGATGGCTATCAGCTTAAAGAAATTCGAGAAGACGGTTCCAAAATCTCTAGTCCTAGCAATCCACATGTTGTGGATAATGTGACTCGTTCGATTCCTGTTTCAGTAGAATTTGAAAAAGAGAAATTTGACATTGTAATCACGAAATCAGGTTACTCAGGGACGGTAAGTCCTTCATCTCCTAAG
This sequence comes from Halodesulfovibrio sp., assembly GCF_025210605.1. NCBI lineage: Bacteria > Pseudomonadati > Thermodesulfobacteriota > Desulfovibrionia > Desulfovibrionales > Desulfovibrionaceae > Halodesulfovibrio > Halodesulfovibrio sp. The sequence goes on along the minus strand of NZ_JAOARI010000002.1, from coordinate 68,592 downwards.
GTTGTACGCGGCGAAGATCAACGCATTACTTTTACGTCTGCGTATAATACCGCTGTCGGAGCTGTCATCATTGACGAGGGTACAGATGATGAAAAAACGTATTACGGTATTCCTTCATATACATTCAAAAATGTAACAAAGGCGCATACTGTCAAAGTAGACTTTGTTGCTTCTAAATATACAGTTACCCCAACTGCTCCAACCAATGGTACTATCTTCCCATCTAGCGCTGTAAAAGTTGCTCAAAACGGAAAAGCAACATTCTTCTTTACGCCTGCATCCGGCTATACAGTAAAGCAAGTTATGGTCGGCGGAAATAAAGTAGCCGACAGTGTTTCTGAATACACAGTTGAAAATATAGGCGAGAATAAAACGATTGCTGTTGAATTTAAAAGCAGTTCATCCTCTTCCTCTGACTACACAATTACTCCGCAGACCACTGCTGGTGGTTCAATCAGCCCTTCTTCTCCTGTAGATGTTGCTTCTGGCGGAACCCAGAAATTTACCTTTACTCCTGACAGCGGTTATGTCGTAAAAGAAGTTCAGGTAGACGGTAGCAAAGTTGCAGGTAATGTTTCATCGTTTGATGTCACCAACGTGCAAAAAAATACCACAATCAAAGTTGTCTACGAAAAAGTTGCTGTGACACGCACCATTACGGTGTCCAGTAATGCTGGTGGTAGTGTTTCTGAAGAAGGTACGGTTACCGTTGCTGATGGCAGCAGTAAAACATTTACCTTCACACCGGATGTTGGATACGAAATCAAAAAAGTTATGGTTGATAACTCGCCAGTAACTGTTGCTTCCAGTTATCAATTTACTTCAATTTCTCAGAATCACACACTGGCTGTTGAGTTTGCCAAAAAACAGTACACAGTAAATATTACTTCTCCTTCTCACGGTACTGTAACTGCGTCTGCAAATTCTGTTGAACATGGTGGTAGTGTTACTTTTACAGTAACGCCTGCTGCTGGGTACACCCTTTCTTCTTTTAAAGTTAACAACAAAACCGTTGCGGTTACCAGTAACAAAACAACCGTTTCACCAGTAACCGGAAATGTAACTGCTGTGGCTACTTTTGTTCAAGCTTCAAATGATTCTGACAACGACGGAATTGAAGACTCATGGGAGCAGACACATTTTGGCTCCCTCTCAAAAGATGGCACAGGGGATACGGACAATGACGGTTTGAGCGACATTGAAGAATACCGTCAGGGTGCTGACCCTAATGATAACGACTCTGATGATGACGGTATGACTGACGGATGGGAAGTTGATAACGGTCTTTCAGTCAATGTGAATGACGCAAATGGCGACAAAGACGGTGACGGAGCGTCTAACCTTCAAGAGTTCCAGAAAAACACTGACCCAGATGACGCACACAGCGTTCCTAGCGCAAGCAAAGGAAAAATGCCTGTACCAGTCATGTCGTTACTTATGAGCTAATACAACGTGCAGACTGTTTACGTCGTAATTCCTAACTATAACGGAGTCCGATTGCTTGCTGAGTGCATCCACTCAGTGCAGTCGGGCTCCGGCTATTTCTTGCATATAGTCGTTGTGGATGATGCCTCGGACGATGCTTCCATGCGTATTTTGCAGCAGTTTTTACGGGATATTACTGTGATACAGCTTCCGGAAAACAGGCGGTTTGCAGCGGCAGCCAATGTCGGCATTGAATACGCGTTGACTCACGGTGCGGATTACATATTTCTTCTCAATTCTGATGCGCAGGTGTCCGAAGGATGTTTGCTTCAATTGTTAGATTTTATGAACGCAAATCTGCGTGTTGCTGCGTGTCAGCCCTTGTTAGTGGATAAGTACTCCCCTGAATATATTCAGTCTGCCGGAGTTCGATGTTCATTCACGGGGCGAGGATGGGATAACTTGATGGGAGCGCGGGTGGAGTGTTGTCCGCATGATACTGAAGAAGCGCAAAAAATTGCGCTAGCTCCACTGCTAAGAACAGTGCCTTCACCGTTTCCTATTGTTGGATGTACAGGGGGCGCAGTTTTTTTCAGGGCAGAGGCGCTCATCAGAACGTTGGAATTCGAGCAAGTTTTTGACGAGTCGTTAGGGATGTACGCAGAAGACCTTGATTTGGCTTTCAGGTTTCATCAACGGTATGCAGCAACACGACTTCCTTTCTGGTGCATTCCCTGCGCTATGGTTTTGCATTCGGGCAGTGAGAGTACCCGTTTATTAGGTATTGGCTGGAAGATTGCGCTCACAGAAAAAAACGCAGTGCAAATGATTCTTCGGTACTTTCCTGCCATGTATGTTGGTGTAGCGATATGTGTTTTTCTCGGCACTGCTTTGATGATGGCTTTGGTGCAAACATTTCGAGGACAGCCGAAAATCGCTTTAGCAACGCTGCAAGGTGTCGGTAGAGGGCTTGTAGATGGTCTGCGCATGTTTAAACGCAAACGAGTACCTTTTTCGTATAGGCGCTTTTATGAACTTGTAGATTGGAACAGGATACTTCCTCCAAAACGTACAACTGAGGAACGGGTGATATGACGTATTCACATGCCTTGGTGTATGCCTTTGTCAAAGCAACTGCTGAATTGAAAGCAGAGCATGAGCGGTATTGGTTGGGGTTTGTCTGGTGGCTGTTTGAGCCATTGCTTCAGCTTATTACATTATATGTACTCTTTGGTCTTTTTTTGCAGCGTGGTGGCGAAGGATTCGTACCTTTTTTACTTGTGGGTATAACCTGTTGGAAAGGTATTTCGTCGTTAATTTTGCATGCAGCTCCTTCGGTGATGCAACATCGGAATATTCTGTTGCAAACATCGCTTGCTGAATGGGTGTTTCCTATAGCTGCTGTCATTGCTGATGGTGTTAAGATAGCAGGCGTGTTTGTTGTACTTTGTGCAACAATTGCGTTGTATGCAGGGATGACTCTCTGGTGGGCAACGTTGCCGCTATTGTTGCTTGTGTTGCTTGTGTTTGGAACAGGGTTAGGTTTGTTGCTGGCAGCAATCATGCCGTTAATACCTGACCTTCGATTTGTTGTTGAAAGCTTATTACAAGTAGGTTTTTGGGCTGCTGGAGTCTTTTTTTCAGCAAAGGAACTTCCAGAATCATTGCAAGTAGTTTTCTACATGAACCCCGCAGCGTGTTTGCTTGAAAATTTTCGAACAATAATGCTGACTGGTGCAGCACCTAATCTGCTTTTTGTCACATACCCTTTAGTAGTAGGCGTAACGTGCGGTGCGCTCGGTATATGGTTGATGCAAAGGCTACGTGGAGAATATGTTAAGCTATGAGACCAGAACTGTACGATGTTTCCGTTAACGCAGGAAACACGCAAACCGCTTTAGTGCATACGGCGAAGGAAGGTTGTACGCAGCCGCACTTAGATACCAGCGACGTTGTGCTTGCTGCAACGCATGTAGACTGCGCCTATCGCAAGCGTTCAGGCTTTTTACGTTCTGTTGAAAAAGTTGTGCTGCGAGATGTTTCGTTTGCGTTGCACAAAGGAGAAGTGCTGGGGATTGTAGGGGCTAATGGGGCAGGTAAATCCACATTGCTCCGTGTATTAGCTGGCGTGCTTGCTCCAGCAAAGGGAAGTGTAGAAAAGTACAACTGTTCAAGTGCACTGCTTTCGTTGCAAGGAGGTTTGCTCCCCTATCTTTCAGGGTATGATAATGCGTTGCTCATGGGGGTTTCATTAGGAATTTCAAAAAGGGAAATGCAAAAGAGATTGCCAGCTGTGCAGGAATATTCTGGATTAGGCGATGCTTTTTATGACCATATACGGGAATATTCTTCAGGAATGCGTGCGCGGCTGTGTTTTTCTGTGGCTGTTCAAATAGAAACAGACATTCTTTTGATTGATGAGATGCTCAGTGTGGGGGATGCTGTATTCAGAGAGCAGTCTTTATCGACAATACAGGAACGAATTCGGAGCGGCTGTGCTACGGTGCTCGTTTCGCACAATATTCAGTTAATCCAACGAATATGTACTTCCGTAATACGCATTGCTGATGGCACTATTTCGGAAAAAATACACGTTGAGCAGGGACAAGCATGTAGGCAGAAATTAGTACAGATGAGCAGATGATGTGCTCACTTTTTATTCTGCTGGGTGTAGTTATAACTTGTTTGTTGTAAAATATCGTACGTTTTTTGTGCCGTTTTTTTCCAGCTAAATTTTTTTGCCTGCACAAATCCTGCTTGTTTGTATCGTGCTCGATCTTCTTTTCGCAGTGCGTTTAAAGCATGTCGGATAGTTTCGGGCGATACCGCACCGTTAATATAGTAAACAGCATCGCTTCCTACTTCCGGTAAACTCGCATTTCTAGCGGTAATTACGGGACACCCACATTGCATTGCTTCTAATACAGGAAGCCCGAATCCTTCGTATGCGCTCGGATAAATAAGGCATGTTGCGTTGCTATATAAATGAGCAAGAAGCGTATCTGAAACATGTCCAAGAGGGATTATTTTTTCGTGATGTTGAATAGATTTTCCCCAACCATTCCAACCAGCGACAAGCAGGGGAAGGTCATTTTGTGCACACACAGCCGCTACAACTTGGTCGAGATGCTTACGTGAGTCGTTGCTTCCTACGAACAGATAATACGCATCAGGAAGTTCGGGAATGTTCGATTGTTGGGCAAAAATATCCGGTGACGCACCGAGATGTATCGGCGTAACAGGGATGTCAGATAATTCGGGGAATACAGAATGAAATTCTGTGCGGGTGAACTCTGACACAGTGATGATGTGATCTGCCAGCGAAGCTCTTTTAGCGAAGTAGGTTTCGGTAAACAGAACCCGTTCTTTAGGGTGCCATTCTGGGTGACGCTGCAGGGACATGTCGTGCACGGTGAAAACTGTAGGAATATGCGCTGCACAGGCAAACGGAAAAAAGCCTGTTTCGTGGTAGACATCAAAGTCGCCAATAACGTTTGCAATGGCACGTTCCCGTTTTATTTGCACAGCATTACGGACAGAACATGCAATAGATGGGGGCAGTTTCCAGAATACGTCAACAAGCGCATTCCAGCCGGATATGTTTTGGGGACCTGAGGGTGGCGTTGAAAGACAATTTTTGCCGTCAAAAAATGTCACGTTAATGGCTGAGCCATATTGCGCCTGCATAGTTGCATAAAGCATGTACGTGTAGCGCGCAATGCCAGTATGAACATTGGTAAGTGGAATTGCATTAACGAGAATATTAAGTGGCATACTATCATGGGTGCACCCTGCCGAATGCAGAGTGCACCGTTGTATTATTTAGTGATGTAAAGACCTTTGCAGCCAACGGTTTTGTTACCGGTAGCGCCAGTATCTTGATAGTACCCTTTTACTTTCATGCCGGAAGATTTGGCAGTGAGGGCTACTGCGAGCAGTTCTTTACGAATACTTGCCTGAACAAACGTTACTCGTGTTGTTGTGCCGGAATCTGATTTGAGAACCGCAAACCAGTTGTCAGGGCCTGTAATACCAACCTCTTCCACGCTAGCTGTGTGCCAGCCCCATTTGGCATTAACGTCGCCTGCGGCAAAAGCAGGACTGAGCGATGTGAAAAGTAGTGCTGTGCATACTGCCAGTGCAGCAGTAAGACGTATCATTCCACGTTTCATGAAATTCTCCTTAGATAGTGTTGTAGAGTTATCAGATGGATAAAGGGATAAAAACGAAATTCATTTTCAGTGCATAGCTATACATATCCTAGCGCGTGCATTCCGTTGGCACATGCGGTTTGAATGTACTGCTGTTCACTTGGTAACAAGGATTTAGTGTATGCATTGCGTTCCGCATATACATAGCCTTCTGGAATGGTGAGCTTGTCAGGATCTTCATGAACATGATGCAGCAAGCCGGAAAGTGTCTGCTGCGGATATGTTGTAAGCTGAAGATATGGGATCGTATAAACAGATTCCGGATACAGCTTTGAAAAGTCACGCATCATTATGTAGCTGTCGTTCCAGTAATTTATTGCTGCTGTCAGCGTCATTGAGGGCATGACCACGCCTTTACGCAAACTCGCAGCAACATTAAGCGGATTTCGGTGAATATGAACAAACGTCGCTTCTGGATATGCTTCTTTCAATAAGAATAATCCGTAAATATTCTGTGGTGTTTTATCGAACCAGCGCCCCGAAGGATTCCTTTGTTTTGCAAGGTATAGCTTGCAATAGGCGTCTTGTAGTTCTTTACGATTTTGCGCAGAAGTAAAGATAGAAAAAAATTCTTCTTCAGTGATTTGATCTAACCGTCTGCTTTCTTTTAAATCACCGTTATTTTTGTACAGCGCTGTGTACCGCGGCGTTGCAAACGGGTCTGACCATCTGAAAAAGTGTGATTCTTCTGCTCCCTCTAAACGGGGGTGCATTCGCAGAATATCCCGCAGAAGCGTTGTTCCTGAGCGCACACATCCAACAAGAAAGAATGGTGTACTCTCCGTTCCGTAGGACACAGTTGCTCTTTCTGTATTCGCTACTGTGGAATTGAGCACCCCCTGAGTATTGGATGAATCAGGTACATGCTGTGCAAACTTGCCACTACGGTGCGGGCTATGAAAAAAGTTGTGTAAAAACATTGCAGTATTGTTGTGCATAATTTTTAGTGAGCATTTCCGGTATAAATGAGTTCACAGCTTGCTGGTACTCGGCGTGATTATTTGTAACATACGTTATCTTTTCTGTGAGTTCAGAAGACGTGCAATTGTTCATCACTGCACCTACGTTGTGCGCTTTCACTATGTCAGCTGGATTTCCGTGGGGGCCGCAAATAATAGGAGCCTTAAGAATGCATAAAGCTTCGTATGCTGTGTAGCAGAATGTTTCCGGCCAAATAGATGGAATACATACAATATCTGCCGGATACTGTTGAGACATAGCGTGTAGTTCTTCGCGTGAAAAATAGCGCCGCAAGATGACACCGTTCGGTAGGGTAAAGTTGGACTCTCCCCAAACTTCACAGACAAATCCCAACGATGAAAGTTGCTCAAAGGATTTCAGAACAAGCTTGCTTCCTTTGGCTTCTGTAAGTCCCCCGAGAAAAACGACTCGCGGCGATTCGCTGCGGGACTCTTTGGGTTCCGATACAGGGATTGGCAGCATGTGCGAGTGCGTTGTCAGCTTTTCTGAAAGGTTTTGTACTTCGTCTTTAAAAATGCGTTGTATGATCTGTGCAGTGGAGTCAGACGGCGTGATGACTGTTTCGCATGTAGTAAACAATCGAGCGTATTGCACTCTGTGTGCGAACATACCGTGTTCATGCTCGCAGCCAGTACACTCTGCTATTGATTGACTTGCGCAGTATTCTCCATCCCGCAGAAGGTTCCAGGAAGGACATACACAATTGAAATCGTGCACGGTGAAGACCTTGGGGCAATCTGTCCAGTCAGTAAGAGCAGCCATTGTACTCTCTGTAAATCCTTCCAAATGGTGTATATGCACAAGGTCAGCACGCTGCAAAATTGATGGCAGCATGTAGTCGATAAGCTGTTTTGGTATCGGCATCGAAAAAACTGATTCAAACGGCGGTACAATGAGATTGAGGCGTAGTCCGTCAACGTCTGGAGTAAGCCAGAGTGCTTCAATATTGCCGTGCTCAAGCTGCGTTGCTGTCAGAGTTCGCACATGCAACTCTGTGCCTCCAAGATGATTCATGGGAGACTTATGCAGTACGTGCAAAATTGTTTTACGTTGTGCGTAATGTTTGCTGCGTCCTAAAATATTCCAGAGAAGAACATTGCGCTCTGTATCCAGCGCGTTACTGTGAATATACCGCTCTACCTGTGCTGAATATCCACGATGCTTCTTGTTAAGCTTTGCGAGATTGTTGGTAAGTGCCTGTTTTTTTTCTTCAGACGTGAAGGATTGCGTTTCAGCATGATGCACATACGTTTCTGTGCAAATTACATGGTGAAATCCTTTTTTTATGGCACGCTGTGACCAGTCATTTTCTTCCCCGTAGCCTTTGCCGAATGTTTTTTCATCCAGCATGCCGACTTTATTCAGTGCCGAGCGCTTTATGTACATGCAAAAGCCCACACCTGTAGGCACAGATTGAACTGGAGTCGCAATGGCTGTCTGTTCCACAATGGCGGTGAGATCACGTACGGGCACTTGGAAGATCGTGTCGGAACCGTCAGGCCAGTTCAGCAGGCTGGCAATGCTGCCTCTGTTGGTAAAAGGAGTAACAGAAGCAATCTGGCTGTTTCGATAGGCAGTATGTTGCAGGACATGAAAGCTTCGTGCCCAGATTTCAGTATCTGAGTTCAGCAGAACAACATCCTGTTTTTCAGCCATCGTGATCCCGCGGTTCGCGGTTCCTGTAAAGCCGAGGTTCTTTCTATTGGCAGTGATAGTGACATCGGGACGAGCACAAAAGGCGTGCATTGCGAATAGATTTTCAACAGCCGGATCTGGTGAAGCATCGTTAATAATAAGAAACTGCACGTTTTTTTCTGGTGCTGGATAGCTGCTCATAAGGCTGTTGAAACAATTTTCAAGAGCCGTAACGCCGTTGTATACCGGAATAACAATACACAGCGGGTGCTCCATTCGTTCTGGAATCACAGGGGCAGTGTGCGGCAATGCAATATCTACCGTATTGTTGGTTCGCTTGGGTGATTTTAAAACGTTATGAAGCTTTTTGAACCATCCCATATGTTCAATTGGTTGAAGAAAAAAGCGTGCAGTGCGCCATGTAATACTGTTTCGTATTTCATCCAGTGCAAACCGGAGTGATTCATTTTCATGTCGAATTTGTTGCACTGTTCCACGCAATCCAACTGCGGATTGTGTCGCGTTTTCCAAGTATGACCGTTGATGCGCTGTGTAGGTCGCCTGCTCTGTAAGGTCTTTTTCTATCTTTGAAATATGCTGCTGAAGTGCCTTAAGCTTGCCTTCATATTTTTGGGCAAGATGTGCTGCGTTGCGTTCGTGTATTGCCTGAGACTCTTCAAGCTGCATTGTCAGGTTGGCTATGGTGGCACGGTGCTGCTTGTTTTCCACAGAAAGTTCGTCAATCTGTGTTGTGAGTTGATGAGCTTTTTTTTCTACTGCGTGCGTCTTTTGTTTTTGTGGCGCAACTGCTTGCAGAAGTTGCGCGATGAGCGCGTTATAGTGGTTTGTACCAGCACCTGTAGCAGGTAGCTCAATGTATTCAAGGGTAATGTCTACAGCGGTGGCGTCAGGGGTGAGTGTGAACTCTATCTGAGGGTCTTCTTGAAATAAAAACACTGAATCTTGTTCAGATAACGCGCTGTGCCTTTTGGGAAAAATTTGTGTTGATGTGGTGTCATTGCGCTCTGCTGCATAGTCGAGATGACAAACACACGGCGTATCACCGGTATCTAGACGAATACGGGTGACTTGTTTTTGCGGAAGTTCAAACGTCGTTTTTACAGCGCCGTGCGGCACCATCTGATGCAGCTTTTCGTGTTCATTAAATCCAGAGCCGCTGTCATAGTACAATTGCAGACAGAAGGATTTTGTTGATAAACAGCATGAAGAGTTCCTTTCAGCTTCGCAGGCAAGAGCGCTTTTAGCCTCACATGCTGATGCCTCAGAGAATGTGTTCGAAAGAATGCTACCTAACCCATAGGACTCCCAGCAGGTTGCAAACCAGCTTTGCGTAACAGCTGATACAGGTTCTCTCGTTGCATGCTGCAAGGCGTCATACAAAGGAAGAAGCAGCGGTAGCTGCGCAGAATATTCTTCAAGTTCTGAGCGTTCTGAAATGGAAAGGCATTTCTTTACATCCAGAAAATTTGTGACGAAGTCCTCAATCCCATCTTCGATATTTGTTTCTTGAGCTGTATTTGTTGCGCTATGTTGCAATACGTTCAAGGCAACAAGGTCATCGTGTAACTTGTACAGTGTGTTGTGAGGATGCTGCAATAACGTTTCATATTCTACAACAATGGTGTTGTTCCAATCTACTGTTGCAGCCATGCTGAGCATATGCTCAATCCATAACGCCAGCCCTTTAATAACTGGAATACCGTTTCTTCGTGCCAAAGATCGTGCAGAATCTAGTGGATTGCGCAAGGTAATCACATAGCGTGCGTCAATCCGTTCTTTGTGCTCTTGTATTACGGTTTGCCAAAAAGGAAGCAGTCGCGAAGTACGCGGGTCTTTAAATGCAAAAGGTACAGAAGACGTCTGTTGCTGTATGAAATCAATGCCGCGTTTACGCAATGATTCTGGAAGTGCAGTTGTTGTTTTTGAAGCAATAAGCGGAGAATCCCATTGTATCTGCAACCACTGCAAGACTGCTTCATTGATGGCAACAGCTTCTGTGTGCTCCCAATATCCGGTCGGGTTGCCGGAGTCCGCAGGCATAAGTGAGTCTCCAAGCGCAACCCCAAGTGTAGAAAGAGCCTTGGTAACTGTGCTTGTTCCGTTTCTATGCATCCCGCCAATACATATGATGATTGGGGAGTTAGGGGCTGTGATTGTATTTAACGCAGACATGATACGGGCACTGATGCCAGATTTCTTTTATGAATGCAAATGAAAATCATAATCAAATGAACAGTGTTCGAGAAAAGTTGCTTTTACGTAAAGATTTCTTGACAGCTCGGAGAAAAGGCTATTAGTAGACCCAATTTGAGAACGACTTTCAATATCGAGTCTTAAATGAAAAAAGATACAATTATGCTTTGGAGCAGTGTGCTAGGCGCGGCGTTACTATTGGTAAGTGCGCTTATTGCATTGCGGATGCCGGAGCAGAACATTCACAGACAAAACATCCAGAACGTTTCTACAAAGCCTGCCAGAAGCTTGGCGTCATATTCCGGTATCGTAAAACGTAACCCGTTTGCGTTGATGTCGCCCAATAAAAAAAAGGCAATAGCTAACTTACCCCGCGTATCAAAACTATATAGGTTAGTGGGCACTATTGCTTCGCAAGATGCGACTGGCGGAATGGCAATCATAGAAAAGAAAGGCGGTATGCAAGGCGTGTTTTCAAAAGGGGATATAGCCTTTGGTGCTCGCCTTGTAGAGATTCGTGATAAAGCGGTTGTCTTGCGTCGAAATAACACATTGGAAGTTCTTGCAATGGATCCGGAAGCTCTGGCTGCACAAGCTGGAAAAAGTAAAAAAGCGGCAGGTGCGGTCGCTAATACTGCGCGTTTGTCCGGTTCCATCAATAAAGCTGCAATCATGAAAGTGCTTGGCAGTCCTGATTCCTTAGCACGAGAGATAGTGCTGCTCCCCGGTAAGCGAAAAGGGCTTTCGGGTGTTTTCATTAAGAATATTAACCCAAGTGGATTGTTAGAGAAATCAGGGCTAAAAAAAGGAGACTTGCTGCTTACAGCTAACGGCAAGCCTTTTTCTATGCGGGGCGGTGTAGCCAATTTGCGCTCTATGCTGAATAGACAGAAGGTAACTATCACGCTGCTTCGCGGAACTGCCAAAAGAACGCTTGAGCTTGCAATATACTAGGTGCTTTTTAGGGGAGAGTCATGCTGGGGAATCTGGTCAGACACACAGGGTGCATTCTGTTTGTTATCGGCATGTTGCTGATGGGGAATGTAGCCTACGGAGCAGGGAAGCCTGTTCAATTAAATTTTCAAGACGTTGAATTACGCAAAATGGTTAAGGTAATCAGTGCGGTTACCGGAAAAACTTTTGTCGTTGATCCGCGTGTAAAAGGGCGGGCGACCATTTATTCCTCACAGGCTGTCGGTTCTGCTGAAGTATATAAAATTTTTCAATCTGTGCTGGAAGTGCATGGCTACACCATTGTTTCCAGCGGACATGTTCTTAAAATTGTTCCTGCGCAAACTGCTAAGGGACGAGAATTAGGTATGTCGAGCGGCAAACGCATCTCTACAGGAGTTACTGATAGAGTTATTACGCATATTGTTGCGTTGGAACATACCGGAGCAGAGCGTGCTGCTGCGTCGCTTAAAGGATTAACTTCTCCGCAAGGCTCACTGGCTGTTCATGCTGCAACTAACTTGCTCATTATCACGGATTATCAATCTAACGTCAGAAGGCTATTAAAGATCATCGAAAATATCGACCGCGATATCAAGATGGGGGTTCATACGCTGGTGCTGCGGCATGGCGCTGCAAGTGAAGTTGCAACAAAGTCTCTTAAAGTTTTGAACAGAAAACTTAAAAAGCTGGGCAAACGGGGAATTGATGTTTCGATTGAAGCAGACACTAGAAGTAACAGCGTTGTAATTTCTGCACCTGTTGAGCAAGTGGGAATGGTTGTCGAAGTTGTGAAGGCTTTTGATAGACCAACAGCTCGAGGACGAGGTGGATTTCGTCATATCGCTTTGCGAAACGCTAAAGCAGAGGACGTCGCAAAGGTCCTTACAGATTTAGTACAACGCAAAAATGCTGGAAAGCGGAATACTAACGGTTTTGTTTCCGGTGAACTTCGGGTTGTTGCAGATAAAGCTACAAACAGCCTGCTTATCTCAGCATCAGCAGAAGATTTTGCAGTGTTACAGGATGTTGTTTGCAAACTCGATATCAAACGCAGACAGGTTTATGTTGAGGCAATTGTTCTGGAAACAACATCAAATGCCGGTATCAGCTATGGTGTTAACTGGGGGTTTGGCAAAGAGCTGGATGTTGCAGGACAACGCTCTATCGTTTTTGGCGGTACGAATCTTGGGATATCTAAGGTTCCTGCTTCGGAAGGTGACGATAGTCGTAAAATCTTCCAGCTTCCTGCCGGGTTGACGGCAGGACTTGTGACATTTCCATTAAAATTGGGTGGATTAGAATTCGGCAGTCTCCAGTCGCTTATTAACCTTTCGCAGACCAGTTCTGACTATACAGTTCTGGCTACCCCGCAGTTGATGACGATGGATAATGAAAAAGCCAAAGTTGTTGTTGCCGAAAATATTCCATTTAGTACCAAGCTTACACTTGGAACAAGTACCTCTGACGCATCACAAAGTTTTCAGTACAAAGACGTTGGTTTTGTTTTAGAGATTCTCCCGCAGATTTCTGAGGGTGGTAAGGTGCGTCTGAAAATTCACCAAGAAGTAAGTAGAATTATACAGTCTTCTGTTGAATCAGATGGTCAGGTTCTGCTTGCACCAAAAACTCAGCGTCGTGAACTTGATACAACTGTGCAGATTCAGGACGGCGACACAGTGGTTCTTGCAGGTCTTTTGAGTAAAGAAAAAGAAGACGGCGAAAATGGTGTCCCTTTCCTTTCAGATATTCCTGTGCTTGGGCATCTGTTTAAGCGAACTTCAGATTCTAACAAAAAAACAAACCTCATGTTGTTTCTGCATCCACGCATTATTACTACAGAAGAGCAGATGCGGGATATTTATAACCTGAAACGGCAGTATCTCGAAGAAGCCAGACTAGGAAAATCCGGAATGCCGGAACCTATTTTGCTTGCGCCTTGTGCTGATGTACCTCAACTGCCTTCTGTGACCTTGATGTCTTCGGATGGAGAAGAGAAATAGCCATGCCTGAGCATCTGTTTAAAGAACATGCTGGGCACTCAGAATTGCATGCACACTCCGGTTTGGCAGTATGGGAGGATGCATCGCTGATGCCTGAATGGGCATCATTTTTCGGGGTGAAAGTTCTTGAAACAACAGCGTCAGCCACATTGGCTGTTGATGTTGCTGAAACGCTGAAGCTTTCGTATCTGCGAACAGTGAACGCTGTTCCGTTGTATGTGGAGAAGACCTTAGTGCTGCTGGGAAGTACTCCGGCAGTGCTTGAGTATGCAGCAAACTCCAGTTTCATACTGGGCGAAGATGTCACACCTATGTTTGCTTCGCTTTCTTTAGTGGAAGAGCTGCTTAACAAGACATTAACAGCGCAGCATAAAGAAGACGAAAGCATTTTGACAGATCTGCATAATGAGGTTTCTGACGATTTCGATACGAATATTGCAGTGAATGAACTGCTTGTAGATACAAGTGAGGCGCCTTTCATTAAGGCGGTAAACAGCATTTTAGCTCAAGCAGTTCAAGCAGATGCAAGTGACATTCATATCGAGCCGTACAGGGATGAGTTGCGAATACGTTTTCGTCTTGATGGTGTGTTGTATGATCGTCTTTCGTTTCCAAGGGCTGTGCATGCACCGCTTGTTTCGCGCGTAAAGATCATGGCAAGCCTTGATATTGCGGAAAAAAGAATGCCGCAGGATGGTCGTATTGCTTTAGTGCTTGGTGGACGAGAGGTTGATTTGCGTGTGTCCACACTTCCTACAGCTTTCGGGGAACGTGTTGTGCTGCGTTTGCTCGAAAAGTCCTCGGAAATGTTGAGTCTGGAGCAGATCGGTTTTGTGGAACATGAGGTGACAGCGTTACGACGATTTGCGTCTTCCGCAAACGGTATTGTTCTCATGACGGGACCGACTGGTAGCGGTAAAACGACAACACTGTATGCACTGCTGCGGGAAATGAATTCATCAAACCGGAACATTCTGACCATTGAAGATCCGGTAGAATATCAGTTGAACGGCGTCGGACAAACGCAGGTTGATTTGAAGAAAGGACTTACCTTTGCCAACGGCTTGCGCACGTTGCTTCGTCAGGACCCCGATGTCATTCTCATTGGTGAAATTCGTGATAAAGAAACGGCAGAAATTGCGGTTCAAGCCGCAATGACAGGGCACTTGGTGCTTTCTACCTTGCATACAAATGATGCTCCCGGTGCTGTCACACGTCTTCTTGATATGGGCGTTGAGCCGTATTTGCTTTCGTCTGTTTTGCGTGGGGTTATTTCCCAACGACTTGTGCGTCGGTTGTGCCCAGAGTGCGGAGGTATGGAACCTGTCGCGAGTGAGGAAGCCCGTGAGCTTGGTCTTGCAGAACATAGCTCTGTCGGCAAAGCGTGCGGATGTGCTGCCTGTTCAAGCACAGGGTACAAAGGGCGTTGCGCAATCGGGGAAATAATGCAGGTTGATCCACAGGTGCAAACGCAAATTCTTGCCTGTGCTGATGCTGCCCTTTTGCGTAAGAGCGCAGAAGCTGGCGGTATGTGCAGTTTACAGCAGAGTGGTGCAGAAAAAGCGTTAGCTGGTGTGACAACTCCTGAAGAAATTTTACGGGTGTCACGAATATGATTCGAGCGCGCAAGGAAGATGGATTTTCTCTTTTGGAAGCGCTTATTGGCGTGGTTATCATGGGAGTGCTAGGCACAGCAGCTCTCAGGAGTACGCACAATGCAGGTCAATCCGTTGTGACTGTACGACATATGGAAGAATCACAACGTGTTATGTCTGCCATGCTACAAGAATTTATACACAGCACACAGCAGCCTGTAAAAAAAGGCAGTATTTCGACAATGGATGGTGCTGTTGAATGGCAGTTGAAGATTACACCAATCCAGCTGGCAGATATCACAGCGGTGGAAGTTTTTTCAATGAAGTACAAGCTGGCAACAGGACATCAGCAATCTTTGACCATGTGGCGTCCAGCTTTGCCCGCAACTGATAGCAGGTTTTAGTTACGATGACATTACTGGAGCAGCTTGTTTCATTGATGATTTGTGCAATCCTTATCGTTGCAGCTGTTGGCTCATATCGCACATCCATATCCGGTTCGGATATCCTTACCAAGCGGGCTGGGATTGATGATGTGACGAGGCATGTGCTTGATATTATATCTGAAGATTTGTTGCTGGCATATACAGGACATGAGGATTGCAAGCTTAAAAGCAGTGTTGTGCGGTCTGGTGGTAATGAAGATGTTGTTTTGCAGTTATGCACCACAGCGAATCCTCTTGAAGACGATTATTCAGCAATTCAACAAGTGAAGTATGTATTGCGGTCGCATGAGGTGGCAGGGAACAGGCAGCGTCAGCTACTTCGCATATCACGGGCGTTCAGAACATCTCAGACATATGACTGGGAATCCTTGTTGCTTGTGGGTGATGTTCGCAGTCTGAAGTTTACCGATGTTCCTGCGTTGTCGATTATGCAAGTGTCGCTCGCAGTAAGGGGCAGAGAGCAAAAGAGTTCTGTGTCGAAAGCAGTCTCGTACTCATATGCAGTGCCGGAGATGAAAAATGCAGACAGCGGAGCATAACTTCGGCTCCAATTCCGGTGAGCGGGGTGCGGTTCTTATTTTGATACTTGCAATGGTTGCAGTGTTGTCAATCACAGCCGTCAGTTTAGTCAGGGTATCGGCAAGAAATACCATAACCGCCAGCGCGTTATTGCAGAAAGAGCAAGCAGAACTTGCTGCACAATCGGTTATTGCAACGGGGCTGGTCATGTTGTCTCAAGATGATGCAGAAATAGACACATTTCAGGAACCTTGGAATCGTTTTTCAGCTGCAATGCAAAGTCTGCAACATCAGGTGGACGGGATGACTGTTTCTGCAAGAATTTTGGATGCTAGCTCGCGGTTTAACCTGAACAGCCTTGGCTCTATAACCAGTGAGCATGATGAGGCTGCACAGATTTTTTTACGAATGCTGCACCATGTTTTTCCGACTATTTCAAAAGAAAATCAAATGGTGCTACTATGGCGGATAAAAGACTGGATCGATGGCGACACGGTAGAAGCCAGATGGGGGCGCGTGGAAACAGAGGCGTATGCATCAACAATTTCAGATGCGCGACCAGTAAACCGTGCATTTGTTTCTATGAGTGAAGTCTACGCCGCGATGAAAGGAACGCCATTTTATCCGGTAGTGACTTCGCAGCCGTTCGGCTTTTTTTTTACCACGCATATGAGAACGAAAGTCAATATTAATACTGCAACTAGCGTATTGCTTCGTTCTCTGTTTGTGGATGATGCCGCTGGACAGGATTTTGCCAAGGATGTTGCTGCAAAGCAGAACGACGAACAGGCAAAGCTGAGTGGGCAATGGTACATTAAAAGCACGTATCCGAAGTCTGCTCAATCAACGTTGTCAGCCATGGGAAGTTGCAAAAGCAGCGTGTTTTTTATTGATGTCGTAATTGGAATGCCGTCAGTTTCTGTGACCAGACGGGTGTATGTTGAGCGAAGCGGCACAAAGGTGGCTGTCAAATTTGTAGATGCGTTTCCTGTTGGAGAACTCGATAAGAGCGGGCATTGGGTTCAAAGTGAAGCTGAACTGATGAAAAAGAGTATAAAGAAAGGGTAACGAATGCTTGTTGTTGATTGTTCAAACGTAACTCCAGTTCTTTTTGCTGTTGAGAAGAAAAGGACTGGGAATATACGACAGCAGCTCGTCAGTTTGTTGCCCCAAAAGACCTTCGGCGGCAATGATGAGTACAGTGCTGTAGCATGTGCTGTGTTGTCCGCAACTTCTTCTGATGATGTTGAAGGGCTTGCAAAAGAGGTTCGCAGTTTTTGTCAGAAGCATGAGATAGTCCGCCCGCGCTGCGTTATTATTTGTCCTCAACACACAGTGCTGCATTCGTACAGCGCTATCCCTGTAAAAAGTGGTCGCAATGCAAAACGAGTGCTTGCGAATGACATAGATAGAAAAATTCCGGCACTGCAAGGCGCATTACGGATTCAGTCAGTATCTCTGGGGCGCAGGGCGGATAGGTTGTTCAGTTATGGCGTGGTTGCAAGCAGTTCAGAGCATCTCGAACTTGTGGAAAAAATTTTTGGTGAACACGGTATTGCAGTAACAGGTTTTGATTCACCAGTGTCTGCGTTTTGTCGCTCTCTGGCTGCTATAAAAGAGCATTTTCCTGCTGTGCTGACTATGCCTCATGATGAAATGTTGGTCGGTTTGCAGGGGACAGTGCCAGTGTATGTTCAGCAGCAAAGCGCCAATGATGGAAATGAATATCAACTGCTCATGAGGTGTCTCTATCGGCTCAAGCAGGTTGGAATTACACCCCTTGCGCATCAAAAAATGACAGATGACGGCGTAGAAGCCAATACAGCTCCCCCGGCTTCCTTGCTCCCGCTAGTTCAGCCGACCTTTATTCCTGTTGCTGAAGCGTTATACCGAAAAATGGTTGATGTTCTACCGGAGGGTGTGACTGATGGGCAGCGCCGCGTGTTGGTAGGTGCATGCCTTAATTCTCCTCTTCTTCCGTCGCGTCAAAAGAACGTTGCCTCAGTTGGTGTGAAGCAGAAAAAAGAATCAACAGCCAAGAAGGGTACAGTTTCTCCCAAAATAATGCTGCTGAGTGTTGGTTTGCTGGGCGTAAGCCTGCTGCTTCTCGTATCTGCACACGCTGTGAAATTGTATCGTGCCACCTCATATTATGAATCGAAGACAGAAGAGCTTATCCATAACGCGGTTGCTCAGCGTTACAAAAAAGCAAGCCGTTCTCAAAAAATACGAATCATCAAATCAGAAATAACTGAGCTTAAAGCAATGGCGAGTACTCAGGGGCACAGCCTTTTGAGTGTGTTCGAGGTTGTTTCTGCAAAGCTGCCTGCCAAGAGTTCGCTAACTCGATTTGTTAAGACCGCAAAAGGTTTTGAATTGTCAGGCAGAACAAAGGACTCTTCAAAAGTAGATGTGTTTGTAACGGCTTTGAAGCAACAAAATATTTTTTCAGATGTGGTTATCGCACGACGGGCGGTTAAGAAAAATGCTGTGGAGTTTACCATAGCGCTTTCCATGAGTGAGTAGTGTATGCGCCAAAATATACAGAAATATATTGAGAAAAATGTGCTTGTAGCACGGCAGACACTTATAGCTGCATATACGAAAGTGCGTGAAAACCGGAAAATAGGTGTCATTGCAGCAGGTTTACTTACTGCGCTCATCGCCGGTGTGCTTGGGTATAGTTCACTGTCTGCGAAATACGAAGAGGCACAGGCGCAATTCACCAAAGTTCAGCAATTGGTTGCTACGTACCAAAGTCTTTTATCCGCAAATGGTGTGACCAAAGAAGAGCGCAGTAAACCACGAAAAAATGGTGTCACGCTTTTTTCGCAACTGGAAGAATTGACGAAGAATCTTCAACTGACCCGAAGAGTCAATGCTATCCAAGCGGAACCATCGAATGGTCAGGAGCGAGTACGTCTTTCTGTTCATTCTTTAAAGACATTTGAAGTCGTGCGGCTACTTTTCCGCATAGAACACGCAATGAGAAATGTGGCAATAGAGCAAGCGCAGATAGGAAAACAAAAGAACGGGCTGACTGTGAATTTGCTTATAGCTCCGTCTTAGTCGTTTCAGAAGAACTTGGAAGGAATTGTATGAAAACAGAGACGAAAAGAATTTCACCCCGCATTGCTGCTGATAGCGGGTTTACCCTGATGGAATTAATGATCGTAATTGTGATTCTAGGCATTCTTGCGGGGCTAGTGGTTCCTAAAATTATGGATGAACCGCATAAGGCTCGGGTTGTGAAAGCGCGTTTGCAAATGGAGCAACTGAGTGTGGGGCTTGAATCATTCAGAATGGACAACGGCTTTTACCCGACAACGGAACAAGGACTCGAAGCGCTTGTTGCAAAGCCGAATTTTGGTCGTGAGGCTGTAAATTATCGCACTGGCGGATATGTAGCCCGCCTGCCGAAAGATCCATGGGATACCGAATACGTGTATACCGCACCCGGAAAACACGGTGCTTACGATATTACCAGCTACGGTGCAGACAGTGAGGCTGGAGGAGAAGACACTGATGCAGATATCAACAGTTGGGAAACCAAATAGTGAAGCAGGGATGACGCTACTGGAAACAGTCGTCGCTCTTGTTTTGTTGGTTATTCTGGCAACGGTTGCTGCGCCGCGTGTGTGGGAAACTCTTCGTGCTTCATCGCTAGATCACGATATTGCAACGTGCTCCCGATTTATTGAGAAGGGTGTGGACTCGGCAAGAAGAGATCGGAAGCACCTTCGTATAAAAGTATATATTCGCACTGGAAAGATAGAGCTTGTAGCAGCAGAAGAGGTGCTTTCTAGCATTCGTTTTTCTTCCGCTTCTATCCTTCATGTGCAGAAAGCAGACAAAACCATGAAGTCCGGCACTGTTGAGCTGGTGATTAAGCCAGCGGGAATTATTGAAGAGGCTTCCATGGTTCTAAGTGATGGTCAGGAAACGCGGACAGTGCATATTCAGGCGTTTCGGGGAAAAACAACAGTACATCGCGGTGCACAGCAAAACAGAGGGAAATAATGAATACGATGATGAGATACATGGCGGGTAGAACGCGGTTTCTTCTCCTGCTGTGCGTAGCGTTAACACTGACTGGCTGTGCCCAGCGTTCAATAAAAAAGACAACTCCTGTGTTGCCGGAAGCATCAGTTATTCGTGAACAAGCTGCACGAGCTATTAAGCGTGGTGCTACAGATCAGGCACAACAGATGCTTGATAAACTTATTTCTATGAATCTTGCGAACGCCGGTGACTATGGAATGCGTGGAACACTGGCTGTTGCGGCAGGAAAATATGACGAAGGCAAAAGATATCTTTCAACAGCAATAGTGAAAGCACCGGATGTTCCAGAATTTTATTATAATCGGGGCTATTCATTATTACAAAAAGATAGCCTTGATGCAGCAATTGCAGATTTTTCTAAAGCGCTTTCGTTAAATGACAAGATGTACAGAGCCTACAATGGCAGAGGGCTTGCGTTTTATAGAAAAAAAGAATTTATGGTTGCTAAAAAAGAATTTGAAAAAGCTATTTCCATAAAACACAACTATGCAGAAGCCTTCTTTAATAAAGGTCTGGCATTGCAGAAGTTAGAGCTATGGGGAAAAGCAGAAGAAAATTACAATACTGCACTGCGGTATAATCCGGAATTTGCACGCGCCCATAACAATCTTGCGTTACTGATGCTGCAAAATGAACGCTACACAGATGCATTGGATCATTTGAATGAAGCCATTTTGTATCAGCCATCCGAAGCTGTTTTTTATTATAATCGGGGTCAGCTGTATGCTCGTCAATGGAAGCATCAGGAAGCTGCAAAAGAGTTTTCAAAAGCAATCGGATATAAAAAAGATTTTGCTGCTGCCAAAGCTGCAATGGGCGTAGCGCTGCTGCGCGAAGAAGATTCCGTGACCGGTTGTAAAATGCTTGTGGAAGCCTGTGATATAGGGCTTTGTGGTACGTTAGATTTATACGAGGAGTCTGGAGTATGTCAGTAGGTTCACTTCGGCGTGTCTGCACGTTGATCGTAGTAGGGTTGCTTGTTGTTCTGAGTGGCTGCGGACAGAGCAGTACGGAAGTACAAGGGGTAGCGGGTGCTTCTTTTCTTGAAAATTCAACAGTGGAGTTTCTTGAACCTGAGTTTGGAACTATTGTTGAGACTGGCAAGACGGATGAGTTGGGTAAATTTGAAGTGACCGTGCCAGTGGGCGGGCCGTATCTTGTAAAAGTTTCTCAAGGTACTGAGCGTATCGTTAATGAGGATGGTTCAGTTAAGCGTACCCCTATGAAAGAAGGTGCTGCGCTGTACGGAATGATGATGGATACTGGAGAAGATGCAAAAATTACCGTTTCTCCCGCAACAACCCTTGCATATTGGATTGCCGTAGGTAAAGCGTCTGCTCATTCTAAGTACGTAACAAAGAAAGATATGGAAGACGCTTTTTCTCTAACTGAAAAGCTTGTTGGAACAGATATCAAAACAGCTCCGTTATTGTATTCTAAGGATTTTGATTCCAACCAGCGAAAAAATTTCTTGAAATATAAATTATACAACGCTGTGTTAGAAAAAGCTTCTGGTGAAAATGTAGTCGTTTCTGAGAAAAGTTTTAACTCTTACCTTGCTACATTGGGACTTCAGTATGGGATTATTGGAAAAATTAATCGAAATGTAAAACCAACTTCTTTTATCGCCAATAATGCTTTTGTCAAAACAACATTAGAGCAGAATGGTATAAGCAGTACAGATAAAGATTCTCCTTTAAATGATACAGCATTTCAACGTTATGTGACATCTTTTGAAGATTCTATTGAGACCTACACCAACAATAGCGCAGTACGTGAGAAACAGATTAAGCGTGTTATGGACATCGCTGAACATGAAGTGAAAACATATGCTGGTGCTGTTGAGAAACATTTCTCTGAAAATGACTGGCAGGAGTTAAAAAAGATAGCCAAAGAAGTATTCGAGCGTGCGCTTAAATCCATTCCTTTGCGACTGGAAGGTAGTGCTGTTCCGAATGTCCTTAGAGCTGGGTCTACTTCTAACTCTACCTTGCAATATGTGCTGCGTATGTCTGATGGCAGTGCACAAGTTCCGGCAGATGCTAAATTGTCTGTGAAGATTCCCGTTATGAAGGGTGTTACGTTGGCGAAAGCGGCAAGCGGACGCTACACACTTACGTATGACGGAAGCATGTTAAGCAAAACGGTAACGCCTGTTCCGGTGACTGCAACATACACCGACGATACCATTTACTATGAACATAACCTTGTTGTCAGTTTAACTCGCGATGATTTACCGGCTCCAAAATTAACACTGCGTATTGATAACCCGCTTGATGGTGCATTGCTTAAAAGCGGCACGGCAGCGCTGGAGGTTCTCTTGAACCTTGAATCCGGTAACGTGGTTGACTGGCCTGTTACATTCAGCGTCGATCAAGGCGAAATTTCTCTTGCTGGAGAAGGTGTTTTTGCCCCTTCACAAACTGTGGAACGTAGTGCTGGTAGCAGTACTATCCGCTTTGATTACAGAATCCGCGATAACACTTCAAAAATTACACAGATTACGCTTACCGCAAAAGTTGCAGGACAAAATGCAGCAGACACAAAGGCTGTAGGTGTTGATAATGGCAGCTCCTCATAAAGACAGGCTGCTTGTCGTTATTCCTGCCCATAACGAAGAACCCTCATTACCTGAGGTTCTGGCACCATTGCTCGAACGCGGGTATCAGGTTGTTGTTGTGGATGATGCCAGCGAGGACTCAACCGCATCTGTCGCTAAAAAAGCCGGAGCAATTGTGCTCCGGCTTCCGGTGCGGCTGGGGGCATGGTGCGCGACACAAACAGGTCTGCGCTTCGGACTTGAGCGGGATGTGACAACATTTGTCTGTATGGATGGTGATGCACAGCATCCTGCCAGACATATTCCGCAGCTATTGGAAGAACAGGAGCGACAGCAGGCTGATATTGTAATTGCTTCCGATCCTGAGCGTGGAGGAATGCTGAAGCAATACACACGGCGTATCTTCGGGATTGTATCACGCACCGCTGTGTGCGATTCAACGTCCGGTTTTCGAGTTATGAATAGAAAGGTTGCAACACTGTTTGCAGAAGAGAAAATATCCCTGTTTGATTATCAGGACATAGGGCCGCTGTGTCTTGTTCGTGAAGCCGGAATGATTGTTTCTGAATATTCTGTAGCGTTTGAACAACGAAAACACGGCTCATCGCGTGTGTTTGATTGCTTTCTTTCGCTTGTAGACTACATGTTGCAATCGTTTGTGCTTGTTGTCGGAGACGTAACGCTATCCTCTAAAAATAAAACTGAGCGGTAATCGTATGGCAATGCTTTCTACGTGGGGCATGAGTATTTTTTCTGGTTGTTTGATTTTGCTTGTGCTGCTGTTTGTAGCCCGAAAAAAATTGCATGCCCGATATGCCTCGTGGTGGATTGTTTTTATTGTAATAACATCGTGCTCGGTGGCTGCGGGAAAGGGCGGTTCACAATTAATGACATCTAACGGAGCTTCCTTGCTGATGGTTTTTGCTCCGTTTGTCCTCGTTGTCGTGAGAGCTTTTTTTGCCGACGTTACTCTTTCTCAGCAAAAAGTAGCGCATAGAAGATTGGCGCAATCATATGCGTTATTAGAAGAACGTGTGCAGCAATTGGAAGGCAACACTGGGGTACACCATGCTGAGTGCAAGGGTGCTGCTGAGGATTGCGACACGGTGAAATAATGCAGTGTTTGTGGTTAGACAGAGATACCCAGCGAGGGAGTATGCAATTTTTTGTAACGACCTGTATTGCAACTGCCGTCATGGGAGTGTTGCATCGAGCGACGCTGATGACCACTATGAGTATGTGGGGGACTGGAAGGGGTCCTGAGCTATCGGCAGATGGGTATCATTATCTGAGCCTTGCCCGACAACTGGCGCATAATGCGACTTCTAGCGCTGAGTGGCTACAGGCTCCATTTTTGAGTGCTCTTACGGCTGGTATCGCAAACCTTACTTCTTCTTCCGTGCAAGACGTAGCACCACTGGTTGCTTTAGGCTGTTATTGGGCGGCTATTATGGGGCTGTGCTGGTGTTTTCACCGTGTTGTTTCTGCGAAGGTCGCGTGTCTGGCTGCCTTAGTAAGTGCATTTTTTCCTTATTTTTATGTCCGCTCAGCCCCGAATTGGTTTGATACAGACCCGATTATTGTTTTGTGTTTGGCTGTAGTTTGCGGTGCTGTTCTTGCTCTTAAAAATGCCTTCAGCGCACGAGGGAAGTACTGGTGCTTACTAGTAGGGGCAATATGCCTTTTGTGGTGGACATGGGGCATGGCGGCAATTGTTGTTGCAGTCGTTATTTGTTGCATGCTTCCTTGGCTTCGTGTGCGCGGCATCGTTTGGATTTTGATAGCAGCATTGGGTTGTGCTTTGCTGTTGGTGAACCAGAATGTCTGGGAATGGGGGGCAGCGCACGTACAGTTGTTACTAACTGGGCACGTTGAAAATATGGCGGGAATTGCCGAGCTTCAACCGCTGAGTCTTAATGAATTTTCTGCATTAGCACCATTCGGCGGGCTGGGATGGTGTATAGTTTGTATGGGTTGCATTTACGGCATAAGCACCTATGGAAGACCTTTTGTTGCATTGGTCTTTCCTTGGCTTGCGCTTGGTCTACTATGCTTTGTGAACTCTCGATTTGCACTATTTTTGACGCCGATTGCAGGGCTTGGAACAGCTTGTTTTTGGCTGATGTTTCTACACTATTTTAAGATTGATAAAAAATGGGCAGCAGCCAGCGTTGCGTGCCTGCTCCTATCCTCATTTGTGTGGAATCTGCACCAAGCGCGTGCAGAAGCAAATTTGTTTTCCCGTCCGCAGGTAGAGTTGCTTTCAGCCCTTGACGGCTATGGGAACATGCATACTGACGGGATGCTCTTTTCATGGTGGGATACAGGATACTTTGCGCATTATGTGACAGGGCTTCCGGTGTTTATCGATGGCGGACGTCAGAACACAATTCGTATTCGCATTTTGCAGTATATTTTAAGTTTGCAGGACGCTGTGACTGCACGGAATTGTATTCGATTTTTTGCAGCACATGGCGTGAATGGCATATTTCGTCTTCCTGCTCCGTTGTCGAAACAGGCACTGACTGATAGCAGCGTTGCATTTGAAGAGCGGCTGCATTGGTTGAGCAGCCTGCTTCGTGGAAGAAACAACGCTGAGATATTACTACGTTCCAAGGGATTGTCTGTCCGGTATTGGATTCCAGAATTGTTTCCGGAAAATTCTCAATCGTTATTTTTGTATCTGGATGAAGGGCTGTTCCAAAGGACATGGTGGTTCAGACCATCAAACATAATGACGAACTTTCCTGTTCCGACTGTACGAATGGTCGGGATGCCTCTTCATGGCAGAAAAGAAATACAGGTGAATGGAAGAGCTACTCCTGTATCAATGAGTATTACACGGAGTGATGCAGAACTGAGTATCACTACAGACTTTTCGGTAGATGGTGTTGCATCAGTAGAGACGGGAAACGAAGTTCTGTTATTGCCGCATGCGATGGCAACAAGCTTAGCAGGACGGCTGCTGGTATTTGGCAGAGCGCAGGGCTTTTCTCCCCTTGTGTATAAGGTTGGTGTCGGCGGAGTCTGGCAGGTTCAGTAGAGTTAACAAGGTGAAATGGAATGAGTAAATTTATATATTCCGCCGTTACCCAAAGTGGTGAGACAAAAAAAGGCACGCTGACTGCTGATTCAAAAACGCAGGCGCT
Source organism: Halodesulfovibrio sp. (assembly GCF_025210605.1). NCBI lineage: Bacteria > Pseudomonadati > Thermodesulfobacteriota > Desulfovibrionia > Desulfovibrionales > Desulfovibrionaceae > Halodesulfovibrio > Halodesulfovibrio sp. Next base: position 42,841 of record NZ_JAOARI010000002.1, on the reverse strand, counting down.
TGAACAGCTTCATCGGCAAGGATTGTTTCCTTTGGATGTTTCTGAAGCCAAAGCCAAAAAATCTATGCCGTCTCTATTGCAACGAGAGTTTATTACCCGCCGCGCACTTTCGTTAAAAGAATTACAGGACATTTTGGAACGAATGCACATTCTGCTTGGTTCTGGTCTGCCGCTGGAAGATGTTTTGATTCTGCTGGTAGAGCAGGGAGGAAGTGCGACAGTTCAAAGAGTGCTAGCGCAGGCGCTCAGCTCTGTTCAGGAAGGAAGTTCTCTTTCAACAGGCATGGAGCAGACTAAAGCGTTTCCCGATGCCGTCATAGCAACTATCAGAGCTGGCGAGGCATCCGGCAACTTGAGCGGGGTTGTTGATAAATTGGCTGAACAGACTGAACGTAGTGTACACCTGCATGGAAAGGTTCGTTCTGCAATGGCGTATCCAGGTTTTTTGTTACTGTTTTGCATAGCGGTAGTGGTGTTTTTGCTGGCAGTGGTTGTTCCTCAACTTTCCGAAATTTTTATGGACATGCAAAAGCAGTTGCCTACTTCTACCGCATTTTTAATTGCTGTGGGCGAGTGGTTTACGCATTGGTATTGGACAATTCCTGCTGCTGTTCTCCTTTTCTCCATAGGGTTTAAGCTGGGATTGAAGCGACCAGCCTTTCGTCTTGCAGTGCATTCCATGTTGTTGCGTGTTCCTGTGATTGGTAAGGCACACCGTTTGCGGGTTGTGTCACAGTTCAGTGGCATTATGCATGTGTTATTGCTTGGCGGTGTACCACTGTTGTCGGCGTTACGTGTTGCTTCTTCAACAGGGGGCAGTGCCGTACTGGAAACGCAACTTGGTGAGGTCGATGAAGGATTGAAAGCAGGCAGGTCGTTTGTTCAGTTACTGCATGACGATATTTTTTCAGCTCAGGAACTGCGTATTTTAGATGCAGGTGAGCAGAGCGGTAAACTGGATTCTATGTTTGCCCATATTTCTAGAGGGACAGAAACGGAACTGCGAAGAACACTTACAACTGCGCTCTCTCTTGTTGAGCCGATGCTGATTTTATTTATGGGAAGCATTGTTGGTTTTGTTGTTCTGGCTATTTTTCTGCCAATCCTTGATATGAGCCAGTTGCAGTAGAAAAAATAAATACTATGCGGATTCTACACATAGGAAAATATGCTTCACCAACATTTGGTGGGATTGAACGGTATCTGTTTGAGCTTGCTCAGGTACAACAGGAGCAGGGGCATGATGTTTGTGTTTTTGCTGCCGGTGAACACGACAGCTCAACGACGATGCCAACACGATGTTTAGGCGCGCTGGCAGGTGTTCCGATAACGCCATACATGTTTTGTGATCTCTCACGGCTGATTGCAACATTTTCGCCCGATGTGATTCATGTGCATATGCCTACGCTACTTGCGCTTCCTCTTTTGCAGTGCTGGAAGGGGAAAATTATTGTTCATTGGCATTCTGATGTTGTTATCGGCGAAAGCCCACTGCTGTTCCGAATGAGCTACAGGTTGTATCGTCGATATGAGCGTTGGCTGCTTAGAAATGCCTCCGTAATCATCGCAACTTCTGAGTCGTACCGACAAGCGAGTTTACCCCTAGTTTCCTTTGCTCATAAGACTCAGATCATTCCTCTTGGCGTTTTGCTTGATACAGAGCAGGGCAAGTGTGGCGTAGAAAAAAAACGTATGGCTTGTGAGTTACCTTCGGGTACTAAAACAATTCTGTGTGTAGGACGGCACGTTCCCTATAAAGGGTTTGAGGATGCTATCGGTGCGCTTCGTTTTTTGCCGGAAGAGGTTACGATCTCTTTTGTTGGTGAAGGAGGGCTGACAGAAGCGCTACAAGGTCTAGTGAAACAGTACGATCTTCAACACAGAGTACATTTTTTAGGGCATGTGCCGGATGCTGTTTTACAGCAGCAATTGCATCAAGCAGATGTGCTGTGTGTTCCCTCAAAAAACAGGCACGAAGCGTTCGGTATGGTTGTGCTAGAAGCTATGCGTGTCGGACTTCCGGTTCTCGCAGCTGATGTGCAGGGTTCCGGACTTCCTGAACTTGTACGCACAAATGAGATAGGCGAGCTTTTTCCGGTGGGAGCACAGAAAATGTTAGCCGAAAAATTGATGATGTTGCTGGGGGATGACTCATTGCGACAAAAATATTCCAGCAATGGGTACAGGCGAATTCATCATTATGATTTACGAGTATTATCAAACAAAATCGAGAAGGTTTATGAGCGGGTTGTCTGAGGTATATGTACATGATCGTCCGACGCAGCAAGCGTGTAATCAGTTTTGTAATGCTTTTCCTGAAACGCATGTTGATTACAGTGCAACAGTGTTTTGGATGACAGGACTTTCTGGTGCAGGAAAAACAACATTAGCGCATGCCGCAGCGCGTAACTTGGCATCTGCGGGGCACGCTGTTCAAGTGTTTGATGGGGATGAACTCAGACAAACTATTTCGCAAGATTTAGGTTTTTCACATGCAGATCGTGCAGAGCATATTTACAGGGTAGCGCGACTAGTAGAGAATACAGCGAAGAGAGGTATTATTTCTATCTGTTCGCTGATTACGCCTACAGAGGCGCATCGTGAGATAGTGCAGACTATATTGCCGCAGGCGAACGTAGTCTATGTTGCTTGTTCATTACAGCTCTGCGAACAAAGAGATGTCAAAGGACTGTACGCAACGGTTCGCTCTGGAAAAATTACTGACTATACCGGTGTATCTGCTCCGTTTGAAATACCCCGTTCACCGGATTGTACACTAGAAACAGTCTTTGAATCAGTCGAAACAAGCTGTGCTCGTTTAGAAAAATACATTCTTTCCCGCGCAATACTGTAGCATAGTTTTGTAAGGTTTTTTGTCGCAAAATTCTTGTGTGCACCAGTGTGTTGTTATAAAAAAATATGTTGCGAGGAGGACTCTCGCATCCTATTTTATGAAAATAACAATGGAATGTACTGAAGTGAACTTATGTTGCATACAACCATATCGTAGATAAAAGGATAATCGTGAAAAACAATACAATTGCTGCTATAGCCACAAGTGTTCTCTTTCTTTTCGTTACTATTTTAGCACTTCCTCACTACGGCATGTGTTCAGAAGTATATACCGTCGGTGAAGTAAGTTACGATCAGGCGCTGGCTGATGGAAAGCCGATTATGAAGCTCGGTCCTATTCCAGCCGGAAATGTTCCTCCTATCTTTCCGAAATCTTTTTTAGAACCGGATGGAAGTTACGGGGGCGGTATTGTCTATCAGAGCGTAGAAAATGCAAAAGACGGGTTAGCCATGTTGCTTAAAAACGGTACTCTTCCGGCAGGGCTTGAGTGGCACATATATCAATTGGACGCAGAGTGGGAAAACGACGTGTACGAATTGAAAAAAGGTGATTACCGGCTGAAGAAGCCGTGTCCGGTAGAAAAACGTATTCAATAAATAGTTCCTAATTGAAAAAACTGCACAAGCTTCTACCTTGTGTGGTGGAACGCTGAATTGTTATATAAAGAAAGCTGCATGAAATCATGCAGCTTTCTTGTTTTGGTGAGCTAGAGGGCTGCTGATAGCGCACCGGAATTCTAAGTATGGATTGGATTTCTACGCTGGAGAACTCTTCTGTCCTCGCAGGATAGTTATTGTTTGCGGGCGGCAACCATAAGTCCTGTTCCGTCGTTTGCGACAGGCTGGCAGCGGATGTCTGTAAAATTGAGAGATTCAAGCAAACCCACCAACTCATCTTTTTCAATGAAGTGTGAAGGGTGACCGCTCAGGCGCGTCAGCACTTCGAGAGAGGCTTTCATTTTTTCCTGCCCTTGTTCTTCGCGCCCTGTGTAATGGTGTGACACGAACCAGCCGCCGGAATGTAAGCCGTCTGAAATTTTTCCCAGTGTCTCAGGGAGCATGTTTTTGAACGCATAGAGAACGTGCGATGTGAAAACGAGATCAAATTGTTCTGCTGGAAGGCGGTCTTTTTTAAAATCAATACCATATGTTGTCAGGCGGTCTGCATATCCAGCTTCATTGCAGCGTTTCTGCGCTTGCGCTGCCACTGGTGGAAGATCGAAGAGCATGGCGTTCATGTTTTTGTTTTGATCGAGGACAGCCATAGAATACAGACCGTGGTTGCCGCCGATGTCGCACATTGTTTTGAAGTTTTTGAAATCAGGCAGAGAGGTAATAAACTCAATTGTGGAGGCTAAACCGCACCCTTTTGCGTTTTGGGCGCACCCTTCCATAGCTTTAGCAACAGACCACTTCTTTGCAGCATCTGTATGAGCCGCTTTTTTCCCAGTGACTAAATTTGTAATGGAGTTTTCGATAATGTCGTTAAAACTCATTGTCAGTCGCATGTGATCGCCTTGATAGAAAGGCGCTTTGCTGACCAAAAACTCTGAAGCCATAGGTGAATTCTGGTAGGTTCCGTCAACTTTATTAAGAAGGTTGATGGCTACAAGAAGATCGAGAATGCTTTCCAGCAGCTCTGGTACAGCATCTAATTTTTCCGCAAGAGCTGTTGCTGTTGAAGGCTTTTCTAAGTGATCGAAAACGGCGAGATCGACTGCGCTCATCAGCACTTTTGACGAAATTGATTCCACCAGCATGGTGCGAATAGGTGCAAAGTCTAAGTTTGGTTTTGCAGTAGACATAACTTTCTCCAAGTGTTTAGCTGCTAAACTAATTGTGTAAAAAAAATTATTTCAGATATTTATCCATCCATAAGTTCATGTGGTTACTCAGTTCCAGAGCAACGTTAAATGACTCGTCATCTAGTTGGCGCAAGTATTCAAAAAAAGCTTGGTCGTGTTTTTCATGGAACTCAGCATGATTCTTACAGGCTTTCCGCCCCAGCTTTGTCGGTTTTATAATAACGCGCGCTTTGTGTTCAAGGTCTTTCTCCTTAACAACAAGCTCTTTTTTTACCAGCTTGCCAACTAGTTGCGACACTGCTCCTTTTGTAATGCCAAATTCTTTTGCAAGTTCTGTTACTCCTATGTTGCTTCGCCTGTTAATCGCTTCAAGCATATGAATTTCAGCAGGGTACAAGGGAACCCCTACCCCAAAATCAAAATCCATTCGGTCGATAATTGTGTACTTAGTAAGTGCATGACTTACATTTTGCAGTAGCGGTTTGATATCTTCAAAGGTTCTCATGAAAACAGTTTAGCTGCTAAACTATTTTCAGTCAACATGCTGTATTCACCAAAGTGTATGAAGGTGAAAGGTATACACCTACGACAGTCGTGCTATGAATTAGTGAGTATAAGATATTAGTTATAAGGGCTGAGACATCGCACAGGGAGTGTGAGCAGTATCGCTTGTGTTTTGTGAAACACGTTGAGACACAATGCGTGAAACACGTTGAGACATGTATAGTCCTTTCCTTGCGCTCTTACATGATTTGGGGCATGCAATGCGAGCCGACCTGCTTCTCGTGGTCGGCTTTGCTGTTGTTAACGAGTAAGATTGTATTTTTATGAGCACCTTCTGATAAGGTGCGGCATGTCGCACGGGGACAGTGCGGGGTGATGAGGTAAGAAAATACGGTGTTGCTACGTAAGGAGGATCTTGTTGTGAGCAAGGGATTTCTTGAGCGTACGTTCAAGCTGTCCGAGAAGGGTACTACTGTAAGTACAGAAGTAACTGCGGGACTGACTACATTTATGACTATGGCGTACATTTTGGCTGTTAACCCAATGGTTCTGGGCGCTGCCGGAATGGACCCTGCTGCGGTGTTTGCTGCATCCGCAGTGTCCGCAGTTGTAGGTACAATGATTATGGCTCTTTTTGCCAACCTTCCTTTTGCACTTGCACCGGGGATGGGACTTAACGCATTTTTTGCCTACACCGTTGTTCTGACTATGGGATACACTTGGCAGACTGCGCTTACCGCAGTTTTTCTTGAAGGTGTTATCTTTATTATCCTTACTGGTACCAATATTCGTGAAGCAATTGTTAACAGTATTCCTGTCAACTTAAAGCGCGCTATTTCTGCCGGTATCGGCTTTTTTATTGCGCTTATCGGTTTCAAAAGCGCCGGTATTGTTGTTCCTTCTGAAGGAACCCTTGTAACTGTAGGTGACATTGCATCCGCAGGTCCTATGGTGTGTATCATTGGTCTTGTTGTAATCGGTGTTCTTTTCGCTAAAAAAGTGAAAGGCGCATTGCTTATCGGCATGCTGGCAGCAACTCTTATCGGTATTCCATTTGGTGTAACTGATCTGAGCACATTTAATACCGAACATCTCTTCAGCGTACCAAGTCTGGCTCCGCTCTTTATGCAGCTGGACTTCTCCAATGTCTTCTCATTGGACATGGTAATTATCCTCTTCACTTTCCTGTTTGTTGATATGTTCGACACTGTCGGTACTCTTATCGGTGTTACCGCTAAGGCAAATATGCTTGATGAGCGTGGACGTGTTCCTAATGCGAAACAGGCTCTTTTTGCTGACGCTGTTGCAACTACCGCTGGTGCCTGTCTTGGTACATCTACAGTAACTACCTTTGTAGAAAGTGCTGCTGGTGTAGCGGAAGGTGGTCGCACAGGTCTTACTTCATTTACCACTGCGATTATGTTTGCTCTGGCGCTTTTCCTTGCGCCTGTATTCCTCGTTATTCCTGCTCAGGCAACTGCTCCTGCACTTATTACTGTAGGTATGTTCATGATGAGCCCGATTCGCGAAATCGACCTTGAAGATTACACAGAAGCTATTCCAGCGTTCCTGTGTATCGTTATGATGCCGTACACATTCAGTATTGCAGAAGGTATTATCTTCGGTCTTACTGCTTTTGTTGTACTCAAGCTTCTTACAGGTCGTCGTTCCGAGATTCCTAATCTTGCATACATTCTTGTAGGTCTGTTTGTTTTGAAGTTTATGTTGCACTAATCAGCACCATAATCATCGCTACGAATTCAAAAAGCTCCTTGCAGTTGTGCAGGGAGCTTTTTTGTTTCTAATGGGTGATCGAGCGCAGGAAAAAGGCGTGCGTTTGTTCTGCCAAGGATGATTTTATATGGGGAGAAAACTGGTTAGGTATTGCTGTAACTATATGGTGTTATCATAGGTTTTATCTGCTTTTATGGGATAGTGGTAGTAGGCTTTTTTTACAGAAAGGAGTTTGCTATGGCGCGAGAACTGAGCAGTAAATTCATGAATGATTTGCATGAGAACGGCCCTCTGTACCCGTTTCTTGAATTTGTTCGTAAGGATACATCTTTGGATATGCAAATTCGTCCAGATGAAGTGCATATTTATTATAGAGGGATAGCATTACTGATTGTCCGCTTACGGGCTGGTAAGTATGACATGCTGTTTAATCAGAATTATTTGACCAAGAGCTACCATGTTGAAATGCCCAGCGTTGACAACACATTGATGAATGATCCAGAACGCTGGGTAGGAATATTTGCGGAATTAAAAACATGTATTGATGTTTATCTGTCTTGCAACGAAAAGACAGTGTACTCTTGTGAAGAGCAAGTTGTTGTGAAGGATTTTTTGCAGACAACCATGCGGGAGAACACATATTCAGCCGTTGCTCCTAAAACGGATTATCATATTACCGACATAGATTGTTTAAGCACTTTTTCAACGGGCGCGGTTGTCCGGTTCGACATGCTCGGGTTGTATCTGCCAACAGAAATCGGTGCCACTGTTGATCCAAATCCTGCCCTTGCTATTTTTTCAATGCGCTTTGGTACGATGAATCTTGTTGGTCCGTATGGCATTATTCCATTTTTAGAGAAGCTGTTTAAATTGGTGGAAGGCACAAATGCTTTGGCAGAGTTAGCGGACGAGGTGAAAAGCGTATTCTACCAGCGCAAAAAATTGATGCTTCCGGGAAGTCTGGTGGAAAATGAAAAAGGTATTCATGATATTGCAAGTAAAAAGCCGCATCTGGTGATTAACCTTGCGAATCAGGAGCCACAAGGTTCACACCTGACAGAATTGATGAACTCAAAACATTTCCGCAGTGCATTGGGACTGTTACACGATGCTGTTGATATCAAATTCGTACATTCCCGCATGATGGGATACGGCATTTATCGTAAATGTCTCTATTCAATTGATGAAGTAAGTGAAGTACTGCAATGTGACAAGTAATTATAATAGTATCACTTCAATATGCCCTTGTTTTTTACAAGGGCATATTTGTTAGTGAGTGCTTATATATAGGATTTTATAGAGAAATATAGACAGAATTGTTTTCAGCAAGCTATTATCTGCATGAATTTTTATTGAACGCATCAGTTGTTTCCACAGTGATGCTTTGCGTGCATAGAAAATGGGAGAGCGGTGAATAATGCTGAAACCCGATACAGAAACTTCGCAGAAGATTCTTTCTGTCATAAAGAGAAAATATAAAAATGTTGCTAAATCCCTTGCCAGCCAGTTCAGGTATCCTACTGGAAAAGACGGCTTGCAAGGGCTAAGATACCCTCAAGAGCTGCTTGAAAGCATTCCAGAAAGTGTACAGCAATGGTATTGCGGTGTGGGGAATCCCTTTTCACTTGGTGCAATTCATATTGGAGAGCATGTACTCGATCTTGGCTGCGGAGCTGGTGTGGATACGATTGTATCAGCGAAATTGGTTGGAGAATCGGGAGTAGTTGTCGGGGCGGATGTATCGAGCGATATGATTGAGCGCGCCCAACATAATAAAGAAATTTCCCAAACGCCCAATGTCTCCTTCCAGCTTGTCGATAGTGTCAATCTCCCTTTTCATGATGAACAGTTTGATGTGGTAACCACAAACGCTATGCTGAATCTTGCTGTAGATAAAGCAGGTGTTTTAAAAGAGGTCTACCGTGTTCTGAAAAAAGGTGGGCGGTTACATGTTGCCGATCAAATTTTAGTTGGTGCAGGGATGTCTGGAGAACAGGCTATTTCAAGCTGGTTTCAGTGACAAGGTGGTGCAATACCGGAAACGGAGTTTCTGGCACTACTTACTGACGCAGGTTTTATCAATGTATCCAAAGTTGCAGAGACGGGCTTTGCTAGTTCCGATGTAACAATGGGCATGCTTTTTTATGCTGAAAAATAACAAGCTTGTGAAAGCTTGTTACCTCTATCAAATGGAATACTCCTTCACGCCTGTATGCCTATAGAGCAGTCACGGTAGTTTGAATTGTTGCTTAGCAATCTACTTTTTTCGACTACTAAAAATGGGATTATTACCGATCATTTTGCGTGATTGCAGATTCATATCATAATTAGCTGTGTGCATTGCTGTATGCTTTTTTCGACTGTACGGGAAATTCTTTTGGGCGATATCCATAAGAATTTTACATTGCATGGCTGAGGATAGCTTTTGATTTTGCTTGTGCTTAATCGTCAAATTGCAGAATTATTCCACCTTTGTATTCTGGAATAGGCTGAAAAAACTTTGGAGATGGCAGCACGGTTAACACATTCTCTTTGAAGTTAATTGTACCGGCAAATCTGTCTCCCAACGGCAACGACCCGATAAGGGTTAAGGTCGGCTGACTAGCTGATCTTACTTCTTTTTTAAATGAAATAGTTTCGGTATCTGTGTAGATAAAAAACATGAGTGAATGGAATGTGCCAGAGCCGCCACCATTGTCGATGGTATGAATAATCTGGATACCATTTGTTGTGGCTCCAACAAATATATATCCAAATTCTGCATCGCCTTCCTTATAGTACACATACGGCTCGGCGTTTGTCGTGCGAACCCTTACTTCACTAAAAAATTGGTTACTGACGTTGGCTTTGGCGACGTTGACTGAAATGATCTGATTTCCGCTATCTGAAAGAGGACCCATCATTTCTTTTATAATTTTGGGGTTAATGAACTCTTCTTTATGGAACGTGTATGTTGCGGTTTTCCATCGTGGAGAAACAGTCCAGTCGTTATCCACTTCCATCGTTACAGGTGGAGGAAGTTCTTGTTGTTCTGCTGCAAAAGCACCGATTGCAACAATGCATATAAGAATAACAGCGTGTGCCAATGTTCTAACAGCACGTATCATATACTACTCCTGAATCAGCAAATTTTTTCGGTAGCTACTCAATTACAACTACTTGTTTTCCCGTTACGTGCCCTGCAAGTTGGCGATGCATTGCCTGTGTAACTGCGGTGTCAGTAAAAGGAATTTCTGCTATCGGCAACTGATGTATTGATCCATCTTTAAGGGCTGCAAGTAGTTCATCGCCCATTGTTGCCAGCCTGCACTGTGCTTCATGACTTCCTGACATATATGCACCACCGAGTGCAATAATATAGATTGTCGGCGCAACTTTAAAAACGTCGGCTTCTTCTGCGTGCGGTATTCCCAGCAAACTTGCGTACTGCCCTTCGTGTTTCAGCAGTGATATATTGCGAGGGGAAGCGCTGTAGCCGACGGTATCCAGTATGGCATCGAGTTTTTCGCCACCTGCGGCATGGATGATTTCATTTGCCAACTGAGGATGTCTGTAGTTGAAAACATGATCTGCACCCAGCTTGCTGACATAGGTATGGTTTCGAGGAGAAGTTGTCGTAATTACGTGCAGTTTAAGCATCTTTGCTATTTGAATGGCGAAACCGCCAACGCCACCTGAACCCGCTTCAATCAGAATGTTCATGCCGGAAGTAAGTTTCATGCGGTGAATAAGGGCAAGCCATGCGGTAAGTCCTGCGCAAGGGACAGAGGCAGCAACAACTGGGCTAACAGAATCAGGAATGCTGAACAGAATGTGTTCCGGCAGTTCCACATGGGTTGCGAATGCGCCTCCATAGAGAAAATTACCGTGCCATGCCACAGCGTCACCTTCGGTCACAAGCGATACATCTTCGCCTGTTTGTACAACCTCTCCTGCGCCATCAAGCCCCGGTATATACGGTAGTTTCCATTGGGGGTGACCTGTGATGGCAAGCTTTGCATCCACTGGATTAATGCTGGCAGCCTTGATTTTTACAATGACATTATGAGGTGCCGGAGTAGGTACATCCGTCATTCCTTTAGTAAGGTAGAATGTTTTTCCAATATCCTTAAGGTACAGTGCCGTTTTCTGCATGAAATACTCCTGAGCGATACTGTCGGGGCGTCGCCTGTAGTTTGCTACAGTATGCGCTTCAGAGAACTATTAGACCAGTATTCATGTTCTCAAAGTGGTTCCAAGCATAAAAAACACCCCCCTGACGGGAGAATCAGGGGGGACTGAAATTGTGTATGCACTAAGAAGGAATGTGAGAGATGTTTAGTAATCTACTATGCCTGACTCTCCACTCTCTCCCTGCTGCGATGCGATTACCAGAACCGCAGCAGGGAGATGCATCTATGACGCTTGAGTCTAGAGCAACCGTATTATCGAAAACTCCTGCGTAACTTTGCAGTGAGATTGTTAAGGAAAGGAAACGTATGTTTCTCAGACTGGCGGCAGGCATGTTGTTCGAGGGGCATGCCTGCCGCTACTGTCTGTGATTTTAGTTGAAGAGCCTCGAAAAGAAGCCCTTCACTTTCGGTGCGCTGTCATCTGTTTTCTGAGAGTCTTCTGTTGCAGTATCAGTATCAGTGTCAGCGGTTCGGAACGCATCATTAGTATTTATCCAGTTTGTAGAGGGGATGAAGCCGTACTTTTTCATCATTCTCTCTTCGAACACAACACGCTCTGCATGCAGCTTGGCGCGGAGTTCTTTCATGGCGTTCACTATCTTTTTAATATCGTTAACTTCGGCATTTGGGTTGCGTGTAAGTGCGCGAAGCATAGTTTTTTTTGCCCAGAGTTCTTCACGAATAGGGCGGGTCTTTTCTGTATACGCCTTGCTAAGTTGTTGCACTTCTTTTTGCTGAACAGCTGTCAGCTCAATTTTGGGAGCATCTGCTTTTGTGTGTTCCGCAATTTCAGTGGCGTCGGCTATGGTGCCGCTGGCGATTGAAAATACGAGAATTATTGCTAAGAAAAGACGATAAATCATGGCGATTCCTCATATCTAAAAATGCAAAACAAGTATGATAAAGAGCAGAAAAATGGGTTTTGCACAGTACTTTTTTATTTAGAGCGCAGCGTCACTATTTCCTGAAAACAATATTTGTTGCCATACAATGAGAGGGTGAACTCATTTTTTTAGGGACGCTACGCTCTATACGCTTCAGCAGCCAGTCGGGGGAGCTAGCTTGCTTATGTTTTTCTACATAGCAACCGGTGTGCCAAAATTTATGTTTTATGATTTGTGCTTGTATTACAGGAAGATAAAAAAAGTAGTGATATTTCCCGTATAACGAGGTAGAGACGCTATGTATAAAAACTTTACGTTTTCTATAAAACGTTTAAAAATTGAACGAAAAAGAATGTAATTATTTGATTGTATTGATATTTAATATTTAAAAGTATGGAGTAGAGAACGCAATGCGTTCAAAAAATACACGAAACGACATGCCGTCGAGCAGGCTGCTTTCTCCCTACTGTTTTGTTGGGGTTATTTTGCTTGTCGGGCTTGGTGTCGCCTCGCTGACCTACAATACAATTCAACAGAATCAGAAAAAGTATGTGCGGTTGTATGAGGAAAAAGGGGCATCGCTCATTACTTCTGTTGAAGCTGGCGTGCGTACGGATTTGCGGAGTAAAAATTCCACTATCCGGCTTAAACTATTGCTTGATGAAATGGCAGACAGACCGGAAATTTTCTTCATTGCCATTACATTCAGCGACGGCACGATAATGCAAAGCAGCTTTACAGAAGGGCAGCAGCGTATGGAGACGCAGTTCTTAAAGCATATAAAAGGGCTACACACAGGTTCGCAGGAGCGTTCTCGTATATACAATGCCAATGAACGTCAGATATTCCTCGCCTACAGAGAATTTACTCCGCTGACGCGCCATGAATTATGGAAGAAGTTGCAAAAGCAGCCGACTCTCAAGCCTTTGGAAAAATTTATTCAGTTATTCAACAAAGAAAAAAAGGTATCAGATACTCCGTCAGGCAAGCTGCTTGCTGAAAAAAGAATTGATACCAGAGAGCTTGCCAAGGTTGATACGCAAAAGCTCGCTATCGACGTAAAGTCTTTTTTGGAACCAAATGATGAAGAGGCACACCGACCTGTTATTTATGTAGGGCTTGATGCAAGACCTCTTCAGGAACTACAGCGATCCAGCATTGTGCAGACTGTTGTTACGACTGGAAGTGTGCTGTTATTGGCGATTGTTGGTTTTTTATCCATCTATTGGGCACACCGTGCTCAGCGTTCCAGACGAAAAGCAGGGCGCAGTCAGGCTACCGTGCAGGAGGTAATGTATAACCTTCCTGATGGACTGATTGTGACAGATAATAATGATCTGATTGTATACATGAATGAATTGAGCAAGGTGTTGCTGCACTGTGATGGTGATATTACCGCCGGTGTTGATATTGCACAGGTGCTGCTGCCTGACCTTGTTCCATATTACTTGCAAGCGCGCGATGGCTTATTGCGTCATGAAAAAGTAATCGAAATTTCAACTGATGCTTTGCCGCTGCTGCCTGTCGGTGTGACAGGGTCTGTGATTAAAGACGATCAGGGTGTGACTATCGGTACTGTATTTCTTATGCGTGACCTGCGCGAGGTGCATAGTCTGCAAACAGAGGTTGAACGTAAAGGCAAGCTCGCCGCTATTGGGTCGCTTGCTGCTGGTGTGGCGCATGAAATTCGTAACCCGCTCAGTTCGATAAAGGGTGGCGCAACCTATTTGAAATCTCAGTTTAAACAAGGCAGTGCGGGCGAAAAGACCGCCGCGATAGTCATTGATGAAGTCGAGCGTTTGAATCGCGTAATAACAGATCTCATCGGGCTTTCACGTCCTTCAGACTTAAGTATGAAGGCAGTTTTTGTGGCGGATGTAATTGAGCATTGCACGGGACTAATTGCACAGGAAGCAGAACTGCGTGATGTACACCTTGCTGTTGATATTGCAGAAGACGTACCGCAGGTGATGCTGGATACTGACCGATTTTCGCAAGTGATTCTTAACCTGTGTTTGAATAGTCTGGATGCTATGGAGGAAGGCGGCAAGCTGACGGTGACAGTTGTACCGGATGCCCAATCAATAAGCATTATTGTGGAAGATGACGGCGAAGGTATGGACAACAGCACAAAAGAGCGGATTTTTGAGCCGTATTTTACAACCAAGTCTCATGGTACGGGGCTTGGTTTATCTGTGGTGCATAAAATTATTGAAGCCCATAATGGAATTATTCGTGTGTTCTCCCAAAAGGGGCAAGGAACACGTTTTGTAATACAGCTACCTTCTATGGATAAGGAACAATAATGCCAGCGCATATTCTAATTGTTGATGATGACGGTTCGCACCGCGCCGTGCTCCGAACTATTATTGAAGACTGGGGCTATGACGTATCGGAAGCTTCGGATGGCGAAACAGCTGTAGCAATGACGCAGGAACGCCCCTACGACAGCGTGCTGATGGATATTCGAATGGGTGGCATGGATGGCATTACTGCCCAATCTCAGATAGCAAAGCATAACCCTTCCATTCCTGTACTTATCATGACGGCGTATTCTTCCATTAATACCGCTGTGGTTGCGTTAAAACAGGGTGCATATGACTATCTTATTAAACCACTCGACTTTGATGTCTTAAAAATTACGATTGAGCGTATGCTCGATCATACCCGACTGGTCGAAGAGAACCGCTCTCTGAAAGAGAAAAGCTCCGGTAAACAGCAATTCGGTATGATTGGCAGTAGTGAGCGTATGCACGAGTTGGTAGAAACAATAACCACTGTTGCTCCGACACATGCTCCTGTTTTGATTACAGGTGAATCCGGCACGGGTAAGGAATTGGTTGCCAAGGCGGTATATACGGCAAGTGAACGTTCTTCAAAGCCTTTTGTAACTATTAACTGTGCTGCGCTGAGTGAAAGTTTGCTTGAATCTGAATTATTCGGACATGAAAAAGGCGCGTTTACAGGGGCAGATAAACGTAGAGACGGACTTTTCTGGCAAGCAAACGGCGGCACTATATTTATGGATGAAGTCGGCGAAATCCCGCTTTCATTGCAAGCAAAATTACTGCGTGTTTTGCAGCAGGGTGAGTTACAGCGCGTCGGTAGTGACAGCATTCTGCATGTGGATATTCGTGTTATTGCAGCAACGAATAGAGACTTGCAGGAAGAGGTCGCAAACAAGACATTCCGTGAAGATTTGTATTACCGCCTGAATGTCATAGGGCTTGAGGTTCCTTCGCTGCGAGAGCGTCAGGCAGATATTCCATTACTTGCTGAACACTTTATGAAAATTTTCGCTGAAAAATATGATAAAAGCGTGATCGGCTTTTCACCACAGGCTATGGATGTGTTGGTTAATAATCCATGGCAAGGGAATATCCGTGAGCTTGAAAACACAATAGAGCGAGCTGTTATTATGGCAACTACCGACTACATTACCGATAGGGAACTGCCAGCCAGTCTACGCAAAAATGTCCCAGACCACTCTGGGAATACTACCCGCGGTGCAGAACTTCCTCTTGGCGATATTTCTTTAGAAAGTCTTGAAAAACGTGCGGTGCAGGCGGCGTTGAAAAAACATAAAAAGAAAGTTGATGCAGCTGGGGCGCTGGGTATTACCCGTGCAACCTTGCATAGTAAAATTAAGAAGTATGGTTTGGAAGAACAAAAGAAAAAGTAAAAATATATATAGATGAAAACAACGCTCTTATGAGGTTCATAAGAGCGTTGTCTTTTTTGGGACAGAAAGAAATTAGAGGTTTCTTACACAATCTATGGTTGTAAGTTCACACCTACCTGCTAAGCGAGAGGCACTGTGTGTTTTATTCGCCAGCATACGAATGTACTTTTTTTAAATGATGTAAGTAAGATGCTGTCGATAAACCATTTTCCGATACTTCTTCTGAATTAGTCTTGCTTTAGAGTACGGATGACTTGTTGCAACTCGTGTGACAGCCCTGTCAGTGTTTCCATTGTCTGGGCAGAGTCAGCAGCAGAAGACGCCATGTCGTCAGCAATTTCGGAAACGCTGCCAATCGTCCGGTTTACTTCATCACTGGCAGCGGACTGCTCTTCAGAGGCTGTGGCGATGGTGCGTGCCATGTCAGTAGAAGATTCAATAAGCGTTGTAATGTTAACAAGCGCTTCACCAGCTTTCCGTGCAAGTGAAGTACAGTCTGTTACGACTGACGTTGTTTCTTGCATTGCATGAATATTATCCCCTGTGCTTGCTTGTATAGCTGTAACCGCCTGTTCAACTTCTGAGGTCGCTTGCATGGTTTTTTCCGCAAGTTTGCGTACTTCATCTGCTACTACAGCAAAACCGCGACCTGCTTCGCCAGCGCGAGCGGCTTCAATAGCTGCATTTAGCGCAAGCAAGTTCGTCTGGTCTGCAATATCAGAGATGACATCCATAATTTTTCCAATATCCTGTGCTTTGTCTCCAAGCTCGCTAAGACTTTTTGTCATACGCTCGGAACGGTTAGCAATATCATCAATTGAGCTGACGACATTATTCACGGAGCGGGTTTCGTTGATGACTTGATCGCGCATAACATCGGAGTGCTGGGCGGCATCGGATGCGTTTTGAGCAACCGCAGCAATGGCAGAATTCATCTGCTCCATAGCTGACGCTGTCTCTCCGCTGCGTGAAGCTTGCTGTTCTGTGCCGAGGCGGGTGTTTTCAATAAGCGTGGAAAGTTCATGAGTCACATTGGCAACGTTCTCAACAATAAGCTCCAGTTGACTAGCAGCATGCATGAGTTCTGTATGGCGTTCCTGTTCCTCCTGCACCTTGCGTTCTGCTTGAACCGCCAATTCGTTTGCCCGTTGCGCCTGTATGTTAGCTTCTTCTTCTTTTTCTTGAGCTTGAGATATTGTGGTTAAGAGGTTTTGCACCATTTGGGTGAGTGCGGCATGGAGTTCAAACATTTCTGTGCTGAACCCTTTTGTTGGGGTGTTAACCTCATAGTTTCCTGAACTTACTTCGGTCGCTGCCTGTGTGAGAAGTTCAAGCGGATTGGTTATGCGGATAACAATAAAGTAGCCGAGAACACCGATGAGCAGCGCAGAAAATATTCCTAGTCCTGCACTGGTAATAGCACTGCTTCGGGCTGTTGCAAGTATCTCATCTTTATCTTGGATGACAAGTACGTGGTAGCCAATGCTGTCGATTGTATGTGCGCGAACGAGTTTTTCTGTTTCGCCAAACATTAGATCGTAGACACCATCAGGCTTGCCGTTTAATGCGTCAAATCCTTCAATTCCAGTGCTACCCAGTTTCTTCATGATAACTTCTTTGAAGCCCGGTGCAGCGAGAATGGTTCCGCTTTTTTCAATTAAGACGACTCGACCTGTTTTTCCAATGCGTAACGAAGCCATCTTATCGAGAATGGTTGTGAGCTGAAGGTCGATAGCAACAACGCCGAGTATTTCCCCGTCGCTACTTTTTACAACGTGGCTGGCGGTGGAAACAAATTCATTTTCTGTACTTTTGTAAGCAGGCGTGATGGCGAACCCTGTAGGGGACTGTAGCGGTGCTTTGTACCACGGGCGGGTGCGCATGTCATAATGGGCAGAAAGTGTGACCGGACTGGAAATAGCCATGCTGTTTTCATTACTGCCAAAATAGATGAAACCGAATTCTGCATGGTTTTTTTCTATATTAGCAAGATAGTCAGCAAGTATTTGCCCCCGTTTTGGAAGCGTGTTTTTATCTATTGTGACTTTGCTGGAGCCACCACAGGCAACAGCAATTTCGGAAAATGGCTTAGAAAAGTAGCCTGACTTTGCAATATCGTTTCCGACATCCTCGGCATTTTTAAAGAAATCCCCCACAATTGAATCGATAAGAGCAACTTCCGTGGCAGAGTTTTCATTAAAGCCATTAAGTGCATTATCTCTAAGAATTGCTGTTACCGCAAAAAGAATTACAAGTGCAGTAGCTAGGGATGCGAGTATCAGGATACCGGTTACTTTCCCCTTAACAGTGTTAACCATAACAAGCTCCTAGTATAAAAAATGTATAGGGACTTATCGTTCAAATAGAGAAAAAGTTAAGGGGTTTATGTTACAAAGTCGGTTGTTTTTTATACACTGCAAAACCCCATTAGGTGGATGCATAAAACTGCTGTTTTATGACTGTGTCCACCTAATGGGGTGCATATCAACTGTAAGTCTTGGTACGACGGACTACAAAAGAGTCCGATATAGGCTTAATGAAGAGAATAGGGTATATTTATTCATCTTCCATAGTTGATATTTCGATAGAGTAGCGTTCGATTTCTTCTGCACTCATTTTTCCGAATACTTCTTGGATGTACCGTAACGTTTTGAATCCAAGCACTGCAAATATAGGCATCATTGGTACGATGATGAGTACAGGGAATGATTTCAAAATGTTCAGGTTAGCGTTAATCAGCAAGAAGATGATAGGAAGTGCTGTTAAGAGCAGACACCAGAACAAGCGGAAGATTGGAGATACGTTAGCTTCTTTATCGAGACGCTTGGTAGCAATACCTGCGAGAGAGTAGGAGGTGCCGTCAAGTGTGGTTACTGTAAAGAGGATCATTGTGATGAGGTAAATGAATGTTACCAGAACAGGGAACGGAGTTTGTCCGAATACAGCTTTTACCAGTTCTGTAGGCTGACCTGCTTTAATGATTCCAACAGCATCAATCGCACCAGCGTTTTGCAGGCTCATGGTGAATGTGCCGCATGTGCCGAAGATGATGCATGTACCAAGAGTACCAGCACCTACCAGAATAAGGATAACGTCGCGGAGTCTGTGTCCTTTTGAGATCTTGGTGATGAATACGCCGATACCAGGAGAGTAGGAAATCCAGTTAGCAAGGAAGAAGATAGTCCAGTACTGAGGGAACAAGCTAGAACCAAATGGATCTGTGTTGGTGCTCATGCGGATGTATTCGCTCAGCATTACACCGATGCCGTTAGTGGTGTTGTTCATAATTAATGCGGAAGGACCGACAATAAAGATGAGACCTACCAGACCGGCACAAATGTAAATAGTAGCGTTGGACAAGCGAGCCATACCCTTAGCAATACCGATGTATGAGCTGAGGGAGAAGATAACGGAAAGAGCAAGGATAACACCGATACCAAGGAACAGGTTGTTCGGAATACCTGTAAGCTGGCTCAGGTTGGAAGAAATCATCGGAATGCCGAGACCGAGAGTCAACGCGGTTGCAGCAAGGGTAGTGATGATGAAAAGAAGGTCGATTACTTTTTGAGTCCAGAGCGGTAAGGAGTCGTTAAACATACTGTTTACAACACCGGAAAGGCTCAGGCGACGGTTACGTTTAATGTAGAATACAACACTGAATGGAATAGCAACAATAAGGTATGTGAACCAACCGGCAGCGCCCCAGTGGAACATGTTGTATGCAGCAGCGTATTCCATAGCCATATGGGTATCTACAATGCCGAACTGCGGGTCCATGAAGTAGTAGACAGATTCAATGAAAGCCCAGTACATGGTACTTGCGCCCATGCCCGCGGAAAGCGCCATGGCGAATAACTGGAACTTGTTGAATGTTGGTGTGTCTCCGCCAAGGCGGATGTTACCGTATTTAGAGAGAGCAAGGAACAGCAGAACAACTGTTGCAAATATGGTGTACCAGAGGAAACCGGTTCCAAGGTTTACTACGGTAAAGTCCAGCATAGCACCCATAGTGCCTTTTACTGAATCAGGGAAAAGAACAGCGAGAACCCCAAGCAGCAATACAAACGAAAAACTCGTAAGTGTCAGGTTCAAATCTACTTCTGACGTTTTAAATTTCATTTTATTCTCCAAAGCAGCTATTCAAATACATAGGAAGCAATAGAAGCTTCTTTTACTTTATCCCAGTCCATCTCAACACCAAGACCGTTGCCAGCAGGGGCATGAACGTAGCCTTCTTTGTCGGTGCGGATAGGAGTGTTACATGCAAGCTCAAAGCTTTCGTATGGGTAGAACTGTTCGAAGTAGTTGCAGTTGTAGTGTGCTAAGGCAACGTGGAGGTTTGCAGCTTGAGTAATTGTGTAACCCATAGACTGAATTTCAAGACGTTTGGAATGACCTTCAGCAATGGCGAAGCATTTGTTCAACGGAGTAATACCGCCGCAAACAGTCGCATCCTGACGAACATCAGACCAGAAGTCGTTGCCAAGAGCGTAAGTTACTTCCTGAAGGGTGAGCAGGCAGTTGCCGTGACTTGAAATTTCAAGATCGGTTTTGTCTACAAGACGCTGGTAGGTTTTGTAGTCGTAGTCAGAAACTGGTGCTTCCAACCATTCCCAGTCGTATTTTTCCATCAGTTTTGCCATCTTCATGGCTTCTTCTGGAGTGTAGAATGTTGCAGTGTCGAGCATAAAGCGGATGCCGGTTTTTCCGTAGCGCTCCTGAACCGCATTCACTAAAGCGAGATCTTTTTTAAATACGCAGTAGCAATGGAGTTTAATGGCGGTAAAACCATGTTCGATACATTCATCGATGTATGGGAAGTACTCTTCTACGGTGTCGAACATTGGCGTTGATGCGTAAGAGAGTATTTTGTTGCGTGCACCGCCGAGCAGCATGTATAAAGGCATTCTGGCTTTTTTCGCTTTGATATCCCAAGCAGCTATATCAATTGGTGATTTTGCAGGCAGTCCACCCCAAGAACAGCGTGCTCCAAGCCATGCATATAACTCTTCAGTCATCAGCGGGTTTTTACCAATGAGTCCTGGAACGATGGTACGCATACTCTCGATAATGCAGCGATCAAAATCGTTTTCAGTATAGCTGATAGTTGCTCCAAGACCTTCAATGCCGTCTTCAGTAACCAGTCTTACGATGTTGTTTGTGTAAAGCAGTGGTTCCTGATTGTCTGCCCACGGAATAGGGGGTGCTTCGCGGTCGGCAACGGCATACAATTCAACGCGGCTGATTTTGCAGTCTTTCATAGTGTTCTCCTCTCACTACTAACAGTACAAAAAAATAAATTGGGAATTTTTATAAAGAGCTTCCGTTCGCGACCATGCGGGTACGAAGCTCATTGACAGTAACATCTTTGTAGCTACAGTTCTCTTCAAATAGTAAGCCTGTGGCAACAGCAGCGGCATGTCCATATTCAAAGCATTGAGCTGTAACGCGGGACGAAGCAAGCGCCTCATGCTCGGCACACAATGATCGTCCGGCAACAATGACATTGCGCAAATCTTTTGGAACCAAAGTGCCATACGGGATTTCGTAATAGTCATTAGTAAGCCATTGTAATTTGGAAACTTCTCCAGCATGAAGTTCAATCGGCCATGAAGAGCGTGCAATGCTGTCGTCGCATTTAGTGCAGTTTGCAACATGCTCGTTGCTCAGCTGCTTCTCTCCTACAATGGTTCGAGTCTGGCGAACACCGACTTCCGGCGCCATATCAATTAATTCTGACTCGTTGAATGCAGGAATGTTGTCTTTAAAGAATCGATGATATTCTCTTGCGGCTCTGCGACCTGATATTTCAGCATGTGAACGATCTTCTGGGTTGATGACGTTGAGCATTTCACCGTGCTGCCCTGCAAGCTGAGTGCAGTTCATAAGAAAAATTGATTCCTGCGGTGTCGGGAAAATCCAAACACGGTCTCGTGGGGTATTGTATGTGCCTTTTGCGTAGGCATCGGAGAGCTTGCGGGTGCAGTCAGCAGGGCAGATTGTGTCTTTACCGAAGTATTCATAGAAAGCAGGTGAATCGACATTGCTAACCCTGAACATCATTGTCGGGTTTTGAATAGCTCCGTTGTCACCAAATGTGTATTCGAGTCCACTTTTAGCGATAAGTGCAGCATCACCTGTACAATCGATAAATGCTTTGGCTTTAATGTAGGAGTTGCCTGCGCTTGATTCAATACGGATAGCAGTCAGCGTATTTTCGTCTTTAGATACTTCAGATACGAGCGTGTGATATAGCACAGAAACATTGGCTTCTTCCAACATGTCGTCTGCAACTTCACGCCAGCAGAAAGGATCAAAGGTCAGAACGTGGGTGTTTCCGTAAATTTGCGGTTCAGTCAGTCCACCTTTTTCAGTCAGGCGTTTTTTGAACTCTTCAGCAAATCCGAAAACAACCTGTTCAGGTTCTTTGTTTTCGATGTCTTCCTGCGTCAAATAAAGACCGCAGATAGTACCTGAAAGACCTGAAACAGCTGCTCCTCCGCAGAATCCGTTTTTTTCAATAAGCAGAGTGTTGAGTCCTTGGCGACCACAGACAGTTGCAGCTGCAACACCTGAAGGCCCACCGCCGCAAACAACAACGTCTACTTCTTTTAAAACAGGTTCAGTGTGCGAAGATATCGCTTTTTCATTCCAAAATTCCAATAGATGCTCCTTTTGATATATCTATTTTAGCTTTGAATTACCTAGCTAAAAATTTTCTTTGAGAAAATAATTGGACAACTTCCTTTTGGTGATATGTCAGTTTTGAGAGTGTTGCAATAAAAAATTGAAAAAAGATGCTTAAAAGCTGTTTTATGCGTATATATCAAGGCTTATGAGGTGAAAAAAGGATATCTAAAATATGATCTATGCTGCCTTGATATGTCAGTTTGTGCTTGCTAGGTTGTGTTTTCTCTAAAGGTTTTTAAATAAAAGTCTTTTATTACAATATGTTATCTTTTTGTTGAGTGAGGGTTGTATGTCTGGTAGATCAGTATGAAGGCTGGGATGGATTCCTGCTTGAGAACTTGTATATCAACGTTGTTGATGAAACACGGAATTAAAAATTATGAATAATAAATCGCAATCTGAATTTGCACGTCTTGAGATTGAGCGGAAGCTTGTTTTTGGGGAGCTGGATACTTCGACTCTGTATTCTGAGAATAAGTTGGCGTCGCTGCTTAATCTTGGACGTACGCCAGTGCGCGAAGCGTTGTTGAAACTAGAGTACGACAATATGCTTAAGGTTCATCCACGCAAAGGTATTGAGTTTTTAACGATAACACCTGAGCAACAGATTCAGATGTTAGAGGTGCGCCGACAAATTGAACCAATTTGCCTGCGTTTTGCGATTCTGCGCGGAACGGCTTCGCAAAAGTCAGCAATGCTCAGGCTGGGAGATAAGATAGTGTTATGTTCAGAAGATGGCGACGAAGAAGGGATTCTTCAGTGTCTTCAGGATATACATACGCTTGTTGCTGACTCCACTGGCAATCCGTATTTTCATAATACAATGGAACAGGTGCAAAGCCTTTCAAGGCGGTTCTGGTTCGCCAATAAAGAAGAATCAGATAACTTGAAAGGAAGCCTTATTCATCGTGTTATTATGCGCGCTGTTGCCTTCGGGAATGAAGAGGAGGCTGTTGAAGGTTCACATAATCTTATGTCACACCTTACAGAAGCTGCGTTTCGAAAGATTATTGCAAAAGGATAATGTGATATTGCAGAAGCCGGGCTTTTGCGTTGTGATATACCAGAGTTGTTCGTGCCCCTTGAGTTTTTTGCTCAAGGGGCATTCTTTTTTTAGGTAGCAGCGTGGTCATAGTAGATAAATACTGTGCCTGTGTTCGGAATACTTGCGGTAGAGGTAATACTGGAGGGTAGAATTGTTTTTGTAGTAGGCTGAAAAGATAGAAAAATAACCGGTGAGGAAGTATGAGGCGAAAAACTGTCCGGCAGATTGTATATACAACTATGTACCTGCGTGAAACGCTGGCGGGTAAGATTTTTAACGCAATTCTTATCGCCTCGATAGTAATGTCGGTTCTTGTGGTACTTGCATACTCCATCCCCTCAGTCGCGGCTGAGTATTGGTTTGCAGTAAATTATTTGGAATTTTTTTTTACGGTTCTTTTTACTATAGAATATTTGCTCAGGATATGGTGCACGCCGTCTCCTAAAACATATATTACCAGTCCTTTCGGGGTGATAGACTTTCTTTCTGTTGCTCCGACATGGGTGACAATTCTGTTCCCTGTCTTTCCTTCATTAGCACTTTTGCGCCTTTTTCGCGTGTTGCGTATTCTTCGGTTAGTAAAGTTATTGCAGTATTTGAACGATACGCACTTAATGTTGCAAATTTTGCGCAACAGCCGCCGCAGAATAGCAGTGCTGTCTTTGTGGATTATGGTGCTTGTCGTTATCTTCGGAACGTTAATGTACGTTATCGAAGGGCAGGAGCACGGATTTACTTCAATTCCCACCTCCATTTACTGGGCAATAGTTACTCTGACTACGGTTGGGTATGGAGACATAACACCACAGACTGTGCTGGGTAAGGTAGTCGCTTCGCTCATCATGCTGATAGGGTACAGCATGATTGTAATTCTTGCCGGAGTCATATCGCAGGGATTTATTGATGCGAAAAAAGAGATCGGAGAGATGAATTGCAGCTCTTGCGGAACACAGGATCACTCTCCCGATGCAGTGTATTGTAAGCGGTGCGGAAAAAGGTTGTAGTGGTAATTGTAGTGTAACCTGCTAAATTTTTATGTGTTGCTACTTTATTTGACACATATTAATATACATGTATGTGATGTAGAGAAAAATAATTTCTATCTTTGCAATACGATAAGTTTATCACAAAAATTTTCATATATTTTTTACATAACAACTTATCACTTCACACAGGGTTTGTAGTGCATTGCGTTATTCTTGAGGAGCATCGGTAACGTAGATTTGTTGCGGTTACTGTTTGTTTTGCTGTTCGCGTAGTATGGTATCAGCAGCCCCGTATTGTATTTTTTTAGTAGCAGCGTAAGGTTGGAGTTCGTATGTCGATGGAAAGTGTTTTAGCCAAAATGGAGTTTCGAAAGTTCGAGGCTAGCATAATCGATTTTTTCATGAAGAAGAATGGTTATGCGATTGTCTTGACGGAAGATACGAACTTTACGACACTTTTGCGGCAGACTCTTAACAAACACCTTGGGTTGCGAAATAAGTGTTTTACGCAAGTTAGTACCGTCGAAGAGACAATAAAAAATATTAAAAAAGAACTTGCTGCCGACAGAAAGTTGCTGGTCTTTATCGAGCGTATTTTTAAAGACAGGGAAATGTCTTCGCTCGTCCGCAAAATTAAGAAAGAATACAGTCAATGTAAGATTTTTATTACCATGACTGAAGCTCCTAAAGAGCAGTTTATTCTCCTGCACGAACTTGGTGCTGATAACTTTATTACAAAGCCTATCGCGATTAATACTTTTATTGAAAAAGTCGCTCACAGCATTAAGCCCCAAAGTAAAATTTCTCAGCTTATTGATATCGCAAAGACCATGCTTGAGCAGGGAGCCTATGAAGATGCTGCCAATGTCGGCAGAACCGTCCTTAAGGCTAAGCCGGGGTTGTCTGCTGCTCTGCTTGTTATGGGTGATGCGTATAAGGGAATGAAAAAGTACGAGCAGGCGCATAAGTGCTACATGGGGGCAGGGGATTCTGCTCCGTTATTTCTTGATCCCTTAAAAAAACTTGCAGATTTATATGGTGTTGCAGGGGTTAAAAAAAGACAGCTCGATTGTCTGACAAAGCTGGACAAAATGAGTCCGCTTAATGTTGAGCGCAAGCTGGATATTGGTCACATTTACGTCGATCTGGGTAACTTTGTAAGCGCAGATGCGTATTTTGAGGGTGCTGTTCGTCAGGCAAATAAGGAAGCAATGGACTATTTGGGAAGCGTGTCCCAGCGTATTGCTTCGGCCTACGAAAAGCATGACCCTGAACGTGCTGAACTTTTCTTGCGCAGAGCCTTGCGCGTAAAAGGGGATAATCTGGAAAAAGCAGATGTTGAGACTTTCAACAGTCTCGGTATTGTTCTGCGAAAGCAGGGTAAATGGCGTGACGCTATTACAGAATACAAACGCGCTCTTCAAATTTCCCGCAAAGATGAAAACTTGTACTACAACATTGCTGTCGCTTCTGCTGAAGGGAAGGACTATAAGCAGGCAGCGGCTTGTTTGAAAAAGGTCATTCAGCTGAATCAGGAGTTTGTTCGTACAGAGCCAGCAACTGCCTACAATATGGGATTGATCTTTTATAAGGCGGGAGAGCTGGAGATGGCAAAAGTACATTTAGATATTTGCTTAGAGATTGATCCAACTCACGCAGGTGCCAGAAAAGTTTTATCACTTATGTAAAATATATTTCCCCAAAGCATGAATGACAGCCTTTTTTCGTAAAGTTGTTGCAAATTCTTTTTTAGAATCGCACAACAGGTGAAAAGAGGCTGTCTTTTTTTGTTGCTGATAATAAAGGGAAAAGTTCTGCTGACGTACTACGCTAAAAAGATGACTTTTTTGAAAACTCATTACTTGAGGTTATCTGCAAAAGTTGATATAGATCGAATCACATCACGAAAAGTATATCTTCCTTGAGGAGGCGCGGAAGTGGCACACACTAAAGTAAATAAAACTATTGCTGAGATTAATGAGCGAATTCGTTCCGGTAAGGCTGTTGTATTAAACGCAGAAGAAATGACTGATGCGGTACGTACAATGGGTAAAGAAAAGGCTGCCAAAGAGGTAGACGTTGTTACTACCGGTACATTTTCGCCTATGTGCTCGTCCGGTCTTCTTTTTAATATCGGTCAACAGGAGCCACCTACAATTAAAACATCCAAGGTCACCCTTAATGGTGTTCCAGCCTATTCCGGGCTTGCCGCAGTGGATGGATATTTAGGTGCGACTGAGCCGCGGGAAGACGATCCGCTGAACAAAGTGTATCCCGGACAATTTAAATATGGCGGCGGCAACGTTATTGAAGATTTGGTTGCCGGACGCTCTGTTTCGTTACGCGCTGAAGCGTATGGCACAGACTGTTATCCACGAAAATTGTATGAACGGGATATAACTCTCGCTGATTTGCCGCATGCAGAGCTGTTTAATCCCCGAAATTGTTACCAGAACTATAATGCTGCGGTAAACCTTACCAGCCGCATTATATATACCTACATGGGACCTCTTAAGCCTAATTTGCGTAACGTAAACTTTGCGACAGCTGGCTGCTTGTCACCATTGTTTAACGATCCGTTATTCAAGACTATCGGGCTTGGTACTCGTATCTTCCTTGGTGGTGGTATCGGCTATGTTATCGGGGCAGGTACACAGCATGTACCAAACCCTAAGCGCAACGAGCGGGGAATTCCTCTTTCACCTTCCGGTACGTTAGAACTTAAAGGTGATTTAAAACAAATGGATGCAAGATACTTGCGCGGTTTAAGTTTCTTAGGGTACGGTAACACCATGAGCGTTGGTGTCGGTATTCCGATTCCAATATTAAATGAGGAAATTGCGTGGTACACGGGTGTGGCAGACAGTGACATCCAAATGCCGGTTAAGGATTACGGGCATGATTACCCCAACGGGTTACCACGCGTGCTGCAACATTGTACGTACGAGGAATTGAAGTCTGGTGAAGTAGAAATTATGGGTAAAAAGGTTGAAACAGTACCGATGACCAGTTACCCGATTTCCCTCGAAGTTGCAGACAAACTTAAAGAATGGATTCAAAAGGGCGAGTTTCTTTTGAGCGAACCAGTGGAAAAAATACCCGCATGGTAAATACTGCAAAGCTTCAAGCCCTTGAGTCTAAACTCAAGGGCTTTTTTTCTCCCGTACTGGCATTTTCCGGTGGTGTGGACAGCCGTTTTTTAGCGCATGTCATGCATCGGGCAAACATAGAGTTCATGGCTGTACATATTACAGGTGAACATGTGCCCCGTGCAGAATCTGCAAAGGCGCTGAAGTGGTTGCAAACGCATCATATACCGTATCGAGCATTGCGCTTGTCGCCGCTTTCTGTGCCGGAAATTGCGGCAAACGATAAAGCTCGCTGCTATCATTGCAAGCGTCTGCTGTTTGCCACAATTCAAGAGATGGTCGAGTGCAATGATGGCAAAGGACCACAGCCTACTATACTTGATGGTACTAATGCTTCTGACTTGTGTGAATATCGACCGGGGCTGAAGGCGCTAAAAGAGCTTGGAATTGTCAGCCCTCTTGCACTGTGCTCCATTACAAAAGAAGATGTACGTGAGTTGGCGATCGAAACAGGAATGGAGCATGCCGACCAGCCTGCGACCCCGTGCCTGCTGACGCGGTTCTCGTATGGAACTGCGCCTGATGAGCAAATGTTGCAGCAAGTTGAGGATTGCGAGAATGCCCTGAAGCGATATGGACTGCAAAATTTTCGAGTGCGAATACTAGATGACGGCTCTCAGGTGCTTCAAATTTCCAGCGCAGAAAAAGGTATGTTGCACAAACACCATGTTGCAATTGAAGATACGTTGCGTCGTGTCGGCTTTGAGGCAGTGCAAATTCATTGTACTGAAAAAGTAAGCGGCTTTCATGATAAGAGGTCGGAATAATGGAAAGCCTTTGTCTTGCGGTATGGTGGTGTAAGGGATAACACTTTATAGGCGGTTGTCATTTTTGTGCTGCAATGGGAAGCAGAAGGTTTTCTGCATAACACTCTGACATTGCGCAGAAAAAAGTTTTTGCCAATAGGTATACTGAAACCATCAGTAATTCTATTGCATCACTGGACAACCTAAGGTTTCTACTGTATCCTCCCGACTTTTGAAAAGACCGCTAAGGAGAATTATAATGGCTCATAAAAAACACGAACGTAAGAAAGAACTCGACCGTCGTCGTCATCGCCGTAAAAAAGCAATGAAACTTCGTATTAAAGAAGCTATTGCTGCTAAGAACGCATAAGTTTCTTTACGATAGATTATCGGCTGCCTTCAGTTCGATAATGTTTTTCAGCTGCATTTGCAGGCTGGAAAACGGCATTTTTCTTGGCAGCGGTTTCATGTTTTGTGACAGTGAAGCCGCTGTTTAGTTATTTTCAGTTTTTTTGTTGATGGAGGGGTTCATGCCCATTTATGAATACCGCTGTAATGCGTGTGAACAAATTTTTGAAGAATGGACAACATCCTGTTCTGAGAGTGATGAGTCCATTACATGTCCTGTATGCGGCGGAGTAGCCGAACGTATTATGTCCAACACTACCTTTGTATTAAAAGGCGGTGGCTGGTATGTTTCCGAATATGGAAAAAACAGTGCGGCATCGAATCCCGCTAAAAAGAACATTCCATCCGGTTCTTCCGGGTGTTCCGACTCCTCATCCTCTTCTGCATCTTAGATAGATATTTCCGGCGGCCTGCATTGGCTGCCTTTTTTATGCATAGCAACCTTTAACCACAATCGTATGTAAGAGAACGCTAAAATGATCGATCGTTATACTCGCCCTGAAATGGGTCAGCTCTGGACGCTTGAAAACAAATTCCGCGTCTGGCTCGAAGTTGAAATCGCTGTTTGTGAGGCATGGCACCGCCTTGGCGAAATCGATGATGAAAGTATGAAGCAGATTCGTGAGAAGGCCGATTTTGACGTGGACCGTATTCTGGAAATTGAGGAAACCACGCGTCATGACGTGATTGCTTTTCTCACTGCTGTAGAAGAAAAAGTTGGTCCGGCAGCCCGTTTTATCCACCTTGGCTGTACTTCTTCCGACATTGTAGACACAGCGAACGGCGTTCTGCTTTCCCGTGCAGGTGATATCATTCTCAAAGATTTTGAAAAAATGCTTGAGACTTTGAAAACTATCGCGCACGAGAATAAAGGTCGTCTGTGCATGGGACGTACACACGGTATCCATGCTGAGCCGACAAGCTTCGGTTTGAAAATGGCTGGTTTTTATGCAGAATTTAAACGTCACTATGAGCGCTTTAAAGCTGCGGTAGAAGGTATTCGCGTCGGTAAAATTTCCGGTGCTGTAGGCACAATGGCGATGATTCCGTCAGAAGTTGAATCCATAACCTGTGAAGTTCTCGGTCTTGCAGTAGACCCGATTTCTACTCAGGTTATCAACCGCGACCGTTACGCAGCTTACTTTACTGCACTTGCTGTTGCAGCTGGTGGTATTGAGCGTCTTTGCGTGGAACTGCGCCACCTGCAACGTACAGAAGTGCTTGAGGCAGAAGAAGGCTTCCGCAAAGGTCAAAAAGGCTCTTCTGCTATGCCACATAAGAAAAACCCGATTTCAGCAGAAAACCTTACAGGTATTTCCCGCCTTATCCGTAGCAACTCACTTTCTGCTATGGAAAATCAGGCATTGTGGCACGAGCGTGACATCAGTCACTCCTCTGTTGAGCGTGTAATTATGCCGGATACCACTATCCTTATGAACTACATGCTCAACCGCTTGTCCAACCTTGTTTCTAACCTGCGTGTTATTCCAGAAAACATGGATCGCAATCTTGTTGGTTCTATGGGACTGTTCTTTTCCCAGCGTGTGCTTCTTGCTCTCGTTGAAACAGGTATGGGACGTCAGGATGCATACGTAATGGTACAAAAATGTGCCATGGAAAGTTGGGACACTAAACAGCTCTTTGAAGACTTAGTCCGAAAAGATCCTGAAATCAGTGCTCGCATTTCATCTGAAAAAATGGATGAAGTGTTCGACGCAAGTTACTACCTGCGTCATGAAGACTTGATTTTCGGTCGCGTGTTCAACTCTTAAGATATTCAGTTCAAGCAAATTATGGAGCGGAAAATGACAGAATTAAAAAAACGTCTTGCAAAACTTCTGTACGAGAAGTCTTACAAAGAAGGCGACTTTACTCTCGCATCCGGCAAGAAGAGTGAGTACTATTTTGACTGCCGTCAGACCGCTCTGCACCCTGAAGGTGCCTGGCTGATGGGCAATCTTTTTTACGATCTCATCTGCGGTTTAGAGAATGCTTCAGAAGTGAAAGGCGTGGGCGGTATGACTCTTGGTGCAGACCCGCTTGTAAGCTCTACTTCTGTAATTTCTTATGAGAAAGGTGGACACCTGCCTGCGCTTATCGTGCGTAAGCAGCCTAAAGGTCATGGCACTGGTCAAGGTGTTGAAGGCTTGGCTAACTTTGAAGATGGTGACGTAGTTGTCATGCTTGAAGATGTTGTAACTACAGGTGGTTCTGTTATTACTGCAATTGAACGCATCGAAGCGTCTGGTCTTAAAGTGTCTTGCGTATGTGCAGTTCTTGATCGTGATGAAGGTGGTCGTGAAGCCCTTGCAGAGCGTGGTTACAAACTGGTATCCATCTTTGATCGTAAAGAGCTTGTTGCATTAGCTACTAGCTAATCACTTTTATTTTGCTAAGTACTAAAGTGCTTCCTGAGGGGAGCACTTTTTTTTTACATTTTTTTCCTATGCATTCGGTCGCAATTTCTTGACAATTTGGCTTCTGTAATGTCCTTTGTCAGTCTGTATTTACAATATACTACAGCTTCAAACTACTTTCGCTATGTGTGGGGGATTGTCCCTCTGGTAAGGATATTCATGCGCTTGTTTCTGTATTTTTTTCTGATTGCCATTTGTTTTACCATTTCTACGGGGTCTGCGTCTGCCGGTTGGCAGGCTGTTATTTCTGAAGAAGCTGTTGAGCTTCCTATGCTTGTTACTGTGGATAAATCCCGACAGTCTGCACAATTTTTTGGACATAAAGCCAGTGAACTTGCATCTACCCAAGTTCCATGCAGCTCTGGGCAGGTAAAAGGCGATAAGCAGCGTGAAGGAGATAGAAAAACTCCCGAAGGCATCTATTTTGTCGAACATCGGAGAACTGCCGGACTCGACTACGCTTTGTATGGAAAAGAAGCCTATACACTTAATTATCCTAACCCAGTTGATAAATTGAGAAAAAAGAACGGGCATGGTATTTGGATACATGGCAGGGGTGCTCCTATTGTTCCGCGAGAAACAAAAGGCTGCATCGCTATGAATAATCCTGATATTGCTGACTTGAATGCACGAGTCACAATTAATACTCCTGTTGTTTTAGCCGAAAAGGTAGCACCATACTTTAAAGCTGATGCCGAAGTGCATACTTTACAGGAAAAAACAAAGCAGTGGCTTGCTGCGTGGCAGAATCGCTCTTCTGATTTTTTACAGATGTTTTCATCGGAAGCGTTTTCTAAAAGCATGAATGAGTCGTTTACTTCTTTTGCTCATAAAAAAAAGAATCTTTTTTCAAGACTTCCTTGGATAATTACATGGACAGATCATGTAAATGTATTGCAAGGTCCTGATTACTGGGTAACTTGGTTTGAGCAGTATTATAGAGCGCCCAATCTTGTTTCCCAAGGGACTCGTCGTTTGTATTGGCAAAAAAACGATGAAGGGGAGTTTGCAATTGTCGGTATGGAGTGGGTTGAAAGAAACAATGGATTAGAAAAAGCATACCTTAACGCTGTGGCTACGGGTGTGCATACATTTTTAGATGCTTGGGTTATTGATTGGAAAAGTGCTTCAGTAGAAAAGTACATTGAAAAGTACGCACCAAATGCAGTTCAAGGTGTACGCCGTGGGGCTAAATCTATTGCGGAGCACAAACGTACAGTATGGCAGCATGCAATGCCTGCTCAAATAACCCTTTCTGATATAACCATGAGCATGTCTAGACGAGGACTTGAAGTAAGTATGAATCAGTACTATGGAGATAGTACCGGATATACAGACAAAGGTAGAAAAACACTTGTTTTACTGCCACAACATGATCGGTGGGTCATTGTAAGCGAAGAGTGGAGAGCCAGATAGATGAGCGAAAAGTATAGTGTCCTCATAATGCGTGACGATACCAATGTTCGACGATACCGAGTAAGCCCCTCCAGTTTGCGTTCACTCGTAATAGTCCTGCTTTTCGTCGTGATGGTGGCGGTCTGCGGAATTTTTACGAGCTTTTCATTGTGGGAGAAAAATACCACTCTCATGAATGAACGGCACGGGGTGCAAAAAGAACTTCGTGACCTTAAAGTATATGTTGAACGTCTTGAAAATATAGAGCAAATTTTGCAGTCGAATGATCCTGAAGAGCTTCAGGCACTGTTCTCTTCAATGAGTGTGGCAGCCTCAGCAGAGCTTCCACCTCCAATTGATCTTTCGTCTATTTTGCAGGTAGTTGACCATAACCTTGTTGCAATATCTAATCTTAAATTGCAAAAAGCCACTGGCGGCAATCTTAGACTCTCGCTGAAGTTGGATAATAAGAATGCTAAAGGAACTATCCGCGGCTCCATCGTACTTTCGTTTATCGGAAAAGACGGTAAAGTAGTTATGATTGACGCGAATAAGAAAGATATGGAGTTTAGCATTAACCGCTTTAAGCGCATTGTAACAACATTTGAAGTGCCGGATGCAATTGCTCTGCATGAGGCGTATGCACTTCAATTAAGTATCACCAATAATAAAACAACGTTGTTACAGCGAATTTATCCGATAAAAGAACTTTTGTAGACTTTATACAACTAACTGTCGTTAATAAAAAAAGTGGAGATAATTCTCCACTTTTTTTATTTTATAAGATTGCTATGAACATCGCCTATAGCTACGCAGTTAGTCTGATTGGATGCTATACGAACGAAGCTTACGGTAGAGGTAACTTCGCTCAAGACCGATGGCTTCTGCTAGGCGCGTAATATTGCCATCGTATTCTTTAAGTTTTGATTCGAGGAAAGCTGCTTCAAAACGGTTGCGTGCTTCTTTAAAATCAACGGAGCCACCAGTAATAAGTTGGTCGCAATCAGTTGAAGGTTGGGGCATGAATTGCAGAAATTCTGGCGGTAGCATTTTAGCGGTAACATTTTTTCCGCCGTACATAATCAGCATTCGTTCTGTAAAGTTTTTAAGTTCACGGACATTGCCCGGCCAGCCGTATTGAAGCAAGGCGTTTGTGGCGTCATCATCAAAGGTGAGCGGCTTGAAGCCATGCTTTGCAACAAGCGTTGTGATAAATCGCTCGATAAGCGTAATTATGTCCGTCCCACGAACCCTAAGAGGTGGAACATAAATAGGAAATACCCGTAGCCTGTAGTAGAGGTCTTCACGGAAATTTCCTTCACGTATTTCATCTTCCAGCTTTTTGTTTGTTGCCGCAATAACACGCACATTGACTTTGATAGTTTTGTTACCGCCAACCCGTTCAAATGACTGTTCTTGAAGAATACGCAGGATTTTTGCCTGCGTTTTCATACTCATGTCGCCAATTTCATCGAGAAACAACGTGCCGTTGTTTGCCATTTCAAATTTACCGGTTTTGGACTGGTCTGCTCCTGTAAAAGCACCTCGTTCATGTCCAAATAGCTCTGATTCAATAAGCTCTTCCGGAATTGCTGCACAGTTCACGGCAACAAGAGGGTTATCCGCTCTGCGTGAATGCGCGTGAATAGAGCGGGCAGCGATTTCTTTACCCGTGCCATTCTCGCCAGTTATTAAGACCCACGCATCGGTAGGTGCGACACGCTCAATTTGTTCCCGAAGTTCGATTACGGGCGGTGAGTCCCCAGTAATTTCGACATTTTGTTCTGTGCGTATGCGGGATTTGAGGGCGAGGTTTTCTTTACGTAAATTTTGAAACTCGAGTGCTTTGTCCGCAGCAATGACGACCTTTTCTAATGAAAGAGGCTTTTCGATAAAGTCGTGCGCTCCATATTTGATAGCGTTGACGGCTGTCTCAATGTTACCGTGTCCGGATATCATAATAACGGGAAGCGACTTGTCGTGTTGTTTGATGCTTGTAAGAACTTCCATACCGTCCATGCCGGGCAGCCAGATGTCGAGGAAAACTAGATCGGGCGATTCATTTTTAATAGCTTCCAGCCCCAGTTCGCCACTGGCAGCTTCATCAACGGTGTAGTTTTCGTCTTCCAGAATTCCTCTAAGTGAAAAGCGGATTCCCTCTTCATCATCAATAATTAATATACGTGCCTTGGACTGAGGCATAGAAGCTCCATAGGTATTAAACGGACTAGAAAGTATGCTGCACTAGCGATTGAGAATATTTTTTAACGCGTCAGTAAGTGACGGATACGAGAAACAGAAACCGGAATCGAGCAATTTTTCGGGCAGAACACGTTGACCCTGCAAAATAAGTTCTTCTGCCATTTCACCCATCGCCATGCGCAATACAGCAGCAGGAACGCGTAACCATGAAGGTTTGCCGAGCACTGTGCCGAGTGCGCTGCAAAAGTCTGTCATTGTTTCTGGATAAGGTGAGGTAAGGTTGAAGGCGCCTTCGCAGGATGGCGTGTTGATTAAATGGATAATGGCATCAACTTGATCTTGGATGTGAATCCAGGACATTACCTGATGACCACTTCCTAAAGGTCCACCCATGCCCATACGGAACGGTGTAAGGAATTTTTGCAGTACCCCGCCGTCACCCAGTACTAGACCTGTACGAATGATAACTCGGCGGCTTCCGCTGATATCCATGCAGGCTGTAGAGTTTTCCCAGTCTTTACAAACAGAGGCGAGAAATCCCTGACCAGCTGGACTGCTTTCTGTTACATATTGTTCTTCCGGTGATGTCGGCTGTGAACCGTAGTACCCGATAGCTGAAGCCTGAATGACAACTTTGGGTTTATCATCAAGCATTGAAACGGCATTACATAGCCCTGTTCCAGCAGATACACGTGAGTCATGGATCAGCGCTTTACGCTCATCTGTCCAGCGTCCATCCCCTATGCTTGACCCGATTAAATTAACAACCGCATCAGCAGATTTAATGTGCGGTGCAAGCTGGTCAGGACTTTTTCCATCCCACAATGCAAAATCAACGTGGAAAGAATGTCCTTCAGGAATAAGATACCTGCCACGTTCAGGGTTACGTGATGTAACAACAACATGAGCATTATTATCAAGCAGTCGACTTGTGAGTGCTCTACCTATGAAACCCGAACCACCTAGAAGTACAACGCGCATTGTTTCTGGCTCCCTCTTGTTCGAGGTTTGGAATAGTTACGAGATTGTGTGCCTCTCGTACTATACCACAGGAAGCTCTACCGTGACAATGGTTCCACCGTGCTCAGGACTGTTTGCCCGCACGTAGCCTCGATGGTCGCTGATGATGGATTTCACAATGGTTAATCCAAGTCCTGTGCCACCTTTTTTGTGTGAGAAATACGGCTCAAACAGTCTTGAACGCTCTTCCTGAGTGAGCCCCGGACCGTTATCTTCGACATCAATGCGAACAAGCCCTCGTGCTTGTTTGTGTTCAAGGGTGACAGTCACTGTTGCATTGTCGTTTCCGCTAAGAATTTCTGCGGCATTAGACATAATATTCATAAACACGCGTTTTAGTGCGGAACTGTCCATCTGAATTATTGGAATCTCGTTCAGTCGTTGATAATTCCAACTTATTTTAGTGTGCGAGTTTTTATAGAGCGTAACAAGCTCTTGCAGCAGCGGGTCAATTTCTCCCGGTGCAAGCATTACTTCCGGTAATTTTGCAAAAGCGGAGAATTCCTGCACCATGTTTTGGAGTTCTTCTACTTCTTTTACAATCAGATTAGTGCATTGGCTGAATGCCGGTTCTTCAATCTGTTTGCCGTACTTGCGCTGCAATCGCTGAGCAGACAGCTTGATCGGGGTAAGTGGATTTTTGATTTCATGCGCAATGCGTCGGGCAACTTCTCGCCATGCAGCCATACGTTGCATTTTTTCCAGTTCAGTAATGTCTTCGATTACAGCCACAAAGCCAAATTCTTTGTCATCGTGGGATGGTAGCCCAATCGCGCTCAATAATAACTTTAACTCGCGCCCTCCGATGTTTACGGCAACTTCCCGCTTCCAAGGTGACTCAGGGGTCGTCTGGAAATGGGAAATCAATTCACCCACTAGTTCGCTTTCAACACGGGTTTTCATAAGTGTGTGCACGTTCCAGCCAATAAGTGACTGGGCAGATACACCAAACATGGAGGCAGCAGCTTTGTTGATGGTAGAAATTCGTCCGAGAGAATCAACGGAAACAACACCTGCTGCTGTATTGTCGAGAACAGCTTCTATGTATCTGTTACGTTGTTCTTTTTCGAGATTTTGATGTTCCAGCTTTGTGTTCGCATCTGTAATGCTATTGCGGCTTTGCTCAAGGTCTTCTGCCATACGGTTAAACGAGCCGACAAGTACGCCCAGCTCGTCGTTGGATGTATCTTCCAAACGTACAGAAAGGTCACCTTTGGAAATGCGTTCCGTTGCCTTGCCGAGGGCAAGAATTGGTTCAACAAGCTCTTTTGCAAGGCGGAACCCGAACCACATTGCTCCAAGAATAATAAGCAGGGTGACTACACCAAGAATAAAGTAGAGCGTAATTTTAAGAGGTCGTTTGAGGGTGCGCAGCTTTTTATATTCATCCAGACCACGTACAATGCGGTCAAGTTTGAACATGGTATCTTTGCCGATGCTGCGAACCAGCACAAGGTAGCCTGTTTTACCTTCATCAACGGGAAGCACGCCAACGGCATAGTCTGATGCTGCACCCGGCCAGATAAGAGACCAGAATCGGGGGTCTTTTTCTAAGTTACCCCAGTTGATACGGCTTTTGGTCTCTTCCCAAACTTTTTCGATATCTTTTTTGCCGTGCCAGTTTTGTTCTGTGCGCTTGGGAGACATAACGCCAACAACCGTGAGGTTGTATTCGGAGCGTTTTTCTTCAAGGAAACTATCCATTCCTTTGCCGCCCCATGCGAATTTTCGCTTACGAATCTGGTCAATAATATTAACGCTGAAGTGCTCAAGGTCATTCAAGGAGTCCGCATAAAATGCTTGTCCAATATCAAGCGCCGTTTCCATGGAAGTTTCGACCTGATTTTTGAACCAGTAGTCCACAGATGTTTGCACAAACTGCGTGCTGATAACAAACATAAGCGCAGTCGGGATTAAAGAAAGGCACATGAAGACAAGTACAAGGCGTGTGCGAAGATGCGACCCAAGTACTTTGCGGCGGCGTTCGAGGATGAGTTTGACCCCGTTACGCAGAACAATAAAAAGGATAAGCAGGACAAGAATAAAGTTTAAATTGAACAGGGCGAGGAAAAAATACGAATCCACACCAAGATATTTAAGCTCTATCCATGTAAGTGTGATGATGACAAGGAAGACAACAGCCGCAACGATGAGTTCTCGTTTGCGGCGTTTTTTTTCACGCGCGTCAATGGCGTTAACGATGATTGTGCCCTGATCGGTAGGGGTCATATGTATTCCTACGTACTATCAGTACGTGAAGTCCGTTGAGTATTGTATTGGAGGTGCTGGATCCCATGACCAGAAGAAGAATGATTTACTGAGCCATTCGGGCACATCGGTATTAACCATTTCAACATCGAGAGTGACTCTGTAATCATCACCGGAAGTCATTAAGGTTGTACTTCCCACAGGAAGAGTTATGGACTTCCAAGCCCCTTCAATCAGCTTAGGTAAACTTTTATTACGGTGTGGCGCGTTGTTGTCAGGCAGAGTTAAAAAATAATCTTTTGTGAGTGTGTCATAGTATAAGCGGCTTGCAATACTGGTTTCCGCCAGCCCTTTTCCGAACCAATACGAACGTGGTTTTGACAGATTTACATGGCAGAAAAGTTCAACTTGCACACCCTCTGTGAGCAGTAAACGCAATTGATCCATCTGGGTGACGCCTACACCAAAATTGAGCATGAGTGCGCCATCAGTTTCAGAAAGACGAAAAGAAGTAAGACGCATTTCTTGTGATGAAGCGTGAGCAGGTGATGGTGAAGACACGCAAAAGAAAAAGAGCGCCATGGCTGCTAATAGCAACGTGCGTAGGGAGGATGATGCTCGAGTCATAGGGTCTCTGCTTGAGTTAGGGTCAATGTGATTGCGTCAAAGTATGCGGGATTTTGGCATACTGTCTGGCTATTTGCAAGTCGTCTGGCGCGTTGTTGACTTCTATTTATTCCAGTATGATAGCTGAGAGAAGTTATGGTCGGATACCAAGTTGTGAATGCATGGAAAATTATTGTAATATGTCGCGTAGCATTTTGCGATAAATTGTAAATGCATATGGCATGGCGGGTACTACAAATATTTTTTCTACAATAAACGCAGTGTCATAGTGGTGTACTAGTTGTTTTCTAGGTGTGCATCTACGTCGCTACGGTTGGAAGAGGTGTTGTTTCTTAAGGCACTTGTTCTATCAATTTTATATGATAGTATTTAGCAAAATCCAGTAGAAGAACATGTACCTGCTTATATTCTTGAAGCTTTTCAAACTAACACTAGAGTTTATTGAGGCTGTATAGTCGATAGGGATAGTGCCGAATTCACGTTAGAATCAGAGTTTGCGTTTTAGCAATTCGGTGATGCGTAGATGTGAACGTGAGCGTTGGTTGTTGCAAGTATCGGGAGGCAGTCCATATGTAGCAGAACGTCAACAATTTGTTTTTGTGCTGCGTGTACGGACTTGCACTCCCGACTGACTTGAAAAAAAGTCTTTTTATTTAATTGCTTGCGTTTTGTGTGATCCGCTGCTTGCGGCGACGGCTCCGTTAAAATACCACACCGGATTTCAATGTGATGTTGGCATATGGAGTGCATTCACCTGTACGGATAATTGCAAGACTTTGTTTCGTGTGCTTTTTAAATTTTTCGTAATTAGAATAGGTTGTAGTGATTTTTTTTCTTCGAAGCTTTGCTAACAGTGCAATGTAGTCTGTTACGGTTTCATGCAGGTCTGGGCTTGCTTTTTGAAATTCTTCTGCCAGCTCGACAGATTCGATTTCCATTTCAGAAGCAATCGCTTTAAGTGTATCCATAAAAGATGGAATGCCTTGTGTTACTGCAAGGTCGATGCGCTGCACATTTGATGGAATAGGTAATCCAGCATCGCAGATTGTGATAGCATCGTAATGTCCCATTTTTGCGATGACATAAGAAATTTCAGAGTGAATAAGAGTTGCTTTTTTCATGTGCTCCCCAACAATTCGATGCGTGTGTAAAGCAAAGAGCCGCTCTGCAACCGTATGGTATGCAAAGCTGACTGTTCTTGTGCGATATAAAAGAAATGTATTGTGGTGTTTGGCGTGTAAAAGAAATATCACAATACATGTCAAAAAGCGAAAAACTATGTTGCGTAAATAAAAATTAAATCATGAAAACTTGACGGTTGCATCTCTGTGCTACGTTATCAAGTTTAGGAAAAAGCTCCGAGCCATACGACTCAGAGCTTTTAGTTTGTTTAGCAAAAAAAGGCTCGGAGGGAAAATGCCCTCTTTTGGTGCAAAGCTATTGCTGTATTTCGCGCATGACAGCTTCAAGCTTTTGCGAAAGCATTGCAAGCGCTGTAACTGCTTGAGAAGCTTCTTGCATGCCTTGTGATGTTTCCTGCGCAAGTGCGTTCACTTCGTCAGAAGAACGGGCTATTTGCTCAGATGCAGCTGATTGTTGCTCAGATGCTGTTGCAATAGAGCGCACTCTATCCGCTGTCTGTGTGCCAGCTTCAACAATTTGCGCAAGTGCCTCGCCTGCATCTACAGTAAGTTCTGTATTGTGTTCGATGTGGCTTGCAACTTTTTCCATTTGTTCTAGAGTTGAGCCGGAACTTGTCTGGATGCCGCGTACAACTGTTTCCACTTCGTTGGTTGCCTGCATTGTTTTTTCTGCAAGTTTGCGAACTTCATCTGCAACAACGGCAAAACCACGTCCGGCTTCGCCTGCGCGAGCTGCCTCGATGGCTGCGTTCAGTGCTAGCAGGTTGGTTTGGTCTGCAATGTCGTTAATAACGTTGATAATGTTGCCGATAGACTGAGCTTGTGTCCCCAGTTCTGTAATCGTCGACCGCATCTCCTGTGCATACTGTTGTACTTCTTCGGTTGTCTGAACTACATCCTGAACTATCTCTGCACCTTTGGATGCGATGTGTTGTGATGTGTCAGCGGCTTCAGCTGCACGGGCGGCATTGCTTGCAACTTCAAGGGTTGTTGCATTCATTTCTTCCACAGCAGCGGCTGTTTCTCCTATGCGGTCACTCTGAATTGCAGTTCCTTGTGTCGTCTGGTTTACCTGCATCTCAAGCTGGCTTGCTTCAGCTGCAACTTGATCGGCAATGCTACTTGCTTCTTGAGCAGCGTTGCTGATGCGCTCGTTTTGTTCTTCAATAATTTTTTTCTGAGCAGTTACTTCTGTGAGATCATACCAGAAGGAGACAGAGCCAAGGATTTCGCCGTTAAGATCGTAAACAGGTGTTGTTGTGGCATCAATCATTAATGATTCACCTGATTTTAATGGGCGCTCGCATGTGAGATGCAGCGGCTTACGCTCTTTAATTGCTCTGTCGGAAAGAGTTTCTTTGGTTGCATCGTCCCAGTAAAGCTCACCGGAGACTATGCCCTTGTAGCTTTCAGGAGAGCCTTTCTTTTCCAGCAAATTGAGCAGCTGCTGGTTGACCCAAAGCATAGTGAAGTCTGGTCCTACAATGCCGCAAGGCGAAGGAATAGCGTTGAGAACGCCTTCTGCAAACCCGAGTTTTTCTTTGAGGACAAGAATCATGCGGTTGATAGAGTTATGGAGTACAGCCATTTCACCAGTGAAAGAGCTTTCAGTTTCTGCATTAAGGTTTCCATCTGCAACTCTGTTTGCAAAACTGGTCAACTGAGTAAGCGGCCCGTTAATTGCGCGGAAGATGTATGCTGCGATGGCAATACCAAATACGAGAACTAGACAACAGATGCCTATAAGCATGAGTTCTGACTCATGCAGCAGATCCATAGATTCTTTACCCTCAGCAATGAGAATGTTGTGACTGGACTCGCCAAGTTCGCGAAGGGAGTCTTCCATATCGTGAAATGGCTTTTTGAAAGGCATCATTCTTTCATTTGCTTCAGAAGGTGTAATGTCTTGAGACATAGCTTGCCGGGCAACCTGTTTAACACCCTGCAAGTAGGCTTTGTAGTAAGGCTCTAAGTTTTGAATGGCACTACGTTCTTCTGTCGTCAATTCAACAACGGTAGGCTCAAGTTGAGATATAGTTTTGAGCTCTTGTTGTGTTTCTTGACTGACGTGTTCTAACTTTTGAAAATAACTTTTTTGTTGTTCTGCATTGCCAATATTAATGAAAATATTTTTTTCATAGCGACGATGCCGTTGGATAAGATTCCGTATTGTTAATGTTTGTTCACGGAATGCCATATCAGCGTGAATGAGTTCATTGATTTGTTCTGACGCATTGTAGGCTGATTTATATCCTACTATTCCGATGAGCAGCGACAAACCGATGGTTGTACAAAAACCTAGCAGCAAAAGTTTTTTAATCGACATGAGTAACCCCTCTCAGTAATTAAATATCTACAATAGAATGTCGTAGGAAAAACTATTGTCTATTAAATGAGTAGAGAACAGTTTTGCAGCGTGAGTATGGCATAGTGTAATAAATATTACAGTGCGTATATTTACAGCCTGTTGCTTTTTTATTCTAAAAAGCAAACTTTAGTATAAAAAGATCAATGTCGTAATGTATACAAAAAGAAACCGTTTACTCACCACTGCTTACGAGTATTCTATTGCTAATACATGCAACTCCTCTTACTCGAGAGATATCGGAACTTAAAGGGATAAGTTTATATTTTCTCAAATTATAAGTGGTTACTTACTAATGATAACGTGGGTAGGCAGCATGGAGTAAAGTCTTCTGCTACGGGTAACGTGTGGTGAATGTATTACATGTGGTATATGAATGCGGCATTCGTCTTATACTTCTAAATAGCTTACTCGATGTGAAAGAGAGTTTTTTCTTTGAAGTGTATTGGGTTTACATATATAGAACGAAGTGTGTGCTCACTGCGACGTGGCTGCTGCGGTCTCTAGAAAAAAATTTTTTTGCGTTGACAAAAGAAGAGGAGTTCCATAAAAACACCTCTCACTTGCTGGGCTATCGTTCAATTGGCAGGACGACGGGTTCTGGCTCCGTTAATCAAGGTTCGAGTCCTTGTAGCCCAGCCAAATTTTCTAAAAAGCTTTTTAGCGTTTTAGAAATACATATTTCGACGCGTCCCCATCGTCTAGCCTGGCCCAGGACACCTGCCTTTCACGCAGGCGACAGGGGTTCAAATCCCCTTGGGGACGCCAAAGCAAGTTAAGCTCTTACACGAAAGTGTAAGAGCTTTT